>NZ_POUC01000366.1 GCF_002891435.1 Streptomyces cahuitamycinicus
GCCCGCACCCGCCCCCCGACGATGGAGCTCATCGACGCGCACCACCTCGAGGCCGGTTGCGAACCCCGGCCGCGGACCAGGATCTGATCCGCACACGGAAAGGGCCCCTGCACGGGCCCTTTTCACGCGTACAACGCGGGTCTCTCCACGAGTTCGACCTCGACCCTGCCGCCGTTCTCCAGCGCCCGTACTCCCGCCTCGCACACCGCCGCCGCGGCATAGCCGTCCCAGACGCCTGGCCCGGTGACCGCGCCCCGCCGGGTGGCGTCGACCCAGGCCTGGATCTCCTGGTCGTAGGCCGTCTCGAAACGTTCGGTCCAATCCTGGGCGATGGTGCCGCCCCAGCGGCCGGCCATGCTGGTGACCAGGGCGTGGCCGTCGCCGATGCGGGCGGTGCCCCGTTCGCAGACGACCTCGGCCTGGACCTGGTAGCCGAAGCCGCAGTTGACGAAGATCTCGACGTCGCTGAGGGCGCCGCCGTCGGTCTCGAACACGACGAACTGGGGGTCCTGCAGATCCTCCGGGGCACCGGCCGAGGGGGTGGGGCGCAGCACCGTGACCGCCGTGATCTCGTGGCCCAGCAGCCAGCGGGTCGCGTCGGCCTCGTGGGCGACGGAGTCGCTGATGAGCATGGAACTGGTGAAGAAGGGCGGGCTGGCGACGTTGCGGTGCCGGTTGTGCACCATGAGCGGACGGCCCAGCTGGCCCGTGGCCAGCAGGGCCTTCAGCTTGGCGTACTCGGGGTCGTAGCGGCGCATGAAGCCGACCTGGACCCGGCGGTGGCCGAGGCGCAGTTCGGCTTCCAGGACGCGCAGGGCGGAGGCCGCGTCGGGAGTGAGCGGTTTCTCGCACAGGACGGGCAGATCGTGCTCGAAGGCGGCGAGGAGGGTGGCTTCGTGGGCCGGGCCGGGTGAGGCGATCAGGACGGCGTCGACGTCGGCCGCCGCCATGGCGGCCGCCGGGTCCGTGTGGGCGGTGCAGCCGTCGACACGGGCGGCGACGGATTTCGCGCGCTCCGCGTCGACGTCCACGACGGCTGCCACCCGCGCTCCGCTGGTGACTTCGTGGATGCGGCGCACGTGGTCGGCGCCCATCCTTCCGGTACCGATGACCGCGACTCCGAGTGGGGCGCGCTCCGTCATGGCCGTCCTTTCGGGTCGTCAGGCGCCGCAGGACCTCAGGAACTTGCGGGTGCGCACCGCGATCGGCAGCGGCTTGTCCGGCTCGCAGGGGTACATGTCCTGCTCGACGATGGCGAAGAGGTCCACGCCGAGCTTCTGCGCAGCCGTCAGGACCGGGCCCAGCTCCGGCACACCGGCGGGCGGTTCGCACATCACGCCGCGTGCGACGGCCGGGCCGAACGGGACCTCGTTCTTGACGACGTCGGCGAGGATCTCCGGGTCGACCTGCTTGAGGTGCAGATAGCCGATGCGCTCGCCGTAGGTCTCGATCAGCTTGACGCTGTCGCCGCCGCAGTAGGCGTAGTGCCCGGTGTCCAGGCAGAGGTTGACGGCGTCGGAGTCGGTCGAGTCGAGGAACCGCTCGACGTGCTCCTCGGTGTCGATGTGGGTGTCGGCGTGCGGGTGGACGACGATGTCCAGGCCGTACCGGTCCTTCACCTCGCGGCCGAGGCGCTCCATGCCGGTGGTGAGGTTGCGCCACTGCTCGGTGGTGAGCTCAGGCGCTTCCAGGATCTCGGCGGTCTTGTCGTCGCGCCAGAAGGACGGGATGACGACCAGGTGCTTGGCGTCCATGGCCTGGGTGAGGGCGGCCACGTTGCTGACCTGTTCCCAGGTGGAGTCCCACTCGGAGGGGCCGCGGTGCAGTCCGCAGAAGATGGTGCCGGCGGAGACCTTCAGGTTCCGCTTGGTCACCTCGTCGGTGAGCCGGGCCGGGTCGGTCGGCAGGTAGCCGTAGGGGCCGAGTTCTATCCAGGAGTAGCCGGCCTCGGTGACCTCGTCGAGGAAGCGTTCCCAGGGCACCTGCTGGGGGTCGTCGGGGAACCAGACGCCCCAGGAGTCGGGGGCGGAGCCGACCCGGATGCGGTCGAGCGCGAGGGCCATGTCAGGACTTTCCTTCCGAAGAAGTGGCTACGGGAGCGGTGAGGTCCCCCTCCTCGGGGAGCCCTTCGACGTCGACGCCGCGAACCTGCGCCAACTCGTGCTTGAGGGAGGCCAGTTCGGTACCGCCGGCCATGTGGTTGGTCAGCTCCTCGAGGCTGACGTCGCTGCGGGAGGCGGACAGTTCCATGGCGCCCAGGCGCAGCACGCTGAAGTGGTCGCCGACCATGTAGGCATGGTGCGGGTTGTGGGTGATGAAGATGACGCCGAGGCCCTTCTCGCGGGCGGCGGCGATGTACTTCAGCACCACGCCGGACTGCTTGACGCCGAGGGCCGCGGTCGGCTCGTCCAGGATGAGGACGCGGGCGCCGAAGTAGACGGCGCGGGCGATGGCCACGCACTGGCGCTGGCCGCCGGAGAGCGTGCCGATCGGCTGCTCCATGTCGTCCAGGACGATGCCCATGTTGCGCAGCTCTTCGTCCGCGGTCTTCTTCATCTGCTCGATGTCGAGACGGCGCAGCGGCCAGGGGCCCTTGGTCATCTCGGAGCCGAGGAAGAAGTTGCGCCACACCGGCATCAGCGGTACGACCGCGAGGTCCTGGTAGACCGTGGCGATGCCCTTGTCGAGGGCCTCGCGCGGCGTGGAGAAGCGCACCGGTTCGCCGTCGACGAGGAACTCGCCCTCGGTGTGCTGGTGCAGACCCGAGACGATCTTGATGAGGGTGGACTTGCCGGCGCCGTTGTCGCCGAGGACGCAGGTCACGTTGCCCGCGTACACGGACAGGTCGACGCCGTGCAACGCTCGGATGTTGCCGTAGGACTTGCCCGCGGCCTTCATCTCGATGACGGGACGCTCGTCCGCGGGCGGTGCGTCCTTCAGTGCGGCCCCGTGGGCGCCGGTGGTGTTGCCGGTCATTCCGATCACCTCCGGGTCGCTTGCTTGCGGACCCACAGATTGACAAGCGTGGCGCCTACGAGCATCACGCCGAGGAAGGTCTTGAACCAGTCGGGGTTCCAGCCGGCGTAGACGATGCCCAGCTGGACCAGGCCGAACATGAAGGCGCCGAAGACCGGGCCGATGATCGTGCCGTAGCCGCCGGTCAGCAGACAGCCGCCGACCACCGCCGCGGCGATGTAGATCAGCTCGTTGCCCACGCCCTCACCGGACTGCACGGTGTTGTACTGGAACAGGTTGTGCATGCCGACGAACCAGGCGCCGAAGCCCACCAGCATGAACAGCGAGATCTTGGTGAAGTTGACCGGGACGCCGACGGCGCGGGCGCTGTCCTTGTTGCCGCCGACCGCGAAGATCCAGTTGCCGTACTTGGTGCGCAGCAGGACCCACGTGGCCAGCGCCGCGAAAGCCAGCCACCACAGAACAGTGATCTTGACGTCGACTCCGCCGACGTTGAAGGACGAGGCGAACAGGGCCTTGGCCTGGTCGAAGCCGTCCATGTCGCTGATGTTGTCGGTGGCGACGTTGCCGGTGACCAGCTTGGTCACTGCCAGGTTCACGCCCTGCAGGCCCATGAACGTGCCCAGGGTGACCAGGAAGCTCGGCAGCCCGGTCTTCACCAGCAGCCAGCCGTTGAAGAAGCCGATGGCCAGAGACACCGCCAGGGCCGCGATCACGCCGACCCAGACGTTCAGGGTCAGCTGGAAGGCGGTCATGCTCGCCGTCAGCGCCGAGGCGACCGGCGCGACGCCGGAGGACAGGTCGAACTCGCCGCCGATCATCAGCAGCGCCACGGGCAGGACCATGATCCCGATGGTCGACGACTGGTAGAGGACCGTCGACATCGAACTGCCCTGGCGCAACGTCGGCGCCATGACCAGGAAGAAGATCAGGACGGCCAGGGCGCCGAGGAAAACGCCCACCTCGGGCCGGGCGAGCAGTCTCAGCGCCAGGGAGCGCTGCTGGGTCCGCCCGTCCTTCTCCTTGCCGGGGCCGGAGGCCGGCGGTGTTCCCACCGCCGGCGTGGCCTGCTGGGTCATGCTCATCACCGGGTGCCCTTCGCGGCGAACTCCCCGATCTTGTCGACGTTGGACTTGTCGACGAAGGCCGGGCCGGTCAGCACGGGCTGCTCGCCGCCGCCGCTGTAGTTGCCGTTGTTCTTGTAGAGCCACAGGCCGTCGACGGCCAGGTAGCCCTGGAGGTAGGGCTGCTGGTCGACGGCGAACTGGATGTCGCCGGCCTTGATGGACTTGATCAGGTCCTTGTTGAGGTCGAAGGTGGCGATCTTCGCCTTGCTGCCGGCGTCGGCGGCCGACTGCACCGCCGTGAGCGCGAAGGGGGCGCCGAGGGTGACGACGTAGTCGATGGAGGGGTCCTGCTTCAGCTTGGCGGTGATCGTCGACTTCACGGACGGCATGTCGGTGCCGTTGACGTTCTGCGGGTCGACCTTGCCATCGAAGGTCTTCGCCACACCGTCGCAGCGCTGGGTGAGGCCGACGTTGCCCTGCTCCTGCATGACGCAGAGGACCTTCTTGGCGCCGACCTCGTTGAGCTTCTTGCCGAAGGCCTCGCCGGCGACGGACTCGTCCTGGCCGAAGAACTCCAGCAGGTTGAGGTTCTTCCAGTCGCTCAGGCCGGAGTTGAGTCCGACCACGGGTATGCCGGACTTCTCGGCCTTGCCTATGACGCCCTTGAGCGCGTCCGGCTTCGCGAGGGTGACGGCGATGCCGTCGACCTTCTGGTCGATCGCGTTCTGGACCAGGTTGGCCTGGTTGCCCGCGTTCGGGTCGGCCGAGTAGATGAGCTTGATGTTGTCCTTGGCGGCGGCGGCCTCGGCACCCTTGCGGACGGTGTCCCAGAACGTGTCGCCGGGCGCCTGGTGGGTGACGAGGGCGACGGTCATGCGGGGCGTGGTCGCCTTGCCGGCGGACGCGTCCGCGGCGCCTTCCTCGGACTTCTTGCCTCCGGAACTGCTGGAGCAGCCGGCGAGGGTCAGGGCCGCTGCCGCGGCCACGGCGACGACGGGCGCGAACCTGCGAGAGCGGGGGTGAGAAGAGCGGTCCATCTTTCCTGGCACCTCACTGTGCTACTGCGGGGGAAAGGAAGGGATCACGAAGGGATCCGTGGTCCCGGAGCCTTACGGAGTCCGGATCATGATGCCGCAAACCGACTGTTGCGATGGCACCGGATACAAGTCGCTGCCAGGCCCGCTGTCAATACTTTGTTAAGACATCATTTCACAAGCAGGTCAGAATGTAAGTACAAACTATTGACAGCGCCGCCCTCCGAGACCTACACCTGGGGGGCGGCAGGTCCCGTGGAACCCGCCCCCACCGTCGCAGGGCGTCCCGGGACCCGCATCCCCAGCTTCCCGAGGAGGTCGCGCATGGCCGAGCCAGCCCAGTATTTCGATGTGATCACGATGGGCCGCATCGGGGTCGACCTCTACCCCCTGCAGACCGGAGTCCCCCTGGAGCGTGTGGAGACGTTCGGGAAATTCCTGGGAGGTTCCGCGGCCAATGTGGCGGTCGCCGCGGCCCGCCTGGGACGCCGCACGGCGGTGATCACGCGCACCGGCGACGACCCCTTCGGCACGTACCTGCACGAGGAGCTGAAGAGCTTCGGCGTGGACGACCGCTGGGTCACCCCGGTCGGCGCGTACCCGACGCCGGTCACGTTCTGCGAGATCTTCCCGCCGGACGACTTCCCGCTGTACTTCTACCGCCGCCCCAAGGCCCCGGACCTGGAGATCCACACCGACGAGCTGGACTTCTTCGGCATCCGCGGGGCCCGCATCTTCTGGATCACCGGCACCGGCCTGAGCGAGGAGCCCAGCCGCTCCGCCACGCTCGCCGCCCTCAAGGCCCGCGACAAGGCGGGTACGACCGTCTTCGACCTCGACTGGCGCCCGATGTTCTGGCGCGACCCCGAGGAGGCCCGCCCGTACTACCGCGAGGCCCTGCGGCACGCCACGGTCGCGGTCGGCAACCTCGACGAGTGCGAGATCGCCACCGGCGTGCGCGAGCCGCAGGCCTGCGCGGACGCGCTGCTGGAGGCGGGCGTCGAGCTGGCCGTCGTCAAGCAGGGCCCCAAGGGGGTGCTCGCCGTGCACCGCGACGGCACCCGGGCCGAGGTGCCGCCGGTGCCCGTCGAGGTGGTCAACGGCCTGGGCGCGGGTGATGCCTTCGGTGGCTCGCTCTGCCACGGTCTGCTCGCCGGCTGGGACCTGGAGCGGACCATGCGCCACGCCAACGCCGCCGGCGCCCTCGTCGCCTCGCGCCTCGCCTGCTCCTCCGCGATGCCCACCGAGTCCGAGGTCGAGGGCCTCCTCGCCGGGGTGCCGTCGCCGAGCACGAGCCACTGAAACGGAGCCTTCCTTGAACATCGGCATCCCGGACCTCACCACGGTCAGAGCCCGCAACCCCGAGGCCGTCGCCGAGGCGGCCGCCCGCCGGGTGCGCCGGCCGCTGATCGGCGACAGCGGCCGGCTCATGATCGTGGCCGCCGACCACCCGGCGCGCGGCGCCCTCGGGGTCGGCGACCGGCGCCTGGCCATGGCCAACCGCGCGGACCTGCTGGAGCGGCTGTGCACCGCGTTGTCGCGGCCCGGCGTCGACGGGGTGCTCGCCACCGCCGACATCCTGGAGGACCTGCTCCTGCTGGGAGTGCTGGAGAACAAGGTCGTCGTGGGCTCGATGAACCGCGGTGGCCTCGCCGGCGCCGCCTTCGAGATGGACGACCGCTTCACCGGCCACCGCGCCGAGGACATCGCCCGGCTCCGCTTCGACGCGGGCAAGCTGCTGGTCCGCGTCGACTACGACGACCCGGGCTCGCTGACCACCCTGGAGTCCACGGCCCGGGCGATCGACGCCATGGCGGAGCGGCGGCTCCCCCTGTTCGTCGAGCCGTTCATCTCCCGGCGGATCGACGGCGGTGTGCGCAACGACCTGTCCGCCGAGGCCGTCACCCGCTCCATCGCGATCGCCTCGGGCCTGGGCGGCACCTCCGCCTACACCTGGCTGAAGCTGCCCGTCACCGACGACCCGGACGACATGGCCGAGGTGCTGGAGACCTCCACCCTGCCCGTCGTCCTGCTCGGCGGCGAGGTCGGCGACGACCAGGAGGGCGCCTACGAACGCTGGCGCAAGGCCCTGCGGATGCCCACCGTCCAGGGCATGGTCGTAGGACGGTCGCTGCTCTACCCGGCCGGGGGCAGCGTGGAAGAAGCGGTCGACACGGCCGTCGGTCTGCTGTGATCCGGAGGATGCAATGACGTACCACCTTCCCGCCGGCAAGGGCCTCGGCGGCCCCTACACCGTCGACGTCACGCCCGAGAAGGCCGGGTGGGGCCACGCCGGTCTGCGGGTCCTGGAGCTGCCGCCGGGCGGCGCGCACTCCTTCGACACCGGTGACAGCGAGTGGATCGTCGTCCCGCTGAGCGGCGGCTGCACGGTCGCCGCCGGGGACGACTTCGGCCAGGAGACCTTCGAACTCCACGGCCGTGCCGATGTGTTCAGCGGTGTCAGTGACTTCGCGTACGTGCCGCGCGACGCCCGCGTCACCGTGACGTCCACCGGGGGCGGCCGGTTCGCGCTGACCGGCGCGCGCTGCACCCGCCGGCTCCCCGCACGCTACGGCCCGGCCTCCGAGGTGCCCGTGGAGCTGCGGGGCACCGGGAACTGCTCCCGGCAGGTCAACAACTTCGGCGCGGCCGGGGTCTTCGAGTGCGACAAGCTCATCGCGGTCGAGGTGATCACCCCGGGCGGCAACTGGTCGTCGTTCCCGCCGCACAAGCACGACGAGCACCGGCCGGGCGAGGAGTCCGTGCTGGAGGAGATCTACTACTTCGAGTTCGCCGGCCACGACGGCATCCCCGGCCTCGGCTACCAGCGCGTCTCCCCGTCCGGCCCGGGCCGCGAGACCGACGTGCTGGCGGAGGTCCGCGACGGTGACGTCGTCCTGATCCCGGACGGCTGGCACGGGCCGTCCATGGCCACGCCCGGCCACCACATGTACTACCTCAACGTCATGGCGGGCCCGGAGGCCGAGCGCGCCTGGCTGATCTGCGACCACCCCGACCACGCCTGGGTCCGCGGCACCTGGCCCGACCAGCCGGTCGACCCCCGCCTCCCCC
>NZ_POUC01000367.1 GCF_002891435.1 Streptomyces cahuitamycinicus
CCGGCTGAGGAGCGGGCTGCGGCACCGACTGCGGCATCTGGGGCTGCGGTATGTGCGGCTGCGGTATGTGCGGCTGCGCTATCTGCGGCTGCGCTATCTGCGGCTGCGGTATCTGGGGCTGCGGTATCTGGGGCTGCGGTATCTGGGGCTGGGGCATCTGCGGTTGTGGCATCTGCGGTTGCGGCATCTGGCCCGCAGCCGGCATCGGCATCCCACCGCCCGTGCCCGCCGGTACGGCGGACGCGGCGGCGGGGAGCGGCATGCCGATGCCGGCGGCCGGGGCGGGCGCCGGGACGGGAGTCGGTGCGGGCGCCGGGGCAGCGGTGAGTCCCTGCCCACCCGTACTCGCGGCCGCCGGGGCGAGCCGCACCCCGCCCGTACTCGCGGCCGCGGGGGCGAGCCGCACCCCTCCCGTGCTCGCGGCCGCCGGGGCGAGCCCCGGTCCCGGGGCGGCAGCCGGCGCCGAGGCCATCCCCACCGCCTGCGCCGCGAGCCCTCGCATGCCCGACCCGTTCGTCTCGCTCACCAGACGGTCCACGGCCGCCGTACCCGAGCTGTAGCTGTTCCCGTTGCCCGGCTCGGGTACGGCGGCTCCCCTCCTGGACGTCCCGTAGAGCACCTGTTCCAGGCCGGACACCAGGCGACGCACGTCCACCTGGGGGCGCACCACGAGACGCAGGAAGCGACTGGACGAGCCGATCTTGTTGCCGCACTCGCGGACCAGGATCCGGTGCTCGGTGAGCATGCGGTCCCGGACCACGGTGCCCTCGGCACCCACGGGGAGGCGCACGAAGAGGAAGTTGCCCTGCGACGGGTAGACCGTCAGCCCGGGCAGCGAGGAGAGCTGGCCGGACATGTCCATCCGGTCGCGGCGGACCTGGTGGAGGCTCTGCGCGTACTCGGCGCCGTGCTCCTTCAGCATGAAGACGACGTGCTCGGCGAAGGAGTTGAGGTTCCACTTGGGGAGCATCGAGCGGATCCGGCCGGCGAGCGCCGGGTTGGCGACGAGGTAGCCGAAGCGGATGCCGTGCAGGCCGAAGTTCTTGCCGAGGCTGCGCAGCACGACGACGTTGGGCCGCAGCATCGCCTCCTGCACGACGGACGGTTCGGCCTCGGCGTCCGCGAACTCCAGGAACGACTCGTCGATGACGATCAGGTCGAGGTCGGCCATGGCGTCCATGAACTGCACGACGGCGTGCTTGTGCAGGAAGCCGCCGTCGGGGTTGTTGGGATTGCAGATCACGGCGACGCGGGTGCCCCGGGCGCGGATGAACTCGGCGTACTGGGCGAGGTCCAGGGCGAAGCCGCTGGACTCCTGGAGCGGGAACATGTCGACCCGCTTGCCGGTCTCCATCGGCTGGTCGGTCCAGCGGCCGAAGGTGGGGACGGGGACGGCGAGGGACTCGCGCACCAGCAGGTGGTCGATCCACGTGATGAGCTCGGTGGAGCCGTTGCCCATGGCCACGCACTGCGGCGGCAGCTGGAGCAGGCTGCACAGCTCGGCCGTGATCGTGTCGGCGCTGGACGGGTAGTACGTGATGATGTCGCGCAGCCGGCCCGCCATGTCCTCGAACATGGCCGGGGTCGGGAAGTACGGGTTGCAGGGGATACAGAAGTCCACGGGGCCGGCTTCCTCGCCGCCCTCGCGTGTCAGAGCCGCCATCGACGGGCTGTGTGCCGCGGTACTGCGGAACAGCGACGTGACGTTGTCGGCCATGGAACCTCCGTATGAGGCGGGTCCGTTGGGGACGGCCGGACCCGACGTTTAAGGGCGGCCCGCGCGGGGGAGCGCGGGCCGCCCATTCATACGGAGGCCACGGTGACACCGTTCAACCGTCGGGAAAACGGTCGGAACGTGTGTTCAACCTGTGAAGACCTGTCAGTGGCCTCAGCAGCCGAACGTGTGGATCGTCGTCGTCCGGTAGGTCTCCCCCGGTCGCAGCACCGTCGACGGGAACTTCGGCTTGTTCGGCGAGTCCGGGAAGTGCTGCGTCTCCAGGCACAGGGCGTCGCCCTGCCGGTAGGTGCGGCCGGACGGGCCGGTCAGCGTGCCGTCGAGGAAGTTGCCGGAGTAGAACTGCAGGCCCGGCTCGTTCGTGGCGATCTTCATGGTGCGGCCGGAGGCCGGGTCGCGCAGGGTGGCGACCTGCTCGGGGCGGGCGGTGATGCCCTTGTCGAGGACCCAGTTGTGGTCGAAGCCCTTGGCGGTCACCAGCTGCGGGTGGGAGACGCGGATGTCCCGGCCGATCGGCTTGGCCCTGCGGAAGTCGAAGGGGGTGCCCGC
Source organism: Streptomyces cahuitamycinicus (assembly GCF_002891435.1). GTDB lineage: Bacteria > Actinomycetota > Actinomycetes > Streptomycetales > Streptomycetaceae > Streptomyces > Streptomyces cahuitamycinicus. The sequence goes on from NZ_POUC01000367.1 coordinate 2,285, forward strand.
GACCTTGGCCAGCTCGCCGGTGGGGATCAGGCCCGCGTCGGTGGGCGTGTAGCGGGAGGCCGCGATCTGGAGCTCGTGGTCCTCGATCGTGCCGCTGCCCTCACCGGCGAGGTTGAAGTAGACGTGGCTGGTGAGGTTGACGACGGTGGCCTTGTCCGTGGTGGCCTCGTAGTCGACGCGCCAGTCGCCGTGCCGGGTGAGCGTGTACGTCACCTTCGTCTTGAGCGTGCCCGGGTAGCCCATCTCGCCGTCGACGCTCGTGTAGTACAGGTGCAGACCGACGTCGGAGCCCTTGGTGAACGGCTCGACGTCCCACACGCGCTTGTCGAAGCCCTGGGTGCCGCCGTGCAGGCTCTGCTCGCCGTCGTTCACGGACAGCTGGTAGTTCTTGCCGTCGAGGGTGAACTTGCCCTTGCCGATGCGGTTGCCGTACCGGCCGATCAGCGCTCCGAAGTACGGGGTCTTCGCGACGTAGTCCTCGAGGTTGTCGAAGCCCGCGGAGACGTTGGCGTACCGGCCGCGACGGTCGGGGATCTCCAGGGACTGGACGACACCGCCCCAGGAGAGGACCTTCAGACGGGTGCCGCCGTTCTCCAGCGACCAGCTGTAGACCTTGGTGCCGTCGGCCAGCTTGCCGAAGAGCGTCTTCACCGGCTTCCTGCCTCCCGTGGCGTGCGCCGTGCCGCTGAGTGTGGTGGCGGCTAAACCCGCCGCCGCGGCTCCCGCGATGACCGTGCGTCTGTTCAGTTCCATGTGCGGCTCCGCTTCATTGGGAAACTGCGTGGGAAAGAACCGGGCTCCGCCTCCCGGCGGGGCCCGGTCCGACTTACGAACCGACCTTGCGCTTGTTCCACACGTCGAACCCGACCGCCGCCAGCAGCACCATGCCCTTGATGACCTGCTGCCAGTCGGTGCCGATGCCGACGAGGTTCATACCGTTGTTCAGCACGCCCAGGACCAGGCCACCGATGATCGCGCCGAGGACGGTGCCGACACCGCCGCTCATCGACGCACCGCCGATGAACGAGGCGGCGATCGCCTCCAGCTCGAAGTTGAGGCCGGCCTTGGGAGAGGCCGCGTTGAAGCGGGCGGCGAAGACCAGACCCGCCAGGGCCGCGAGCATGCCCATGTTCAGGAAGACCAGGAAGGTGACCTTCTTGTCCTTCACACCCGACAGCTTGGCCGCCGGGAGGTTGCCGCCGATGGCGTAGATGTGGCGGCCGATGATCGCGTTGCGCATGACGTAGCCGAAGCCGACGAGCAGCACGCCCAGGATGAGCAGCACGATCGGGGCGCCCTTGTAGCTGGCCAGCAGCATGGTGAGCGTCAGCACCGCGGCGCCGATCGCGACCAGCTTCAGCAGGAACAGCTTCGTGGGCGGGACGTCCAGGTCGAACTCCTGCTGCCGCCTGCGGTCGCGGACCTCCTGGAAGATCACGAAGGCGATCATCGCGAAGCCCAGCAGCAGGGTGAGGTTGTGGTAGTTCGTGTTCGGGCCGACCTCCGGCAGGAAGCCGTTGGCGGCCTTCTGGAGGCCCTCCGGGAACGGGCCGAGGGTCTGGCCCTCCAGGAAGATCTCCGTCAGGCCGCGGAAGATCAGCATGCCCGCCAGGGTCACGATGAACGACGGTATCCCGCCGTACGCGATGAAGAACCCTTGAACGGCACCCGCGACCGCACCGACGGCCAGGCACAGCACCACGGCGAGCGGCCACGGCAGATCCTGTTTGACCATGAACACGGCGGCCATGGACCCGACGAACGCCGTCAGTGAGCCCACCGACAGGTCGATGTGGCCGGCGATGATGACCAGCATCATGCCGATCGCGAGGATCAGGATGTAGCTGTTCTGCAGCACCAGGTTGGAGACGTTGCGCGGCAGCAGCAGGTCACCGTCGGTCCATACGGCGAACAGGACCACGATCAGGCCCAGCGCGATCAGCATGCCGTACTGCCGCATGTTGCGGCGCATGCCGTCCATCACCAGCTGCAACAGGCCGTCGGCCGCGGCCCCTCCGCTCTTGCCCGGCGGCGCGGGGGCCGGGCTCTTGGCGGTCACGTCCGTGCTCATCGGGTTACCTCTTTGTCCTTCGTCATCTGACGCATCAGCGATTGCTGGGAGGCCTCGGCCCGCGAGAACTCACCCGTCAGCCGCCCCGCGGCCATCGTGTAGATGCGGTCGCACATGCCGAGCAGCTCGGGCAGCTCGGAGGAGATGAAGACGACCGCCTTGCCCTGGGCCGCCAGCTGGTCGATGACCGTGTAGATCTCGTACTTGGCGCCGACGTCGATGCCGCGCGTCGGCTCGTCCAGGATCAGCACGTCCGGACCCGAGAAGATCCACTTGCTGAGGACGACCTTCTGCTGGTTGCCGCCGGACAGCTTGCCCACCGGCTCGAACACCGTCGGCGCCTTGATGTTCATGGACTTGCGGAAGCCCTCGGCGACCTGCCGCTCCTCGTGCTCGTCGACCACACCGCGCTTGGCGACCTTGCCCAGGGCGCTCAGCGAGATGTTCCGGTTGATCGTGTCGATGAGGTTGAGGCCGTAGTGCTTGCGGTCCTCGGTGACGTACGCGATGCCGTGCTTGACCGCCTCGGGGACGGACTTCGTACGGATCTCCTTGCCGTCCTTGAGGACGGTGCCGCCCGCGTACCGGCCGTAAGTCCGCCCGAAGACGCTCATCGCGAGTTCGGTGCGGCCGGCGCCCATGAGGCCCGCGATGCCGACGATCTCCCCGCGGCGCACGTGGAGCGACACGTCGTCGCACACCTTGCGCTGCTGGTCGATCGGGTGGTGCACGGTCCAGCCCCGGATCTCCAGGGCCGGGGCCGCGCCCTCCTCGGGCTCGTGCGGCGACCGCTCCGGGAAGCGGTTCTCCAGGTCGCGGCCGACCATGCCGCTGATGATCCGGTCCTCGGTGGTCTCCTCGGCCTTCACATCGAGGGTCTCGATCGTCTGCCCGTCGCGCAGGATCGTCACCGAGTCGGCGACCTTGCGGATCTCGTTGAGCTTGTGGGAGATGATGATCGAGGTGATGCCCTGCTTCTTCAACTCCAGGATGAGCTCCAGGAGTTTGCCGCTGTCCTCGTCGTTCAGCGCGGCGGTCGGCTCATCCAGGATGAGCAGCTTCACCTTCTTCGACAGGGCCTTGGCGATCTCCACGAGCTGCTGCTTGCCCACGCCGATGTCGGCGACGCGGGTGTCGGGGTGGTCGGCGAGACCGACCCGGCGCAGCAGCTCGGTGGCGTGCCGCAGGGTCTCGGTCCAGCTGATGATCCCCCGGGTGGCGTGCTCGTTGCCGAGGAAGATGTTCTCGGCGAGGGAGAGGTAGGGCACCAGGGCCAGTTCCTGGTGGATGATCACGATGCCGCGCTCTTCGCTGGCCCGGATGTCCTTGAACTGGCAGACCTCCCCCTCGAAGAGGATGTCGCCCTCGTACGTGCCGTGCGGGTGGAGGCCGGAGAGGACCTTCATCAAGGTCGACTTGCCGGCGCCGTTCTCCCCGCAGATGGCGTGGACCTCGCCCTGGCGGACGGTCAGTGTGACGTCCGACAGCGCCTTGACGCCGGGAAAGGTCTTGACGATCGAGCGCATTTCCAGGACGGGTCCCGCCATGGTCGTGCCTTCCAATCAGTGGTGAATCGTCGGTCGGTGGCGGGGACTACTTGACGTCGCTCTCCTTGAGGTAGCCGGAGTCGATGAGCTCCTTCTGGTAGTTGCTCTTGTCGACGGCGACCGGCTCCAGCAGGTAGGCCGGGACGACCTTCGCGCCGTTGTCGTAGGTCTTGGTGTCGTTGACCTCGGGCTTCTTGTCCTTCAGCAGCGCGTCGACCATGTTCGAGGACACCTTGGCGAGCTCACGGAGGTCCTTGAAGACGGACATCGACTGCTGATCGGCGATGATCGACTTCACCGAGGCGACCTCGGCGTCCTGGCCCGTGACGATCGGCAGCGGCTTGCTCTTGGAGCCGTAGTCGTCCGACTTCAGCGCCGACAGGATGCCGATGGAGATGCCGTCGTAGGGGGAGAGGACCGCGTCGACGCGCTCGCTCTTGTAGGCCGAGGTCAGGATGTCGTCCATGCGCTTCTGGGCGGTGCCGCCGTCCCAGCGCAGGGTGGTGACCTGGTTGAGCTTGGTCTGGCCGGAGCGGACGACGAGCTGCTTCTTGTCGATGTAGGGCTGCAGGACCTTCATCGCGCCGCCGAAGAAGTAGCGGGTGTTGTTGTCGTCGTTGGAGCCGGCGAACAGCTCGATGTTGAAGGGGCCCTTCTTGGAGCCGTCCTTCAGGCCGAGCTTCTCGACGATGTAGGTGCCCTGGAGCTCGCCGACCTTCTCGTTGTCGAACGACGCGTAGTAGTCGACGTTCTGCGAGCCGAGGATCAGGCGGTCGTAGGAGATGACCGGGATGTTCGCGTCCTTGGCCTGCTGGAGGACGTTGTTCATCGACTTGTTGTCGATGGCGGCGATGATCAGCGCCTTGACGCCCTGCGTGATCAGGTTCTCGACCTGCGACACCTGCTGGTCCGGGTCGTCCTCGCCGTAGACCAGCTTGGTCTTGTAGCCCTTGGACTCCAGCTCCGTCACGACGTTCTTGCCGTCGGTGATCCAGCGCTCGGAGGACTTGGTCGGCATCGCGATGCCGATGGTGGCGCCCTTGGCGCTGTCCCCGCTCTCCTCGCTGCCGCCCTCGCTGCTCTGCCCGCAGGCGGACAGGGTGAGGGCGAGGGACGCGGCTCCGGCTATGGCGGTGAGAGCGGCTCTGCGGTTACGCATGATCATCATCCTTGATCTGTGGCAGGGCTCGGTCTGAGAGGCGCGAAGTCGCTCCGGTTGGTCGTGCCGGAAAGACCGAGAAGAGATGTGTCGGATTGTGGTTGGCTGTGTCTTCTTTTGTGAAGCCGAGTAGCCGGAACGTTATGACGAGATTTCGAACCGTTGCAGATCGCCCGGCAGTCGCGACCCGAGCGGCGCCATGTCGCCGTCCGCTCCGTGGCGGGCCAGCAGGTCCAGGGCGAGCCGGCCGCGCCGCACGCGCTCCTTGGCGGTGGCCAGGGTCAGCTCCCGCATGTGGTGCCCGTAGGGGTAGATCCCGGGTGTCTTGGACAGGCCGAACTTCAGGTAGAGCGGTGCGCCGCGCCGGATGAGCTCGGCGACCTCGTACATCCGGACGTAGCCGCCGAGGTCGTCGGGGGCCTCGATGTACATGTCCATCGGAGCGCCCGACACCCGGCGGATCTCCGTGAGGTGATCGAGCGTCAGGTCGCTCGGCACATTGACCGAGTCGGCGCCGAGGCGCTCGTAGACCGCGTACGCGGCCGGGTTGACCGGCCCGATGAGCGCGGAGACCTTGAGCGTGGTGTCGGCCGGGATGATCCCGGCGGCCCGCGCCCGGTGCAGCGTCCACAGCACGCCCTCGTCGGCGACGAGCAGGCACTTGACGCCCAACTCCGTAGCCCTGACGGCGTCTTCGACACAGCCGGCGACGGCGTCGTGGCCCCTGGCGCGCAGACCGGCCCCCCGCGAGTCGGTGCGCGTGGACCCGCCGATGTCCCAGGTGCCGCGCGGGCCGGTGAACAGGCAGAGCTCGATGTCGCGCTCGCCGGTCGACTCGACCATCTCGGTGATCTCGGCGTCGGTCAGCATCCACACGCCGCTGCCCTGGCTGATCCGGTGGATCGGCACGTCCAGCCGTGACGCCTCCTTCAGCACCACCGCCAGCGCCTCGGGGCCCTCGCAGGAGGGGATCTCGGTGCGCCAGCGTCCGCCGCCGGGGAAGGAGTGCGGCGAGGCGTCGGCGGGGTCGGGGGCGGGCGCGCTCAGGCCCAGGGCGGTGAGCGCC
>NZ_POUC01000368.1 GCF_002891435.1 Streptomyces cahuitamycinicus
GGCCAGGTCGTGCGCCCGCGCGCATCCGGCGCCCCGGGCTGCGCCCTGCCCGGGGCGGCTTCCGCCCCGCAATAGTGGGCCGCTCACGAACGGGGCACGAGGCGGGGAGGTCGGTCGACGGTGGGGAAGAAGCGGACCGCGCCGGAGGTGTCCGAGTCGGAGCGGTTGTTGTTCGGCGGGCCACTGCGCTACGACATGGGCTGGAACCAGCACGCCGACGCGTTCCTTGAGCTGAACTTCCGCGCCATGATCACCCGACTGCCGTCCCTGCTCGCGTCCAGCCTCCGGCTCGCCCGGCAGGCCGACCGGGGCGCGGCGCGGATCGTGCTGGCCGCCGAGGCGGGCCGGGGCGTGGCGCAGGCGGTGAGCCTGCTCGCCGTGAACAGCGTGCTGGCCCGGCTGATGGGCGGCGGCCCGATCGACGACCGACTGCGCGGTGCCGTCCCCGCCCTGGTCACGGTGGCCGTCGTGATGTTCCTCGCGGCCCTCCTGCGGGCCGCGAGCACCTACGCCACGGGCCGGCTGGAGCCCAAGGTCGAGCGGGTGGCGACCGAGCGGTATCTGGAGCGGGCCGCGGCCGTCGAGCTGGCCGCGATCGAGGACCACGCCTTCCACAAGCTGCTGGACACCGCGCAGTACGGCGCCGCCTCGGCACGCCGGATGATCTCCTACGGGACCCGCGTGATCAACGCGATGATCTCGTTGGTCGCGGCGGCGGGCGTGCTGACCGTGCTGCACCCTGCACTGCTGCCGCTGCTGGTGACGATGACCCTGCCGAGCGCCTGGAGCGCGCTGACCGTCGCCCGGCGGCGCTACGAGTCCTTCCACGCCTGGGTGCAGCACGCCCGCGCGGGCCGGCTGCTCGGGAACCTGCTGATCGAACCCGAGGCGGCCCCGGAGATCCGGGTGCACGGGGTCGGCTCCTTCCTGCTGCGGCACTTCCGCGCGATGTCGGAGACGGCCGAGGCCGAACAGGCCCGCCTGGCGGGGCTCGCCGCCCGCACGGGCCTGATCGCGGCGGCGCTGACGGGCCTGGCGACGGTGGCCACGTACGCGACGCTGGGCGGGCTGCTGCTGGCGGGCGCGATGGCCCTGTCGGTCGCGGGCACGGCCGTGATCGCGATCCGGACCGGCTCGCAGAGCCTCGACACGCTCGTGGTGGAGGTCAACGCGCTGCACGAGGAGGCGCTCTTCGTCGGGGACCTGCACCGGCTGTACACCGAGGCGGACCAGTGGGCGATCCCGGCGGGCGGTGCGCCGCTGCCGGAGGATCCGCGTGAGATCCGCTTCGAGAACGTCACGTTCCGCTACCCGGGCGACTCGGCCCGCCCCGCTCTCGACGACGTGACACTGAACCTGCCGCTGGGCCGGATCGTGGCTCTGGTCGGCGAGAACGGCTCCGGCAAGACGACCCTGGTCAAGCTGCTCGCCGGGCTCTACAAGCCGGAGCGTGGGCGGATCATGTGGGATGGCGTGGACGCGGCGACCGCGGACCGGAACCGGCTGGCCGAGCGGATCGCGATGGTGGCGCAGGACTTCAAGCGGTGGCCGTTCACGGCGCGGGTGAACGTCGCCCTGGGGCGTCCTTCGATGCCCGTGTGCGAGGACCGGCTGGGCGCGGCGGTCGCCGACGCGGGGGCGGAGACGGTGGTCGCGGACCTGCCGCGCGGGCTGGACACGCTGCTCGCCCGCAACTTCAGCGGCGGTCACGAACTGTCGGGCGGCCAGTGGCAGCGGCTGGGCATCGCCCGGGCGGCCTACCGCAGGGGCCGCATCCTGATCGTGGACGAGCCGACGGCGGCCCTGGACGCCCGGGCGGAGCTGGAGGTCTTCGAGCGGATCCGCGCCCTGGCCGACAGCGGCCAGACTGTCGTACTGATCACCCACCGGCTGGCGTCCGTACGGCACGCGGATCTGGTGCACGTCCTGGACCAGGGCCGGCTCGTGGAGTCCGGGACACCGGAGGAGCTGCTGGCCACCGGCGGCGTCTACGCCGAGCTGTACGCGCTCCAGGCGGAGCAGTTCGCCTCGTCACCCCCGCCGGCCAGGAAGGTGCCGGCGCCGAAGGCGGGCTGACGGCACACGTCAGGCGGTGGCGTCGGCCACGTCCCCGCTGCGCACGATCACCAGGAACATGTCCGTGGCGAGGTCCATGACGACCTCGGCGGGCAGGCCTTCGCTGCGCCGCGCCTGCGCGAACTCCTCCGCAGGCCAGGAGCCACGCGGCCCACCGGCGGGAAAGCGCTCGAGCACCGTTCGCCCGTTCACCCTGCACCTCCATGTAGCGCTGTACTCGTAGAGTTAAACGCCAACCATGGGGTGAACGGCTCGCGAAGTGACGGTACTGAGACGTAGTTGACACGCGTTCACCGCTAAGTGTGACCAACTTCTCAGCCTCTTGGCCTATGTGTTCACTTTCCGTATCAGTCGTCGCACTCGTCGTGATGCCGGATGCGCCTATTTCTCGCAGGCGCCCCCATCCCACTCAGGCGCGAACATGAACTGCATTTCCCGGACCGCGGAAGTCCGCGGAGGGCGTGCCGTCGGGTGTCAGGTGTCAGGTGTCGTACTGCTGGATGCGCCGGCCGTGGCTGCGGTCGACGAGTGCGGGCAGGCGCTCCACCAGTTCCCGTACCACCATCGGCACGTCGATCGTCAGCAGTTCCCGGTCGCGCATCAGGATCCGTCCGTCGACGATCGTGGTGCGGACGTCGGCGGAGCGGGCGCTGTGCACGAGGGTGGCGGCGAGGTCGTGGACGGGCTGGGTGTGCGGCCCGGTGAGGTCGACCAGGACGATGTCGGCCCGTCGGCCGGGCGCGATGCCGCCGGCGCTGTCCCCGAGGCCCACGGCACGGGCGCTCTGCAGCGTGGCGTGGTGCAGGGCCTGCCGTGAGGTCAGCCAGCGAGGGTCGCCCTCAGCCGATTTCTGGACCAGCGAGGTGAGGGCCATGGACTCCCACACGTCGAGGCTGTTGTTGGAGGCGGGGCCGTCGGTGGCGAGTCCCACGTCGACACCGATGTCGCCGAGGGCGCGGACCGGTGTGGTGTCGGGCCAGGCGAACTTGAGGTAGCCGCGGGGCGCGCTGGCGACGGCCGTACGACCGTCCGACCGCTCCAGCAGGGGAAGGTCGCTGTCGACGATGCCGGTGCCGTGCGCCAGGAGCAGGTCCGTGTGGAGGATGCCGGTGCGTTCCAGGACCTCGATCGGGGTGCCGCCGTGGCGGGCCAGGCTGGTCTCGGTCTGGTCCCGGTTCTCGGCGGCGTGGAGGTGCACCGGCAGGCCGTGCGTGCGGGCGAGCTCGGCGGTGGCGGCGAGGTCGGCGTCGTCGACCGTGTAGGGGGCGTGGGGTGCGAGCGCGGTGGTGATCCGGCCGTCGGCCGCGCCGCGGTGGCGCAGCGCGAACTCCAGCGACCGCTCCCGGCCTTCGGGGCCCTGCGAGGAGAAGAAGGCCTCGCCGAGCAGCGCCCGCATGCCGGATTCCTCGACCACCCGGGCCACCGCGTCCATGGCGAAGTAGTGGTCGGCGAAGCAGGTGACGCCTGCCCTGATCATCTCGGCGCAGGCGAGCCGCGCCCCCAACTCGACGTCCGTCGGCGTGAGGTTGGACTCGACGGGCCAGACGACGTCGTTGAACCACTCCTCGGTCGGCAGGTCCTCGGCGAGGCCGCGCAGCGCGACCATCGGCGCGTGCGTGTGGCAGTTGATCAAGCCGGGCAGGGCGACCTGGCCGCGGGCGTCGATCCGCTCGGCGGCGGGCAGATCCGCGGCCTCCGCCGCGGTGGTGACGGCCCCGACGATGCCGCCGCGTACGACGATCGCGGCGTCCTCGGCGAACCCGATCCGCTCTTGATCGTCGTGCACGAGGACGGTACATGCGCTGATGATGAGCTCGGCGGGACTGTCCGCGGCAGAAGGCGTCACCACGCCAACGTACGACGGCGTCGTAGGGCGGCATGAGCCGAACCGCACATCCCGTCACAGCTCTGTCGCGGGGCGGGCCGGGCGCTCACCCTGGCCTCACCGCCCCGTCTGTCGGCTTCCGAGAGGATCCCGGCATGCTCCTCGGCACCTGGAACATACCGGCGGCCCAGTTACCGCAGACCCGCGGCGACGCCCGGCAAGCCTGCGCCCACAGCTGCCCCCGGTGTGGGCTAGCCGGCCAGGGGTGTGCGGGGCGGTGGACGTAGCCCCACCCGCTCTCCCCGGCGGGAGAGATCGGTGAGGGCGGCCGCGAGGCGCTCCTTGTGGCGGGGCCCGATCCGGCCTGTGTCGTCCAGGTGCACGGCGCAGGCGGTCGTGGTGTCGACGAGGCGTTCCAAAAGGTCGGCCACCTCGTCCGCGCCCTCGGTGTGCCGGGCGAGGGCGGGCAGTTCGTGCGCGGCCAGGGAGCCGGCCGACCGGGCCTCTGCGAGGGTGCGGTAGGCCTCGCGGCGCAGGGTCCAGCGGGTGGCGCGGTGGTCGGAGGGGGTGCCGGAGGTCCCGATGCGCGGGGCGTCGGCCTCGTCGAGGACGTGCGTGAGGTAGGCGTACGCGGCGTCGCTCGCCGCCGTGAGCCGGGCGCGCACTCCCCCGCCGCGCTGGCCCGGCATCGGCAGGTGCCCGACGATCAGCACGATCGCGCAGGCCAGCAGCGTCTCGCCGATCCGGCCGGCGGAGGCCTGGGGCTCGCCGCCGACCATGACGAGCGCGAGGACCAGGACGGTGGCGACGGCGGTCTGGGCGGCGAAGTGCCGGGTGGCCACGGGTATGAGCGCGCCGCTGAGGGCGACGAGCGCGATGAGCCCTTCCGGCTGGGGCAGGACTGCGGCGAGCCCCGCGAAGAGCAGCGCCCCGAGGACGGTCCCGGCGGCCCGGTTCAGCACCCGCGAGGCCAGCGGTCCCAGATCGGGCTTGACCAGGAACACGGCGGTGGCGGGCAGCCAGTACCAGTGCTCGTGCTGCCCGTACCACTGACTCTGGTGCAGGGCCTGGGCGACCGCCGAGCTGGCGCCGAAGCAGAGGGCGACACGCAGCCCGTACTCGCGTCCGGCACTGCCGAGAACGGCGCGCAGCCGGTCCCCGGCACTGCGGGGACGGGTGTGCAGATCATCACCGCCCCGGCCCTGGTCGAACACCTCGGCGGCGTGCAGGAGGGCGTCGTCGAGCGCGCGCAGGGCGGGTGCCGAACGGGACGGGGCGGGCAGCGGCCCGGTGTGGGTGTTGCCGCGCACGGCGGAGGCGAGCCGCCGGGGGCCCTGGGAGGCCCGCTCGGCGATGGCCTCCTCGGCCCAGGCGAGCGCGGTGGCGGCCTCGGCGAGGGGCAGGGCCGCGGCGTACTGCGCGTGCAGCCGGCGCTCGGCGGAGGAGGAGGCGTACCTGCGCAGCCTGGGCCCGGCGAGGGCGTCCTGGGCGTGGTCGAGGGCGGCGGTCAGGGCGGCCCGGCGGGGGATGGCGTCCGGCCCGCCGACGGCGTCGAGCAGTTCGGCGACGGCCTCGTACACGCGGGCCACGGCAGCGCGCTCCCCGTCGAAGCGGAAGTCACCGGTGAGGGAGCCGGGCGTGGGCAGGACGAGCCGCAGTACGAGCAGCCATCCCGCCCCGGCGAGGTAGGCGAGCGCCCGCTCCCAGCCCGGCTCGGGCAGGGGCATCCCGGCGCCGACCGCCGAGCCGACCAGCAACTGCGTCCCGACGGCGGACGCGACGGGCCCGACGGCGCTCATCCCCCCGGCGACGAGCCCGACGACCGTGAGGACCACGGTGAGCACGACCGCCCCGGCCTCCTGCCCGGTGTACGTCCCGGCCACGAGCCCCAGCGCACCGCCCAGGGCGGGCACTCCGATCCGCCTGACGGAGACGCGCCGGCTCCCGGGCCGGTCGTTGATGCCCGCCAGCATGGCGGCGATCGCGGCGACGACGCCGAGGGAGGTGAGACCGGTCTGTACGGCCAGGAGCAGCAGCGGCCCCGCGGACAGGGCCCCCCTTGTCACCGCGCTCCAGGGAACCGGCCCCCGCTGCGCGCTCAGGGCGTGCGCGAGCCAGGGCGGAAGGTGCGGGGTGATGCGGCGGGACACGGGGCTCCTGTCGTCTCGACGAGGGCAGGGGAGAGCCTTCGGGCGACGGCGGCCGGGGCGGGGTGTGGCTGCCCACGGTAAGCGGGGTTCCTGGAGAATAGGTTTCCGGAACGTGTCGGACGGCTCGGAACCGGCGTTCTTTATGTACGCAATCCGGGAGCGGGCCCCGGCAACCTTTCCGGCCCCGGCGACCACTGGTGAGTCGTGAGCGCGCGTTCTCCTGAACCACGCAAGGACTCGAAGGACTCATCCGTGGCATCCGCATCCCATCGCCGTCCCCTTCGCAAGCGGCGCACGGCCCTCGTCTGGACCGTCGCCGTGGCGGCCGTGGCACTCCTCGTCTCGCTCGTGATCGCCCTGCGCCCGGGCGGCGAACCGGACACGGTACGGACGGAGGCCGAGGCGGCCGCCGGAACCCGGCCGAGCGCCTCGCGCACGGCACACGATCCGGCACCGGCTCCGAAGCCCTCCACGGCCTCCCCGTCCTCGACGGTCTCCCCGTCCTCCGCCACTCCCACCGCGACCGCCACACCGGCGCGGCCCTCCCCCGCCGCCACCCGCTCGTCCGCGCCTCGTCCGGCGTCCGGCACCGCGCCCCTGGCGGGACGGATCAAGCCCGGGACCACCTACACCGGCGTGGCCACCCATTACGACGCCAAGGACGGTGACGGCGCCTGCCTGTACGGCCCGAGCCCCGACCTGATGGTCGCGGCGATGAACCACGCCGACTACGAGACGTCCCAGGCCTGCGGGGCGTACATCCTGGTCCGCGGCGCGAGTGGCGCCTCCGTCACCGTCCGGGTCACCAACGAGTGCCCGCTGCCCTGCGCCCCCGGGCAACTCGACCTCAGCAAGGAGGCCTTCGCGAAACTCGCCGGTCTCTCCGCGGGACGGATACCGATCACCTGGAGCCTGCTGAGCCCCGGCACGTCCGGCACGGTCTCGATCCGCTACAAGACCGGCTCCAGCCGTCACTGGTGCGGCATCCAGGCACTCGGCCACCGCAACCCGCTGGCCCGGCTCGAGGTCAGGAGCGGCGGTGGCTGGAGCCGGTTGACGCGTACCGAGTACAACTACTTCCTCTCCCCCGGCGGCACCGGCTGCGGCGGCTCCCTCAGGCTCACCGACATCTACGGCGAACAGCTCACGGTCGACGGCCTCCCGATCCGCCCGGACACCGTCCAGCGGACCCGCGTGCAGTTCACCCGGCGGTGACGGCGCGCACGGCCCGGGCGAGCAGCGTCTCCGCGTCGGCGACGGCCCGGTTGAGCGCGGCCGGGCCGTCCGGGAGGTTCCGCACGACAGCGTCCACCTCCTGGAGCCCCGCCCGCGCCACCAGCCCCTTGTCGTTGGTGACCCACTCCCCGCGCGCCGCCAGCACCGCGTGTGCGGTCTGGGTCGCGGCGAGGGCGATCGCGCCCGCGACCTGGGTGACGGCGTTCCTGGGCGCGTGCCCGGTCTTGGCGTAGGCGAGGCCGGCCGCGGCCATGCCGTGCCAGTGCGCCGGGGCGCTGACGCGCAGTGCCGGCGGATAGGCGCCCGGACGCGGCAGTTCGCCCCGCAGCACCCGGTTGACCGCGAGTTCGGCGACGAGGAGGTAGGTCGGGATGCCGGCCAGGTGGAACATGAGGGGCTCGACGCGGAAGCGGCCCGCCTCCGCCTCGGCCCGTTCGTGTTCGACGACGGCCAGGTCGCGGTAGTGGACGTCCACCCTCCTGCCGTCGATCGTCAGCCAGGCGCCTGAGTTGAACACGCCGCCGCCCCAGGCGCCGATCTCGCAGACCTCGCCCTCCCAGCCGAGCGCGCGGAGATCGGCCGGGGCGAAGGCGCCCCGGTAGTAGACCGCCAGATCCCAGTCACTGTCGGGCCGTTCGGTGCCCCGGGCCCGGGAGCCACCGAGGGCTACGGCTTCCACGGCGGGCAGGGCGGCGAGGCGGTCGGCGGTCGCGGCGAGGAAGGTGTGGTCCGGGACGGTGGGCACGGCGGGCTCCTGGGC
>NZ_POUC01000369.1 GCF_002891435.1 Streptomyces cahuitamycinicus
CTGCACCGCCGCCCCCCGGGCGCCCCGAGCCACCCGGGCGGCTACCGCGAACTGTCGGGCCGCGAGGTCGAGGTGCTGCGACTGGTCGCCGAAGGCCAGTCGAACAAAGCGATCGGCGTCTCGATGGGCCTGTCCGCCCTGACCGTCAAGAGCCACCTCGCCCGCATCGCCCGCAAGCTCGGCACGGGCGACCGTGCCGGCATGGTCGCGGTGGCACTGCGGACCGGGATCATCCACTGACCCGCTCCGCCGTGACCCTTCGTGATCCCTCCTTCACGTGAACGGGACCGGCCGTCGGCCCCGTTCACGTCACGTACGGTTCGCGAACCCGCCGCTTCCCCGACATGACTGGTTTGCGACCCCCGGGCGCCCGCCGACGGAACGTTCCGTCGGCGGGCGCCGGCCATACATGGATACCCTTGACATGTGACCGACGCCCACGACACCGCAGCAGACAGCTCACTGCGAACCACCGGAGGCGCTCCTCCGGACGACGGCGGATCTTCTGCTACGGAGGCGCCGATCCCTTTGCTGGAACCACGTGAGGGCATTCCGCCCGTCATCGCGGACGAGGCCGCCCTGGCCCGGGTGATCGCCGCCTTCGAGGCGGGATCCGGGCCCGTCGCCGTCGACGCCGAGCGCGCGTCCGGCTACCGCTACGGACAGCGCGCCTACCTGGTGCAGCTGCGCCGCACCGGCGCCGGAACGGCCCTTATCGACCCCGTGGCCTGCCCCGACCTGTCCGCCCTCGGTGACGCCCTGTCCGGCGTCGAGTGGGTGCTGCACGCCGCCACCCAGGACCTGCCCTGCCTGCGCGAGATAGGCATGGTGCCGACGCGGCTGTTCGACACGGAGCTGGCCGGGCGCCTCGCCGGGTTCCCCCGGGTCGGCCTCGGCGCGATGGTCGAGAGCGTGCTGGGATTCCTCCTGGAGAAGGGGCACTCCGCCGTCGACTGGTCGACCCGGCCCCTGCCCGAGCCCTGGCTGCGCTACGCGGCGCTGGACGTCGAGCTGCTCGTCGACCTGCGCGACGCGCTGGAGAAGGAGCTGGACCGGCAGGGCAAGCTGGAGTGGGCCCGCCAGGAGTTCGACGCGATCGCCTCGGCTCCCCCGCCGGAGCCCCGCAAGGACCCGTGGCGGCGTACGTCCGGTATGCACAAGGTCCGCCGCCGACGGCAGCTGGCCGTCGTGCGGGAGCTGTGGCAGACCCGGGACCGGATCGCCCAGCGGCGTGACGTGTCGCCGGGCAAGGTGCTCGGGGACGCGGCGATCGTGGAGGCGGCGCTGGCGCTTCCGGCCGATGTGCAGGCGCTGGCCGCGCTGAACGGTTTTGGACACCGCGTGGGCAAGCGGCAGCTGGAGCAGTGGCAGGCGGCGGTGGACCGGGCGAAGGCGCTGAGCGAGGCGCAGCTGCCGCAGCCGGGGCAGCAACTGACCGGGCCTCCGCCGCCGCGTGCCTGGGCCGACAAGGACCCCGCGGCCGCCGCGCGGCTGTCCGCCGCCCGGGCCGGGGTGTCGGCGCTGGCCGAGCAGGTCAACATGCCGCAGGAGAACCTGATCACGCCGGACACGGTGCGGCGGGTGTGCTGGGAACCGCCGGCGGTGGTGGACGCGGAGACCGTCGCGGCGGCGCTGGCCGGCCACGGGGCGCGGCCGTGGCAGGTGGAGCAGGTGACGCCGGTGTTGGTGACCGCGTTGTCCGCCGAAGCGCCGTAAGGAACCCTCGCGCGCGGCGGCTGCGGGTCGTCCGTGGCTGTTCGCGCGGTTCCCCGTGCCCCTCGGGGGGCGTCCTCACTTGGTCGCCCCCCTGGTGAAACCGTTGTAGATGAACCGCTGGAGGAACAGGAAGACGGCCAGAGTGGGGACGATCACCAGGATCGCCCCTGCCGAGATCGTCTCCCAGTGGGCGCCGAACGGGCCCTTGAAGCGGAACAGCGACGTCGAGATCACGCCAAGATCTTCGGAGGGCATGTAGAGGAAGGGGATGTAGAAGTCGTTGTAGACGGTGATCCCCTTCACGATCACGACCGTCGCGATCGCCGGTTTCAGCAGCGGGAAGATGATCTTGCGGTAGACGGTGAAGGCGTTGGCGCCGTCGATGCGGGCCGACTCGTCCAGGGACACCGGGATCGAGCGGACGAACTGCAGGAAGATGTAGATCGAGACGATGTCCGTGCCCATGTAGAGGACGATCGGCGCCCAGAGGCTGTCGAACAGGCCGAAGCTGTTGACGATCTGGAAGGTGGCCACCTGGGTGGTCACGCCGGGGACCAGCGCGGCGATCAGGAACAGGGCCAGGACCCACGCGCGGAAGCGGAACCGGAAGCGGTCGATGGCGTAGGCCGTCATCGAGCCGATCAGGACCGTGCCGCCGATGGCGACGACCAGGATGACGGCCGTGTTGCCGAAGGCCGAGAGCATCCGGCCGTCCTGGAACGCCGTCACGTAGTTGTCGAAGTTGAACGGGTCGCCCGGCAGGGCCAGCGCGCCGCTGCCGTCCGCCATCTCCTGCTCCGACTTCAGGGACGTCAGGAACACAGCGGCCAGCGGGAGCAGGACCAGCGCGGTCGCGGCGATCAGCGACAGGTACACGAGGACGCGGGTCACCGCGCGGCGCGTCATACGAGGTCCACCTTGTCGTCGGGGGCGAGGCGACGCTGGACCCAGGTCACCGCGAGGACGATCAGCAGCAGCACGACCGCGGCAGCCGAGGCGAGCCCCGTCTTGTTGAACTGGAACGCCAGCTTCACGGTCTGGATGACGAACGTCTCGGTGCCGGTCGCGCCGCCGGTCATGATGTACGGGATCTCGAAGACCGAGAGCGAACCGGAGATCGAGAGGATCACCGTCAGGCTCAGGACCGGCTTGATGCCCGGCGCGATGATGTGGCGGAACTGCTGCCAGCGGTTCGCGCCGTCCAGTTCGGCCGCCTCGTACAGCTCCCCGGGGATCGACTGGATCGCGCCGAGGAAGAGGACGAAGTTCAGGCCCAGGTAGCGCCAGACCGACACGGCGGCCAGGGAGGTGTTCGCCGACTCCGGGGTGCCCAGCCAGGCGCGGTCCGTCTCCACACCGAACAGGCTCAGCACCGAGTCGAGGGTGCCGCCGTCCTGGAAGAAGTAGAGGAAGACGAAGCCGATCGCGACCCCGTTGATCAGATACGGGAAGAACAGCACGCCCTTGAAGAAGTTCCGGAAGCGGACGTTGAAGCTGAGGATCGTGGCGAAGTAGAGCGCGGCCACGATCTGGACGACGGAGGCCACCAGGTAGTAGCCGCTGACCCAGAAGACCTCGAACAGCTCGGAGCGGGTGAAGAGTTCGGCGTAGTTCTCGGTGCCCGTGTAGCGCAGCTCGGGGCTCACTCCGTCCCAGTCGGTGAAGCTGTACGCGACCATGTTGGCGATCGGCGCGTAGGTGAAGACGATCAGGAGGGTGAGCGGGGCGAGCAGGAAGAGCCAGGGGGTGGCCCCGCGCCACAGGCGGGCCTGGCGCGGGGCGGGGGTGGCGGCCGCCTCCGCGGCGGCCTTGACGGCCGCCGTCTCGGTCGTGCCCGCCATCAGTTCCCCAGCGACTTCTGGGTCTCGGTCCACTTCTCGCCGAGGCCGTCCAGGTAGTCGTCCGGGTCGCCCTTCCTTGCGCCGCGGGCCATGTCGACGAGTTCCTTGCGGTAGTCGGGCTTGTTGATGCCGACCTCGGACTGGTTCTCGATGGTCTTCAGCCGGGCGCCCTCGGCGTCGTCGAGGTCGAGGAGCTTGACGCCCGCCTCCTCGTACGGCTTCAGGATGCCGGGCAGCGGGGCGTCCTTGAGCGGGGACAGCGCCAGGTTGTCCTCGGCGTAGCCGGACTTGTCGGTGAACCAGTCGATCCAGGCCCGGGCGGCCTCCTTGTGCTCGGAGTGGACGTTGACGGCCTGGTTGTAGTCGGGCGACGTCACCGCGCAGAACGTGCCGTCCTTCTGGGCGGGGAAGGGCATGAACCCGATGTCGCCCGGGTCGGTGCCGGCCTGCTTCGCCGCGCCCTGCATCTGGATGACCGCCCAGGAGCCGAGCCACATGGTGGCGATCTCGCCCTTGGCCAGCCTGGGCTTGGAAGCCTCCCAGTTGGTGGTCGTCGGGTCCTTCTCGACGAGCCCCTCGTGCACGATGTCGTACAGCAGCGTGTCCGCCACCCGCAGCTCGCCGCCCTCGGCCCAGGGGTTGCCCTCGGCCCACCTGGTGGTGGCCTGCTCGTCACAGCTGACCGAGCCCCTGACCCCCGTCCACTGGCTGAGCGGCCAGCCGTCCTTGAAGTTGGTGTAGTAGGGGATCGCGTCGGTCTTCGACTTGATCGCCTTGAGGCCGGCGAGGAACTCGGCGGGTGTCGTGGGCCAGTCGGTGACCCCCGCCTCGCGCCACACCTTCTTGTTGTAGATGAACCCCGGCAGCGCGCCGAGCGGGCTCTGGCCGTAGACCTTGCCCTCGACGGTCGTGTAGTCGGTGAAGCGGTACTTCTTGCTCCGCTCCTCCTGGCTGCCCAGCGAGGCGAAGAACCTGGGGTAGTCCTTCTTCTCGATCACCGCCGGGATCATGAGGACGTCGCCGTAGTTCTCCGTGTTCATACGGATCTTGACTTCGCCCTCGTAGTCGGTGATGCCGTCGAACTTCACCGTCACCCCGGGGTAGGTCCTGCCGAACTCGGCGGCGTACTTCTTCATCGTCCCGTCCTGCACGAGGTCGGTCCGGTGGGTGAGGACGGTGATGGTCCCGCGGACGTCGGCGGGATCGTCGGGCGCCTTGGCGTCGGCGCCCTTCGAGGTGCCCGAGGTGCCGGTGCAGCCGGACGCCAGCAGGGCGGCGCCCGCGGCCAGGGCGAGGAGGGTACGGCGGTTCATGTGCATCAGCTCCGTTCGCGGAGGGGAACTCGGGACGGACGAGCACGTGCGGTATGGCTGGTTCGGAACTCTGGCAGCGTGCACTCAACCGGTAAAGTCCCAATCCCGCCAACGATGCGAAAACTGACACCCGACTCTTTACTGAACCGGTTAAGGGAGTGCGCATGCTGGAGGCCACACCGCTCGGCGAGGGATGGATCCTGCGGCACGGCCCGGACGCGCTGCCGGCCACCGTGCCGGGGTGCGTGCACACCGACCTGATGGCCGCCGGGGTGATCCCGGACCCGTTCCTCGGCCGGAACGAGACCGAGGTGGCGTGGGTGGGGCGCCGGGACTGGACGTACGAGCGGGAGATCGGCGGCTCACGGGAGCAGGAGCAGACCGACCTGGTCTTCGACGGGCTCGACACCGTCGCCGAGATCTCCCTGGACGGGCGGCTGCTGGGGAAGGTGCGCAACATGCACCGCTCGTACCGGTTCGACGTGACGGGTCTGTCCGGGCGGCTGTCCGTGCGGTTCGTCTCCGCCTACGCCGAGGCCGAGGCCGTGCGGGGCCGGGTGGGCGAGCGGCCCGCCGCCTACGCCGAGCCCTACCCGTACCTGCGCAAGATGGCCTGCTCGTTCGGCTGGGACTGGGGGCCGACCCTGGTGACGGCCGGGATCTGGCGGCCGGTCCGCCTGGAGCACTGGTCGACGGCCCGGATCGCGCGGGTGCGTCCCCTGGTCACCGTCGAGGAGGGCACCGGCGTCGTCGAGCTGGCCGTCGACGTCGAGCGGACCGGGCGCGAGGCACCACTCGCGGTGGAGGCGACCGTCGCGGGGGTGCGGGCGCGGGCCGAGATCGAGGGGCCCGGCGGGGTCGTACGGCTGCGGGTGCCGGACGCGCGGCTGTGGTGGCCGCGTGGGTACGGCGGACAGCCGCTGTACGACGTGGAGTTGAGGCTGCTGCACGGCGAGGACGCGCTGGACGTGTGGCGGCGGCGGATCGGCTTCCGGACCGTGGAGCTGGACCGGCGGTCCGACGCGCACGGCACCGGCTTCACCCTCGTCGTCAACGGCGAGCGGCTCTTCGCGCGGGGGGTCAACTGGATCCCCGACGACGTCTTCCCGTCCCGGATCACCCGCGAGCGCTACCGGGAGCGGCTGGAGCAGGCGGCCGGCGCGGGCGTGGACCTCGTGCGGATCTGGGGCGGCGGGATCTACGAGAGCGAGGACTTCTACGACGCCTGCGACGAACTCGGGCTGCTGGTCTGGCAGGACTTCCCGTTCGCGTGTGCGGCCTACCCGGAGGAGCAGCCGCTGCGCGGCGAGGTGGAGGCCGAGGCGCGGGAGAACGTCGTACGGCTGATGCCGCATCCGTCGCTCGTGCTGTGGAACGGCAACAACGAGAACCTGTGGGGCTTCAGGGACTGGGAGTGGGAGCCGAGGCTGGCCGGGAACTCGTGGGGTGAGGGCTACTACCTGGGCGTACTGCCGCGCGTGGTGGCCGAGTTGGATCCCACACGCCCGTACGCGGCGGGGAGTCCCTGGTCCGGATCGTGGGACCACCACCCGAACGACCCGGCGCACGGCACCCACCACTCGTGGGAGGTGTGGAACCGGGAGGACTACGCGGACTACCGGCTGAGCGTGCCGCGGTTCGTCGCCGAGTTCGGCTGGCAGGCGCCGCCCGCGTACACCACACTGCGCCGGGCGCTGCCCGGGGAGGAGCTCGCGCCGGACTCCCCCGGCATGCTGCACCACCAGAAGGCCGATGACGGCAACGGCAAGCTGGAGCGGGGGCTCCAGCGGCATTTCGCCGTGCCGGACGGGGACTTCGACCGCTGGCACTACCTGACGCAGCTCAACCAGGCCCGGGCGGTCGCGGCCGGGATCGAGCACTGGCGCTCCCACTGGCCGGTGTGCGCGGGCACGATCGTCTGGCAGCTCAACGACTGCTGGCCGGTGACGTCCTGGGCGGCGATCGACGGTGACGGCCGGGAGAAGCCGCTGTACCACGAGCTGAAGCGGCTGTACGCGGACCGGTTGCCGACGTTCCAGGGGCGGGACGGAGGGCTGGTGCTGGCCGCCGTCAACCAGGGGCCGGAGGAGTGGAGGGGGGCTCTGACCCTGCGGCGGTTGTCCGTCGAGGGAGAGGTGCTGAGCCGAGGGGAGGTGCAACTGGCGGCCGGGAGCCGGGCGGTAGGCCGTGTCGACGTGCCGCGGGAGCTGACGCCCGCCGGGCCCGGGGAGTTCCTGGTCGCGGACGTGGACGGGCTGCGGGCGCTGCACTTCCCGGCGCCCGACCGCGAAGTCCCCTACCCGGATCCGGAGTTCGACGTCCGTCTCGCGCCGGGCGGGATCACGGTGACCGCCCGCACCCTGGTCCGGGACCTGCTGCTCCAGGCCGACCGGCTCGATCCCGGGGCGCGGGCCGACCGGGGGCTGGTCACCCTGCTGCCGGGCGAAGAGGTGACCATCGGGGTGCGCGGCTGGAAGACTCCGGACGCCAAGACCGCCCGTTCGGCCCTGTACTGCGTGGAGCCCACTCGATGACGGCAACGCCGACCCCTCGCGTCACCATCAAGGACGTCGCCGCGCGCGCAGGCGTGTCCAAGGGTGCGGTGTCCCTCGCGTTCAATCACAAGCCGGGACTGTCGGAGGCCACCCGGGACCGGATCTTCCTCGCGGCACGGGAGCTGGGCTGGTCGCCGAGCCTCACGGCGCGGACGCTGGCCGGATCGCGCGTGGACGTGGTCGGGCTGGCCGTGTGCCGGCCGGCGCGGGCGCTGGGTCTTGAGCCCTGGTACATGGAGTTCGTCTCCGGCGTGCAGAGCGTGCTGGCCGAGCACTCCAGCTCGCTGCTGCTGAGGCTCGTACGGAACATGGACGAGGAGGTGGGCGCCCAGGAGGCGTGGTGGCGGGGGCGGCAGATCGGCGGGTCGATCCTCGTCGACTTCCGGGCGGACGATCCGCGGGTGGCCATGACGCAGCGGCTCGGGATGCCGGTGGTCGCCGTCGGGCACCCCTCGCTGACGGGGGGACTCACGTCGGTGTGGACGGACGACGCCACGGCCGTGACGGAGGCGGTGCGGTACCTGGCCGCCATGGGGCACCGGCGGATCGCCCGGGTGGGCGG
>NZ_POUC01000036.1 GCF_002891435.1 Streptomyces cahuitamycinicus
CAGCCTGCCGAACTGGCGCGGGCTCAGCCCGGTGAACGGGGCTATCCAGGAGGGCTCCGACGCCGTGATCACACCAGACACAGCAAGATCATCTCACCAGTGACCAGCAGTTACGGGACAGCCCTTACCCTGGATCGGTGACCACCGACCTCCCTGCTCCCGTCGGCGACGGGCACCTGTCGCTGCGCGAGCGCAAGAAGCGGCGCACCCGCCGTGCGCTCGCCGACGCCGCGCTGGAGCTGTTCAGTGAACGCGGGTTCGACCGCGTCACCCTCGAAGAGCTCACCGCTCACGCGGAGATCGGCCGCAGCACCTTCTTCCGCTACTACGGCACCAAGGAAGACGTCGCCATGGCGGCCGAAGGCGAGCTATGGGACGCCTACATCGCCCACTTCGCCCAGCACGCCGGCCCCGGTCCGGCGCTCGACGCCCTGCGTACCTCGCTGAGCGCGGCGATCCTGTCCATGCCCGACGGCTGGAACCACCGCTTCCTGCGCACCCGCCGTCTCGCTGCCGGCACCCCCGTCCTCCGCGACCACAGCATCCTGTCCTCCATGAAGACCCAGCAGCGCCTGGTGGAGACCCTCGAAGAACGCCTCGGTATCGATGGCCGGGACGATGTACGCCTGCGCCTGCTCGGTGAATTCGCCCTCAGCGCCTGGCGCTGCGGCGCCCGCAACTGGGTCGCCGGCCGTACCCCCGAGGGACCCGATCGACGCCGCGGACACGGCGGCACCAAAACGCTGGCTCGCCGCGTCGAAGAAGCCTTCGACTCCATCCCCGCAAGCCTCGCCCTCGACCTGCCCTGAGCGGGGCACGGCACTGCGCCATGCCCCGCTTCGGTTGCGGCACTAGGGCCGGGCTAGCTGGCATGCTGGCGGCCCGAGCGTGTGGCTCCCGCACGGCGGCCACGGTCTGCTTGCTGGCCACCCGTTCCCCGCTCAGTAGATCAGCTGCCTGCCCGAAGCCCACCAGCCCGCTCTGCACATCCGTTCCGTCGGCGATGCGGGCCCGGGCGGCGACACCCGCGAAGGCGAGCAGCGTCAGCAGGAACGTCTGGCCCCGCTCGGCCGGCCCCTTTCACAGCGGCCGGTCGGCGGCGGCCGCACCCTGCAGTTCCATCACCGCCACCGTCATCGCGTCGGCCTTCACCCGCAGGGCGCCGATCTCGGCCTGCTGCTCCTGGCGGTTGCGGGAGCATTTGGTCAGCCTCTCCGCGAGGACGCCGATGAACGCCCCGACGCGAGCGTGCTCGCCAACTCGATCAACATGTTCATCCCAGCAGGCTGACCGTGCACCTGCCCCTGCGGCGGGCTCGTTGCGTATCTGGCCACAACCCGCACGGGCCTGTTGCCCGTCGGCATCAGTCGGTATCGGCCCGGGGCTTTCCGTCCTCTTCGGCTGGCGGGTTGAGCACATCCGAGGCAGCCGCCCAGTCTTCAGGATGCGAGACGGGCAACAGTCGAAACTGCTGTGCGTGCGTACTGTCGTAAGGGGTGGCAGCGGACTTCATTCGAGTGTGGTCCTTGATGAGCAGCATCTGGATCACACGCGCGGCCGTTTGTAGATCGTCCGCCGTCGTCCCCGCTGGAAGGGCTGTGGGAGACGTGACGGCGCCGTTCGCGTCGCGGTCTACGTAGAAGCCCTGCTGTTTGGCGAGGTTGGCTTCACGCGCCGCGACCTCAGCTTCCGCCTGCCGCTCATTGTGGGCCTTCTCCCATGCCTCATAACCCGATCCCATATCGGGCAGCACGCTGTAGTCACCCCAGAACTCGGCGAGTTCGTCGCCGAAGACAACGGCCTCGAGATAATTCTGCGTGTGGCTTCGCCCGTGCCGAGCCAGCGAGTCCACCACTCGAGGCGAGTCATCCCCCTGACTCCAGGCAGTCTGGAAGACGTCATAGATCCAAAGAGCCTTGCCGAGTTCTTCCTGTGCCAGGACGGTGAGCGACCGTGCCCGCCCATAGGACCCTGCGGACAACAGCGTGTGGGCATCGGTGATCAGTGAGGAGGCGTTGTCCACCAACGCGTTCCAGAACTCTCGTGCCTGCATCGGGCTCATCTCGACCATGGCCGTAAGTGTGCCCGGCTCTTCCGGGCTTCCTGGCGCCGGGACGCTGTGAGGCCCATCCACGGGATGGGCCTCTCACGTACGCATCCAGCAGTTGGCGGAGGGATGATCTCGGCCATCACTGACAGCGAATCGGGCAGTTCTGTTCACCCGCGGCGTGGACCTGAACCAGCACCGTGATGATCGGCGTCACGGCATTCACGACACCGGCATTGGTCGCGAGCGCCCCGGCCGGGCAACCGCTCGCGGCGCCCGGCAGAGCGCCGGGCCAACCGCAGCAGGCGGGGGAGAGCAGGAGAAGCCTGCCCGATTGGCCCACTTGCCTCAGTGCCGCGTCCGGGGTCGGGATCGAGACAACGGAACCGGTGGCGAGGAGCACGTCATCCGATCACAGCCTTGCCAATGATGGGAAGTGTGCGAGCCGCTGAGCGTGTGGGCACCAGGCCCCCTGGGGCTACTTGAGGTAGACGAGTCCATCGGTGGTGATGGTGGGTCGGCCGTTGGTGCCGACGACGACGATCTTGATGGCGTGTTTGGCGCTGGTGGTCCAGCTCTTGGTCCAGATCGCGTCGCGGTACTTGGTGGTGGTCGACTTCAGGTCGACCGTGGCTGCCTTCACGCCGTCGACGTAGACGTACGCCTGTCCGGAGCTGGTGGCGCGGGAGACCACCCATGCTGCCGACCTTCCGGTGAAGGTCCAGGTCAGGCTCGCGTTCTTGGACACGCTGGAGTACGACTTGCCGCCCAGATAGCTGCCGGAGGACTTGGTGGACCAGGTGCCGGACTTGGTGGCGGCGGTCTCCTGCAGGATGACGGGGGTGCCGGTGACCGAGGCGGATGCGGTGTTCCCTGCCTGGTCGTAGGCGGTCATATTCCAGGCCGTGGCCACGGCGGACTTCGCCGTGTGGGCGGCGCTGGAGGTGGTGGGGCCGTATGTCTTGGCCGAGGGTGCGGTCAGGCGTACGTGCTTGAGCGCGGCGCTGTCGGTGGCCTTCCACTTCAGCGTGAGTGGCACGGCGGTGGTGTTGACGGTGCCGGTGCGCAGGGCGAGGGACGGCTTGGTGGTGAAGGTCGGCCGCGTTGTCTCCGCGATGACGGTCGCCGCGGCGGAGGTGGCGGTCTTGCCGGACTGGTGGATCGCCCGGACGCTGATCTTGTGGGAGCCGACGGCAAGGGTTGTCTTGGCGGAGGTTGCCGTTGCCGCGGTGGTGGCGGTCACCTTGCCGTCGACGAGGAGCTCGTATCTGGAGATCAGCGAGGCTGGTGTGGTGGCCGACCAGTTCACGGTCACGGACGCCTTGGTGTAGTACGTCGAACCGGAGACACCCACTCCGGTGAGGGAGGTGATCTTCAGGCCGGCGACGGGGCCGGCGGTCCAGGAGCGGAGCGTGCCGAGCTGGGCGTAGAAGGCGCCGCCGGGGCACTGGGTGTTGTAGCTGTCACGGTGAGCGTGGATGGTCGGGAAGGACAGTTGCGCTCCCTTGGTCCACGTCTTGCCGAAGTAGTTACGACCGCTCGCGCCCGCGGTGAGCGTGGTTGTGCCAGCCGGGTCGGCCCCGTATTGGCCGAGCTTCCACGCCGCGATACGCGCCACGGAGAGCATCGCGGCCTGCGACGGAGCGGCGTCGGTGTAGGTGCCCAGGACGGAGATGCCGGTGGTCTCGGAGTTGAAACCGTAGGCGTGTGCGCCCATCACGGGCCGGTCGACGCCGCCCTTGCGGCCCTCGTAGACGGTGCCGCACTTGTCGACGAGGAAGTTGTAGCCGAGGTCTTTCCAGCCCAACTGCTTGACGTGGTAGGCGTAGATGCCGCGCACGACCGCCGGGGCCTGGTCGCAGGTGTAGGAGTTCGATTCGGCGGTGTGGTGCACCACTACCGCCTTGATCTTCCCGCCGGGTAGATAGTCAGGCTGCTCCGGACTGATCGACTCGTCGGCACCCCAGTCGGCGCGAGGGGTGATGGGAGGCTGCGGCGCCGTGGACGCAGGCGCCGGCGGCACGCTCACCGTCGGCGTAGGGCTCACCGTCACCGACGGGGAATCGGACAGCGAGGGGGAATCGGACGGCGACTCGGACGAGGCCGGCGGTTCGCTGGTGGCAGGCTCGGTGGATGTTTCGCTGCTTGGATGGGTCTCAGGCGCGGACGGACTCTGCGAAAGCTCGACCGAGTCGGACGGCGCCTCGGAGGGATTTGGCTGGGTGCTTTCCTCTACGGCGAATGCCGCCGGCTCGATACCGGTGAGCCTGCCGCTGCCAGGGTCAACCATGTCCAGCCGCAGTCCGGCAGGCAGCCCCGTGGATGTCCCTGCACCCGACCGTGTGCGGACCTCCACACCGTCGGACGCACCGACCCAGGCAGGCTCGGTGCCGCCGCGCGCGGCACCGCTCTCGCCCGGGCCACTGTCACTGTCGAGCTGCAACCATCCCGACCACTTGCCGGACTCCGCCGAGCGCGTACGGACCTCGACCGTGCCCATGACGCGTGCCGACGGATCGGTCCACGTCACCCCCAGCAAGCTGAATGGCTTCGTGTCCCGTTGCGGCAAAGACGCGGAACGGTCCCCATCGGCCGACGCCAACTGAGCTGTGTGAGCAGTTGACTTGACCGGGGCGGCTTTGCCGTCCGGCACGATTCCGCTTTCGGCACCGGTCACCCCCTGGAAGACGAGCACCCCGGTCGTCACCGCAACAGCCGTGGTCGAGGCCACCCATATCTGACGCCGCTTCACGCAGCCCAACCCTTCCCCAATATCCTCAAATTCGGGCAATTCAACCCCGATTTTGAGAACCCCACCCCATGTCAGGCGAAAAAGTATCAGCCCCCAAGGCGTAGCGAATCAGGGGTGGATGAACGGGCGCAGCGCTGGGACGTCAGAGCAGACAGCTTCGGATTCGCGTCACGAAACGATGTAGATCCCCTTCCGTCGGCGCTCGATCATGCCAGTTACACGCGCGATTGAGGCGCTTTAGGGCCTTTTCGATCTCTGTACGTTCATCCATGCACTGCACAGGTAGTGCCCATGTGTGAAGAAGAGACCGAGGAATCATGACGATTCACAGACCCACGCGAGTGGGGCGGGGGCGGCTCTGGTCCGGGGGGAATCTGCGCTCCATAGCGGGCAGCCTGACCCTAGCCTTGGCCGTCACCCTGCTCGACGGTTCGAGTGCCGCCGCTGCGCCACGAACCCAGGCGCCAGCCGCACCGAAGAAGCCAGCCGCAACCCACGCAGCGGACATCGCGTCCGCCCGTGTCGCGGCGCGGTTGTCGGGGAAGCGGGTTGAGGCGCTGTCGGAGCGTACGGAGACGTCCACGACCTGGGCGAACAAGGACGGTTCGCTCACGACCGAGCTGACCGCCGGCCCCATCCGGTTCCAGGACAACGCGGCTGCCGGGGGCTGGCGTGCCGTGGACCTTGACCTGGTCAGCCATTCCGACGGTGTGGAGCCCAAGGCCCACCCCCACGGGCTGAAGCTGGCGGGCAAGCGTGGTACTCCGGCCGCGTCCCTCAAGGCCGCCCAGGCTTCCAAGGCCGTCGACCTGGTCACCCTCGGCGAGGGCGATGAGCAGATCACGCTCCAGTGGAAGGGAGGACTGCCCGCGCCGAAGCTGGACGGCACACGCGCGGAGTACGTGAACGCCGTACCGGGCGCGGACGTGGTGGTCGAGGCGACGCGTACCGGTTTCGAGCAGTTCGTCGAGCTCAAGAAGAAGCCGACGACCGAGGGCTACACCTACACACTGCCGCTGAAGACCAAGGGCCTGAAGGTCAAGCAGCAGACCGACGGCAGCGTGCTCTTCACGGACAAGAAGTCCAAGAAGCAGGCCACCATGCCTGCACCGGTGATGTGGGACGCCACCGTCGACAAGGTCTCCGGCGAGCACACCAACCGGGCCAAGGTCGCCATGAAGGTCATCAAGACCAAGGGCGGCGTGGACCTGGCCATCACCCCGGACGCCAAGTTCCTCGCCAACCCGAAGACGAAGTACCCCGTGACGGTCGACCCGTCCACCTCGGCTCTGTCCAACGTCTTCGACACCTACGTCCAGCAGGGCGAGACCGTCGACTGGTCCACCGACACCGAGCTGGACCTCGGCAACCCCGGCACCGTGAACGCCAACGGCACCCCGCGCACGGCCCGGTCCTTCATCTCCTGGAACACCGAGCCGATCCGGGACGCGCTGATCACGGACGCCAAGCTGTCCCTGTGGAACTTCCACTCCGGCAACACCGACTGCCAGGCCTATCCGTGGGAGGTCTGGTCCACCGGCGCGGCGTCCACGTCCTCGCGGTGGACCGCGCAGCCGTCCTGGACGGCGAAGAAGGCTACCTCCACCGAGACCAAGGGCAACCCCGCCTGCACCTCGGCGCCGGACGGATGGATCAACGCCAACGTCACCACGCTGGCGCAGGAGTGGGCCTCCGCGAAAGCCACCCGCGGCCACATGGGTCTGCGCGCCACGAGCGAGACCGTCGTTCCGCAGTGGAAGCGGGTCAACTCCGCCAACGCAGCGACGAATCCGCCGAAGCTGGTCGTCACCTACAACTACCGGCCCAAGACCGGCACCAAGCAGGAAGCCGGTCCGCCATACTTCTCCTACAGCGGCGACTACGTGGTGAACACCACCACGCCGACGCTCCGCGACACCTTTGTCGACACCGACGGTGACAAGGTCAACGGCACCTTCCAGATCTTCGACAGCGCCACCAACACCCAGGTCGGCAGCCCCATCGTCTCCCCGTTCGTCCCCTCCGGCCAGGTCGCCTCAGTGACCGTACCCGCGGGAGTGCTGACCAACGGCAAGACGTACAAGTTCCGCACCTCGCCGTATGACGGCGGGCACTACAACCTCGGCTGGTCCGCGTGGAAGACCTTCCGCGTCGACACCGCCGCCCCGTCCGCTCCGACCGCGATCACATCGACGGACTACCCGTCGGGCGCGTGGGTCAAGGGCGCCGGTCAGGTGGGCACGTTCACCGTCACGCCGAACGGTACCGACCACAACTGGCTGGAGTGGTCGCTGGACGGCGTGACCTGGACCAAGGTCGCGACCGGCGGCACCACTGCAGCCAAGGCCCTCAGCATCGCCCCGCCCGAGGACGGCACCCACACCCTCCAGGTGCGGCAGGTCGACAAGGCGGACAACAAGTCCGAGGCCATCGACTACACCTTCCACGCGGGTCCGGGCGGCTTCTCCTCGCCGGAGGACGGCACCCGCACCGCACGTCGCCTGTCCCTCGTCGCCGAAGCCGACGCGGCCAAGTACAACGCGGTGACCTTCCAGTGGCGCCGCTCGGCGGAGGACGCCTGGGCCGACGTACCGGTGTCCGCCGTGACGGTGGGCGGTGCGGCACTGTCCGGCTGGCCGCTGCCGCTGACCGGTGGTGAGAACGAGGCGGCCGTCTGGACGGCCGTCGACACCGTCGACCCCGACGGCTCCATCCAGCTCAAGGCCAGCTTCACCGGGCCCGCCGGAGCGGCGGCCTCCACCGCCCCGATCGGCGCGATCGTCGACCGCGACGCGGACACCGCCGCGAGCACCGAGGTCGGCCCCGGCCACCTCAACCTGCTCACCGGCGACTTCACCCTGGCCGGGACGGAGGAGAGCCACTTCGGGCTGGCCGCCTCCCGCACCGCCAAGTCCCGCAAGCCCGCGGCAGGGGCCCAGGAGGGGCAGGTCGCGATCTTCGGTGCCGAGTGGACGTCCGGTGTGGTCGCCGAGGTGGCGTCGGCCGGGTACACCCACATCCGCCGAACGTCAGACACCTCCCTCGACGTCGTCCTCGACGACGGCACCAGCATCTACTTCACCGCCAAGGCGGGCGACGCCGACGGCTGGGAGCCCGAGCCGGGAGCCGAGTCCCTCGTCCTGACCGGCACCTTCGCCGACGGGTTCACGCTCACCGACAGCGACGGCGGTGTGTCGACGTTCGCCAAGGTCTCGGCCGCTGCCGAGACCTGGCAGCTCACGTCCTCGGCGCTCAGCGGCGTCCAAAACTCCACCACGGGCATCGTCTCCGAGGCGGTCACCGTCGACGGCAAGACGCTCGCCCGGCCGAAGCTGCTGGTCGCCTCTGGCGGCGCCATCGACAACGACACCTGCGCCGCGACGCCGTCCACGCGCGGCTGCCGGGTGCTGGCCTTCACGTACGCGGACACCACGACCGCGACGGACACCGCCTTCGGCGACTACGCCGGGCAGGTCAAGAGCCTGACCCTGTGGTCCACCGAGAGCGGTGACACCACTGCGACGGCCCGTACGGTGCAGTCGTACCGCTACGACGCCTCGGGCCGCCTGCGCGAGGCGTGGAACCCGCTGATCACCCCGGCCCTGAAGACGTCATACGCCTACGACTCCGCAGGCCGCGTCACCAAACTAACCCCTCCCGGCCAGCTGCCCTGGACCTTCGGCTACGGCAACGCCGGAGGGATCGCCGGCGGCGCCGGCATGCTCCTGACGGCCAGCCGACCCACTCTGAAGCCGGGCAGCGCGACGGAGACGAACGGCACAGCGACCACCTCGGTCGTGTACGACGTGCCGCTGTCCGGGGGCACCGCGCCGTACGCGATGAACGCCTCGGCCGTGCGGGCATGGGGACAGCTCGACTACCCCACCGACGCCACCGCCGTCTTCCCGGCCGACTCGACGCCCACCTCCCACAAGGGCGGTGAGCTGACCGCGGGCGGCTACGACCGTGCGGTGCTGCACTACCTCAACGCCTCCGGTGATGAGGTCAATACCATCGACGAGGCGGGGGGCGTGACCACCACCGAGTCGGACAAGTACGGCAACACCGTGCGAGAGCTCTCGGCAGGCAACCATGCCCTCGCCCGCGGTGCCACGGCCGAGGACAAGGCACGCCTGAACGACCTGGGCATCGGCGCGCTGACCGTCGCCGAGCGCGCCAGGCTGCTCTCCACCACCGCGTATTACAACGACAACGGCACGCAGTTGCTGGAGCAGTTCGGGCCGCTGCGCCGGATCGACCTCACCCGGAACCTCAAGGACGGCGACACCGTCCTGATCCCGGCGGGCACGTCCGTCGCCGCCCAGCCCTGGACCGTCAACGAGTACGACGAAGGCCGTCCCACCGACGGCACCGCCGCCGTGCGCAACCAGCTCACCCTGACAGTCTCCGGAGCCCGGGTCCGAGGCCACGACTCGTTCATGGGCGAGAAGCGCGTCATCGAGACGCAGTACGACTGGGCCAAGGGCCTGCCCTCACTCTCCATCGAAGACCCGGGCGGCCTGAACCTCACCACCACCACCGAGTACGACGACCAGGGCCGCGTCACATCCGTCGTCCCGCCGGGCAGCACCGGTACCGACGCGACCTCGCGCACCACCACGTACTGGTCCGCCACCGGCACCGGCTGGTGCAAGGGACGCCCCGAATGGGCCGGCCTCGAATGCTGGACCGGCCCGGCCGGTGACATCAGCGGCGGCGGCAGCAACCCCGCCCAGCTCGTCGACAGCTCCACCGAGTACGGCTTCTACGGGCAGATCACGGAGAAGACCGAGACCTCCGGCACCACGGCCCGGATCACCACGGTGACGTACGACAATGCTGGCCGGGTGAAGAGCAGCGAGATCACCGGCGGCACGGGCACGGCAGTGTCCGGCACCTCTCTGGCGTACGACGAGGCCACAGGCAAGCCGTCGATCACGACGTCCGCGGACGGCGGCTCCATCCACACCGAGTACGACCGGCTCGGTCGCCTCGTTTCCTACTCGGACGCCGACAACGGCGTCACCACCACGCAGTACGACGCCTTCGACCGCCCGGTCAAGGTCAGCGACTCGGTGCCGTCCACGACGACGTACACCTACGACCACACGGCAGAGCCGCGCGGTCTGCCCACCGCGCTGACCGATTCCGTCGCGGGGACGTTCTCCGCCCGGTACGACGTCGACGGCACCGTCGTGAAGGAGACTCTGCCCGGCGGCTACACCATGACCCAGACCGGAGGAAAGGCCGGACTGCCCTATCAGCGGGTGTACACGCGGGACTCCGACGGTGAGATCCTGCTGACCGACACCGCTACCGAGTCCGTGCATGACGAGTGGGCAACCCACTCCGGGGGTGCGGGCGCGGGTGAGTCGCAGGCGTACGCGTTCGACGCGGTCGGCCGGCTCACCACGGTCGAGGACACCTACGACAACGTCTGCACCACCCGCACGTACACGTTCGACAAGCGCACCAACCGCACCGGACTGAGCACGGCCGCAGCGGCGAACGGCGCGGACTGCACGACCTCCGGCGCCACGACGGTCACGCACGCGTACGACAGCGCGGACCGCATCGTGGACTCCGGTTACGCGTACGACGCGTTCGGCCGAACCACCGCGCTGCCCGGGGGCACCTCGGTCGCGTACTACGTCAACGACCTCGTCCGGCAGCAGACGGCGGGTGACACCCGCCAGACCTGGGCGCTGGATGCCGCGGGCCGCTTCCGCAGCTGGACAGAGGAGTCCAAGGCGTCGGGCACGTGGAAGCAGACGGGTTCGAAGACCAACCACTACAGCGGTGCCTCGGACAGTCCGCGCTGGATCACCGACAACACCGCGGGCACCATGTCCCGTATGGTGGCCGGCCTGTCCGGCAGCCTGTCGGCGATCACAGGGGCCACGAACGCGGTGGTGCTGCAGCTGTCCAATCTGCACGGGGACATCAGCTTGGTCCTCCCGCTGAACAGCTCGGCCGCGCCGACGGCGCTGAGCGCCGACGAGTACGGTCAACAGCGGAAGAGTCGTGCCGTGTCGGGCTACGGCTGGCTGGGCGGGATGCAGCGCTCCGCCGCCACTCCCACGAGTCAGATCCTCATGGGCGTACGTCTCTACAACCCGGCCACCGGGCGCTTTCTCCAGGTCGACCCAGTGGTCGGCGGCAGCAGGAACGCCTACGAGTACGCTGCCGGCAACCCGGTGAGCAACTACGACCTGGACGGCCGCCGGGTCTACCGCTACTCGCAGCGGACCGTGTACCGGTCCTGGGGAAGGGTGCTCCTCAAGCGGTGGAGCAACAAGAGCAATATGAAGCGTTACTACAGCACGAGGTGGACCTTCAACCGGCGCTGGACCAGCCGGATCGCCTACTACGGGCCGTACGCTTCGGGATTCCTCGCCATCGCGGCCGGGGCCGTCGCGTTCATTCCGGGGGCCCAGCCGACAGCCCTGATCCTGCTGGCACTGTCCGCGGCAGCGCTCGCCATCGGGATGATCGCGGGACACGCGGAGCGCTCCGGTAAGTGCCTCGCCATCTACAGTCGCACGACGGTGGTCTACCGAAAGTCCTTCGGCTACACCCACTTCTACTACTACACGGGGTACGCATA
The DNA here is from genome assembly GCF_002891435.1 of Streptomyces cahuitamycinicus. Lineage (GTDB taxonomy): Bacteria > Actinomycetota > Actinomycetes > Streptomycetales > Streptomycetaceae > Streptomyces > Streptomyces cahuitamycinicus. Next base: position 11,407 of record NZ_POUC01000036.1, read on the forward strand.
CCCCTGGAAGGCGAGATGTTGAGAAGCAAGGTAACCGTCACGCTGGCGTACGCGATAGCGGCGGCCGCGATCGCAGCAATGGTCGTGGTGTCCGTTGCGTGGGGGGTACGGACTACCGTCCCGTACTACATCCCCGCCGTTCTGATCGTCCTCTCCGCAGGAGCGATCCACTACAACACCCGTAAGCGGGACAGGTAGAAAAGAACCGCCTTCGGCCGGAGCCGACGGAATCCACCGTCGGCTCCGGCCTCTCGCGTTCAACCACGACCTGCTCTACGGCGACGGCGGCGGGCTGACGAGTACGGACAAGGAGTGCCAGAAGGTCTCCATCCGCGCCCTTTTCCTCTCGGGTGCAGGTTTCCCGGCTAAGCGCATCTGCCGAGAAGGCCTCGGGGCAGCCCTGGCCGAAGCCGTCTGCCTCCCCTGCTGACCCCCGCCGGGCTAACGTATGCCGTCCCGAACAAGAGAACGGAACGCGGCATGGCGCACCAGGGGCGGGGACCACAGGGGTCGCAGGGGCCATACGGTCCCTACGGCTGGGGCGGCTGACGGCCGCCACCACCCAGACCGGGCGTGATACCGCTGGCACCGCTCGGGCTCGGGGCCGTCTATAGCGGTGCGTTCTCGACGATGGGGCGGTACGCGCGGCAGTTGTTCGGCGCGATGGCTGCGGGCCTCGCCCTGCTCTTCGCCGCGACGGCCGGAGCGTTCGCGCTGGCCTACCACAGCGTCAAGGACGACTGGCAGGTACTGATCCATACCGATGAACCGACCTGGGCCATGGTCAGCCCGATCGTGATCTGCGTCGTAGTGGCGTACGTGGTGCTCATGCTGCTCACCCTGCTGGTGAACTCGTTCCTCTCCGCTGTCAGCCCGGTGGTCCTGGAACACGCCGTGCTGGGCCGGCGCACCACCTTCGGCGCGGTATGGCGCCGCGCCTGGGCCCGTACACCGTCGGTGCTCGGCGTCACACTCTTCATGTATCTGCTGATCGCGATCCCAGTCGCCCTCTTCTTCCTGGTCTGGGTCAGCCTGATCGCCCTTCTGGTGGCGGCCGAGAGCCCTCTGATGGCGCCGGGTTTCGTGTTCTTGCTCGGGCTGCTGGCCCTGCCCATGGTGACCTGGCTGGTGGTCTCCTTCTCGTTCGCGCCTGCCGCCGCGGTCCTTGAGTCGGCCGGCCCGATCACTGCCCTGAAGCGCTCGTTCCGGCTGGTCCGCGGTGCCTGGTGGCGCACGTTCGGCATCCTGTCGCTCACCTGGGGCATGGTGGGCGTCACAGGGTGGATCGTTCAGATTCCGCTGCTGTTCGCTGGTCCGCAGCCCTCTTACGACGCCTACGGCCCGTACGACGAACCGCCGGCCGACGTCGGCGAGTTCTTCAGCGAGGTGTACGGTGACGCGCTGCCCGGCCTGTGGACCTATCTGGTCATCACCGTCGTCGTCATGCTGGTGGTCCAGCGGCTCGCCACCGCCTTCACGCAGCTGGTCGGCACTCTGCTCTACATCGACCAGCGCATCCGCCGCGAAGGCCTCGGTGAGAGCCTGGCCCGGGCGGTCGGCCACCAGTAGACCGAAACACGGAGGCACAGGAGACAGGAAGCACACGAAAGGGCGGCCGGTCACCCAGCGGTACCGACCACCGGACTGCCCTGTTGCTGACGTCGTGGCGGTCCACCGTCTGTCGGCCGCGCCAGCGGACAGGCGCGGCTGAGCTCCTTGACGGCACACACGGGCACCATCACGGCCTTCGCCACAGGTCAGGTCCGTCGGCCGCCCCGGCCCGGTACCCGGGGCGGCTGCTCGAGCCGGCCGCACGACGCGGCAGTCCCTGCTCTGTTCACCGCTCGGCGGACCGCCCCAGGCTCTTGATCTTCTCGAACGGGTAGGCGCCCACGGTCACCACGGCCAGGCCGTAGACGGCGAGGACCACAAGTCCCCAGGTGCCGACCGTTCGGCCACCGCCGCTCATGATGACCGTGCCGATCGGCACCAACGGAGCGAAGCTGAGCACCGCGGCCCCGGTGCACCAGAAGGCCACCAGGTCATTCGCCCGTTTCCTCAGCCCCGGGTCGGACTTCACCTCCGCGGGGACCTCGTACCCGTCGGACCGGTCACAGACCTTGCCCCGGTACCCGGTGCGTGCGGCCAGCGAAGCGGCCACGCCCAGCAGGAGGAAGCAACCGAAGATGAAGATGTAGGCCATGGATGCCCCAGGATTCGCGCGGTGCCGATCAACGTCAGCGGATGTACTTGATGATGAAGGCGATCACCATGTTGACGGCCTTGTTCTTGACCCAGCCCGGCAGGAACTTCCAGACGACGCCCCCGATCTCGCCCCCGAGGCAGCCGATGACGGCGTTCCTGACGTAGGTCTTCTTGCTGGAAGCCTTGCCCGCCGCGATGTCGCTGAGCACCGAGGTGGGAATGCTGGCCAGCGCCCCCTTCGCGCACCACGCCGCGGCACCGATGGCCGCCGCGGCGATCGGGAAGGCGAAGCCCCCGTTCCGGCTCATGGCCTTCTCGATCTCGGCCAGCGCCTCCGGGCCCATCTCCTGCTCGATGAACTGGCGCTGCTCGGCCGTAAGTTCAGGAGCCTGCGTCGCGGAGGAGGCAGCCACGGTGCGAGCCGTTCCCCGGCTGTCGTCGGCGGCCGTGGCGCTGGGAGCCGCGGTGGCGAGCAGGGCGGCACTGGTGACGGCGGCTATTCCGGCCAGAGAGACGCGGCGCGTGGTGGTCTTACGCATGTTGGATTCCCCAGTAGTCGTTCATTCGTCTCCAGGTCAGGGAGACGGTTCCGTGGTCCTCACCTCCAGGTCCTGGAGGTGATCACGGACGAGACTCTGACATCCCGAGGGAGGTCAGGCATAAGAGAAGGCGCGTGAAAAGGATCACGACTACCGGCCGGAACGACCCGCTCGAATCAAGCCTCTTGTTGAAGACGCCGGTGGAATCGCAACTGGCACCGCAAGGAAGCCAAGAAGATTCTTGAAACGCGGATCAATCGAGATCGTACACGACTCAACTTTATTTCAGGACGCCACTTGAGATAGAGGGCAAAGAGCCGGTCGCGGTTGTCCGACTCCAGCACTATCCGCCCCAACTCCCCGTACGTCCACGGTGGGAGAAACACTGCCCTGTGGAGGGATCAATCCGCACAACGCGCACGGCAGGGTGGGTGCGTCCCGTACGCATCGACCCAAGGACCCAACGCGCGTGCGCAACAGCCGAATAGCCCTCTTCCTGGCGGTCGGCGCCGTCACCCCGCTGGTGACCGCGCTGACGCCCGCCACCGCATCCGCCGCCGAGAACTCCCTGCGCCCTTACCTCCAGCAGAAACCGGCCTGGCACCGCTGCGACACGGAACTGCCCGCCTCCCTTCAGTGCGCCACGATCAAAGTGCCGCTCGACTACGGCAGACCTGGCGGCAAGAAGCTCGATCTGGCGATATCGAGGATGAAGACGAGCACCGAGAAGGAACGGCGCGGGGTGCTTCTGCTCAACCCCGGGGGCCCGGGCGGGCCGGGCGTCGACATGCCGCAGTACATGGCCGACGAGCTTCCCAAGGCCGTGAAGAACAAGTACGACCTCGTCGGCTTCGACCCGCGGGGCATCGGCCAAAGCTCCCCCGTCGGCTGTGGCCTGACATCCGACGAGCGGAACTGGGAACGGCCGTACAAAGCCGAGACGTTCACCAAGGACGTGAAGTGGGCCCGGACCGTCGCAGAGAAATGCGACAAGAAGCAGGGCGACAAGCTGCGCCACATCACCACCCGCAACACCGCCCGGGACATGGACGTCATCCGCGCCGTGCTCGGCGAGAAGAAGATCTCCTACCTCGGATACTCCTACGGCACCTACCTCGGCGCCGTCTACACGCAGATGTTCCCGAAGCGCACCGACCGCTTCGTGCTGGACAGCGCCGTCGACCCGGCCCGCATCTGGCGCGGGATGATCCAGGTCTGGGCGGAGGGCGCCGAGCCCGCCTTCACCCGATGGACCGAGTGGACCGCCGCGCGGCATGCCACCTACAAGCTGGGCCGGACCCCCGAGGCGGTCCGCAAGACCTTCTACGGCCTGGTCGCTCAGGCCGACCGCAAGCCGATCGACCTCGACGGCACGCTGCTCACCGGTGACGACATCCGCCACAGCCTGCGGGGCATGTTCTTCGGCACGCGCGACGCCGCCGAAGCGGTCGCCGAGTTGAAGAAGGCCGCCGCCGGAGCTCCCCCGTCCGCCGACCGGGAGCTCAAGACGCCCGAGCCCGTACCGCCGTCCTTCGGCCGGTCCGTGCCCGAGGACAACGGCGACGCCGGCTTCTGGGCCGTCGTCTGCGCCGACACCCGTGCCTGGCCGCGCGATCCCGAGCAGTACCGCAAGGACGCGATCCGGGACAAGGCCAGGTACCCGCTGTACGGCGACTTCGCCTCCCACATCAAGCCGTGTGCCTTCTGGAAGAAGAACGGCAGCGAGCCCGCCACCAGGATCGGTAACAAGGTGCGTGCGCTGATCCTCCAGAACGAGTGGGATTCCCAGACGCCGCTGACCAGCGGCCAGGGCCTGCGCCGCGCCATGAAGGGCTCGAAGATGGTCACGGTCGCAGGAGGTGTCGGACACGGCATCTACGGCACCAAGTCGTGCGCCGACAAGACGGCCACCACCTACCTGACCACCGGCAAGCTCCCCACGAAGGACCTGACCTGCAAGGCCGCTCCGGCCGCGGACGAACGCAACGCCCCCGACCGGCTGCCGCTCCCGACACCCCCGGGCATCCCGGGGATGGTCGGCCGCTTCTGATCGCCAGCCGTCTTGGAGGTCCTCCGCCTGCGGGAGGCAACGTGGGGCTACCTGCACGGTGGGAAACGATCATCCCGAGCGCGGGAAACGATCTTCGAAATCTCTGAGTCACCGCTGACCAGCACATTCCGTCGGTGCCCCACCACGGAGCACCGACGAAAGTGCTCTAGCTGCACCGACGGAATGGGCGGCATCGCTATCGCGATGCCGCCCATTCCTGTTTCTGTGGTGTGATGTCTGTCTCTGGGCCTGGTGAAGCGGACCGTCGGTGGCCTATGGGCCGGCGGCGGTCCGCGTTCGTGTGTGGATCTTGCTTGATTAGCTCTCGGGCTGCGCGCTCTGTGAGGAAGGTCTCAGCGCTGCGTGATGTGGCCTTGGGGGTCCACGTGCCCAGGGGCTTGGTCCTGCGGCGGCGAGTGGGCCGTCGGCGGGGCCGTTCGCCGCCCAGGGCGATGGCGTCGGCCCAGGAGGCGAGTTTGCGGCGGTTGGCGTGGGCGAGCTGGAAGGCCAGGAGGAGGGTCTGGGCCGCGATGCCGCGGATGCGGCGGGTGCCGGCGTCTTCGAGGCGTTCCTGGAGGCGGTCCTCGGCGAAGCCGTTGATGCCTTCGACGCTGTTACGGAGCCGGAAGTAGACCCGCTGCCAGGCTACGGAGCCGTACTGGAGCGGCTGCCAGAGGTTGGCGCCGGCTTCCGGGGGGACGGTGACGGTGCGCTGGACGCAGCAGGGCGGTGAGCCGGCCGGCTTCGGGACGGGGTCGACGAGTGGCAGGTGGATGCCGCGGCCGAGCGTGCGGGGCTTGAGGGGGCACTGCGCGCGGTTGGCCTCTGCCGGGCACATCACGCGGCGGTGACCTTCGGCGTCGGGGCGTTGTTTGGGCATGAACACGTAGTTCGTGCGGGCGCGGATGCGGTCGATCCAGTCTGCTTGTCGATCTTCTCGGCGATCAGGTCCAGCGCCAGCACGATCATGGCGGCGGTCTGGGCAACGTCCGCGCAGATCATCATGGTCCGCCGGGCGACCCTCGCCGACAGCGCCCCCGCAGCAAGCCGGGCGATCAACGCGTCCTTCTCCTCCGGCGAGGCCTTCTAGGCCCGCTTCGCCCGCGAGACCCAGCTCGCCAGGGTTGTCGCGCTGATCCCCAGGTCCTTCGCGACCTCCGGGACCGGTTTCCCTGTCTCCGTCACGATGCGTACCGCCCCCTTTCGAAACTCCGCCGTGAACTTGCGACGCTTGTCCGCCATGACGACCAATGTCACCTGCCGTCAGGGACCTCCACGCTACGAAGGGAACTCAGGTGTTCAGGGGGCGGGGCGACGGGGGGCAGACGCCGGTCTCGGCGTGGTCGGTCAGCCGGTCCAGGAAGCTGTCGACCGTGACCACCGGGGCCGGCCAGCCGAGTCCTCGGCCGAGCCGGGTCATCTGGGGCTGTTCGAAGGCGGACACGGACGGATCCTCGGCTCCCTCCAGCCAGCGCTCCACCGGACCGTCCCACCGCACGCGGCCTTCGGCGAGGACGACGATCCGGTCGAAGTTCTCCGCGCAGAAGTCCGTGTCGTGGGTGATGGCGACGATCGTCTTTCCCTTCTTGTGCAGGTCCCCGACGAGTTCTTCGAGCAGGGTGACGGAGCGGTGGTCCTGGCCGGTGGTGGGCTCGTCCAGGACTATGATCGGGGTGTCCATCGCGAGGACCGAGGCGAGGGCAACCCGTTTGCGCTCGCCGAACGACAGATGGCGGGGGTGGCTGTCCGCCTCCGCGGTCAAGCCGGTGACCCGCAGCGCCCATGTCGTGAGGGCGGTCCGGCGGTCGGCCGGGAAGCCGAGGTTGCGGGGGCCGAATCCGACTTCCTTGGCCACTGTGGCGGCGTGCAGTTGGTCGTCCGGGTTCTGGAAGACGAAGCCCACGCTGCGGGCCAGATCGGCGATCCCGAGACCCGTGGCGTCGCGGCCGTCCACCTCGACCGTCCCCGACGTGGGGCGAGCGATGCCGATCAGGTGCCGGGCCAGGGTGCTCTTGCCCGCCCCGTTGGGGCCCATGATCGCCACGCGTTCGCCGGCCCGGACGGCCAGCGAGACGCCCGCGAGTGCGGTCGTTCCGTTCGGGTAGCGATGGATCAGGGAGTCGATGCGCAGCACCATCACAGGCCTCCGGCGGTTCGCGCGCTCTTCAGTGCGGCGGCGAACCCGTCTGCGGCCGCCTCCAAGGTCACGGGCAGCGGACGGTCCGCCTCCCACAGGCCGCGTTCGGCGGCGCGGCGGGCGGCCGTCGTGTAGCGCAGCGGGGCCACCCCCCACTCCGCGAGCCGGGGGTCGGTGAGGACGTCGGTCGGTGGCCCGTCGGCGACGATCCGTCCCTCGCCCAGGACCAGAACGCGGTCCGCGTACCGGGCGGGCCGTTCGAGCCGGTGCTCGAAGAGGACGACGGTGACGCCCCGTGCCCGCAGGGTCTCCAGCGTGTCGAACACCAACCCGGCGCCCACCGCGTCGAGTTGGGAGGTCGGCTCGTCCAGCACCATAACGGCCGGTCTCATCACCAACGCCGACCCGATGGCCAGGAGTTGCTGCTGTCCACCGGAGATCTCGTACGGGGAGAGGCTGGCCAGGGCGGTGAGTCCCAGGTCGGCCATGACCGCCTCGACGCGGCGGATCATCTCGGCCCGGTTGACGCCGAGGTTCTCCAGGCCGAAGGCCAGTTCCTCGCGCAGCGAGAACCGTGCTCCCGACAGCTGGTTGAACGGATTCTGCATGACCAGGCCGACTTCGCCGACGAGTTCGGACGGCTGTGTCTTTGCCAGCAGCCGTCCGCCGACCCGTGCCGAACCCGTGGGGTCGCCGCCGGTCATGTGCGGGACGACTCCGCTGATCACTCCCGCGAGTGTGGTCTTGCCCGCGCCCTCGGCACCGACCACGGCACAGATCTGGCCACGCGGCACGACGAGGTCGATCTCCCGCAGGGCGGGCCGGGAGCCGGTCGGATAGGTGAGGGAGAAGTTCCTGAATTCGATCACCGGAGCACTCCGAGTACGTTGGCGACGACGGCGGTGAGCGCGCACAGTCCCATGACGGTTCGGGCGACCCGCTGCGCCGCGGTGTCCGGCACCTCGGTCAGAAACGTGGGACGGCGGCTGGTGCCGAAGCCCCGGGTCTCCATGGCCACCGCACGGTCTCCCACATCCGTGAGGGCACCGAGGATCAGCGGCCCGGCCATGGGGACCAGAGCCCGGATCCGGCCGCGCAGCCCCTTGACCGGTAGGCCGCGCGCCTGCTGGGCGTGCAGGATGCCCTGGGCCCGGTCGGCGAGGGCGGGCGCGATCTGCAGGGCGGCCGAGACGACGTAGACGGTCTTCGGCGACATGCCGCGCTGAGTCATCGCACTCATCAGCGCGCCGGGGCGCGTGGTGAGTAGAAGGAGGAAGAATCCGCCCATGAGAACCATGATCCGCAGGGCGGTCTGGGTGGCGAAAACCAGCCCCTCGTATTTCAACTCCAAGGGGCCAATTTCAGCCACCACCCGGCTTGTTTCCGGATAGAAGAAACCCTGAATCAAGTAAACCGTGAGAGCAATCGGAACCCACAGGGCGAGAAGCATGGGGAAGAATTTACGCAGGGTTCCCGAAGCAATTACCATGGGAAGCACCGCCGTACAGAAGAGCAGCAACGGCCACCAGGTCATGGTGAGGGCGAATGCGGACACGGTGACGGTGACCGCGAAGACCAGCTTGGTGAGCGGATTCAGCCGGTGCACGGGGGAGCCGTCGGCCGAGCGCGGGGATATGTCCATGAGGTCATGTCCTTCTCGGCACGAGGCGGTGGACCGCCAGCACGCGATGCTGCTGGACAAAGGGGAACCGGTGCACGTAGCCGGAGGGCAGGCCCGCCAGCAGGGTCAGTGCCAGAGCCACGGTCAGCGCCTTGTCCAGGGGGTCGGCGACCAGTCCCTGCAGGCTGGCGGCCTTCAGCATGCTGTTTCCGTAGGCCTGGAACGTCGCGATGACGGCCGACTGCCCCACTGTGCCGCCGGCGTTGCCGAAGACGAAGGCCGTGATGGGGGCGGAGACCACGCCGGCGAACACGCCGATCACACCCCCCGCGAGCAGGGCGGTCGGCACGCGCCGGAACCAGCCGGCCCGCGCCAGGGTGCCCGCTATGAAGCCGATCAGGGCGGCGGTCACCGCATAGGGCAGCGCCCCGGGCGTGATGGTCATCCCGACGACGATGCTGGCCAGAGCCCCGGTGGCGGCACCCGCGGCGGGTCCGGCGAGGACGCCCACGAGCACGGTGCCGATCGAGTCGAGCTGGAGCGGCAGGCCGCTGAAGTAGACGATCTTTCCCATCACGATGTTGATGGTGATCGCCACCGGCAGCAGTGCCACGGTCGTCGTCGGCAGCCCCGCCACGGCACCGGAGACGATCAGCATTGCCCCGAGGGTGTAGCCGCACAGGGCGAGCAGGGCGGCCGGACCGCCCACGCCGCCGTGTACGGAATCGGGTCTGGCTGAGATCAGCCCCGCGTAGGTGATGGCGACGATTGCCGCGCCGATCCCGATGCGCCATCGCGGAGATAAGTGCCATGGGTTTAACGAGAAATGGCCCGTCACTTGAACTGCCGCCCCCCGAGTGTTGGCAAGCTCCATTAGTCGCCGGTCATCATCCGGAGTGCGAGTGATCCGTGTCAATACCCACCGGGTACGGCGAACGGGGCAGTCGTTCCCCTCGTCAGAGATATCGAAACTCCATTGACAAAAGAAGAACCTCGACGTTCTACTCGATCGAAACCGAGCTCGTCCCGGACAGTGATTTGTCCGATTTTCCATGCAGAGTGGCGAGTTTATCATCAATCGTCAGAACGGGGTCGTTGGCATGCCCAATTATCAGTCTTTCGCGGATTCGTACACTGCGGGCTTACGCGACATCCTTGCGGAGGGCAGCGAGGTCGCCTCGGTGCGCGATCCGCTCTCCAAGGCGTCAGGCTTCGGCCAAAACGACCGCCCGTATCGCGAACTCCTGGCCTATCAGAGCCGCATCGCCGACCCGGCCTCCTGTCTGGCGGTCACCCCGCACCTTCCGGTCAATCTCTCCTACTGTTTCGGTTTGCTCGCCTGGTCCCTGGACGGCCGGAACGACGTCGACACTCCCGCGTACTACCGTCGTGGCGCCCATGAGTACTCGGACGACCAGCACACGCTGAGCGGTGCGTTCGGCCACCGGCTGCTGACCTCCAAGGGGAACCAGCTGGAGGAAGTGGTCGGCCGCATCGAGCGCGACCCCGCCCACCGGCGCGCGTTCGCCCTGGTGCTGCAGCCCGAGGACAACTTCCGCCAGTCGCGGGAGTACCCGTGCGCCGTGGGCGTCCACCTGTTCCTCCGGGACGGCGCGCTCACCTGGATCACCGTCATGCGGGCCCAGCAGGCGCTGACGGTCCTGCCGTACGACGCCTTCCTCTTCATGGGGATGCAGCAGTACACGGCGTCACTGCTGAACGTCCCGAGCGGCCCGTACATCCACCAGTCGGGCACTTTCCACTTCTACGAGAACGAGGTGGACCTGGCCCGGAAGGTCGTCGAGGAGCCGGTGGAGGCGGTGTCGCTGCCCGCGTTCCCCGGCACCCCGGACGGCGGCCGGGAGGTCGCGCGCGAACTCGTCGACTTCGAGCGCCGGTTGCGGCTCGCGGCGCAGTCGGGCGATATAGCGGCTGTGGACGAGATCGCCGCGCACAAGGCGAACACCGAGTTCGCGGACGTCGCCCGGGCCTGCCTGGCCACACACGCCTACCGCAAGCTGGGCGACACCATGTCGCTGGTGACCAGCCCGGCCTCGAGCGGTGGCGTCGCGAACCTCATCGCCGCGATCTGATCGCGGCGGAGGATCACACGTGAGGACAACGGTTCGTACCCCACTGGAGCCGAACGGTCCGGAGGCGGCCGAGGCCGGCGGGACGCTGACCGAACTGGTCGTCAGGCGACGCCGGTTGTTCGAGGCACACCCCGGCCGGGCCCAGTTCACCTACCCGGTCATGGCGGTACTGGTCCCGGTGGCGACCAGCAGAGGAGGCGAGGTCGCCTATCCCGGTGATCCGATGTGCCTGTACTCGGCGCTGACCCTGACCATCCAGCGCTCGGTGGCTCGGCTGCGCGCGGGACTACCGAAGGAGCCGTCCCTCGACGACGTCTGCCCGGACTGGGGGGACTACCCGGACGAGGAGTACCGCCGTACGGCGAACGGGCCGCGGAGCACACTGGTCGCCGACAGCCGGACCACCGACGGCCACGTCTTCGACCCCCGCATCTGGGACGAGGTAGCCCGCGAGAGGTTCATCGCCGAGCTCCGCGCACTGCAGCCCAAGGTTCTCCTGCTCAGCGCGGTGTCGGCGGCGCATCGGTACGCGCTGGAGATGGCCGAGCTGGCCAAGGAGCACACGCCGCACTGCGTCGTCGTCATCGGTGGCCGGCACGCCGACGAGACGATCCGGTACCGAGATGCCAACGGCACGGCGGAGTTCTCCTGGAGCAGCACGGTGGAGGTCGTCCGCGACGGCCGCGCGGGCCGGGTCGTCGACTTCGTGGTCGCCGGTGACGGCGCACCCTTGCTCGACCTGCTGCTGCGGGCCCTGTCGCTGACCGTCCCGCCCGGCTTCGGCCCGACCGACAACGCGGCGGTGCTCGACACCCTTCCGCTGGTGGCCGGTGCCGGGGAGGCACTGCGCGGTTCGGGCACGATCGTCGGGTTCTGCCCCGGTGGGGCGGTGGTCGTGCCGGTGCGCGGTGAGCGGCTCAGCTCGATCGAACTGCCGTCGCCGTACGAGGCGTTCTCCATCCGCGCGCGCTTCGGTGTCTTTGCGGAGGCCGGGAGCCACCCCCTGGGCAGTCGTACGGCGCACATGATGACGCTGGACTCCTGCCCGTTCAAATGTACCTTCTGCTCGGAGAGCATCCAGGTCTCCAACCGGCCCACCCGGTTCGCGGTGAGCGAGACCGAGCACGTGGTCCGGCGGGTCCGCCGGCTCATGGACTGGGGCGCGGAAGCCGCGTTCTTCGACGACCCCGTGTTCTGGGGCGGAAACTGGAAGGCGATCACCGAGTTCTGCCGGGATCTGCGGGCGCAGGGCACGGATCTGCCGGGCGGCGGCTCCTTCGAGTGGGGCGCCCAGCTCACCGTCGACGTGGTACTCAACCGCGCCAAGGCCGAGGAGGTGCGCGCCGGGCTCGAACTGATGCGCAGCAGCGGTTGCACCTACATCTACATCGGCATCGAGAGCATGGCCCAGCGCGTGATGGCCCACGTGGGCAAGAACCTGCTGCGCCGCAACCCGGAGGCATGGGTGAGCAAGGTGCGCGAGGCGCTCGCCACCATCCGGGGCCACGACATCAGGGTCGGCAGCTCGGTCCTCTTCGGTCTGGACGGCGAGTGCCGGGAGACCATCGAGGAGACAATCGAGGAGATCGGCCGGCTGATCGACGACGAACTGCTCGTCATGGCCAGCCCCAACATCCTCACGTACCACCCGGGTACGGCGATCACCGCCGAACACGGCCAGGACCGCCTGGACTACCACTCACGCAAGGACAACCGGCCCCCTTACTCGTACTTCGAGGAGGCCTATCCGGAGGTCGTCTCCCGACTGCTCACCGAGGACGACATCTGGTACATCCACAAGTCCGCGGCCGAGCGGTGGGGCACCGTCCGCAACAGCGCGGCCGAGGCCATGGCCGAGGCGGCGACATGATCAGCAGCACCGACAACGGCCGTGGGAGGGCGTGTGCTTGACGTCGATCACAAAAGTTACTGGGGAGACTACTTCTCCTATTTCCCCGCTCTGGCCCGCTACATCCCGCTGGGCGAGTACGCCCGCCGCGTCCGGCCGCGTGCCTGTGTCCTGGGCGTCTCCGACGGGAAGTTCGCCCTGCCGCTGCTCCGCGCCGGCTGGGAGGTCGTCGGGGTGGAGAGCGACGAACTCTTCCTCGACGGAGGCGAGCTGGACCTCGTCGACGGGCACCACGACATCCTGGGCCTGCGGGAGCGGCTCGCCGCCGAGGGCCTGGCGGACCGGTGCACCGTGGTGGAGCAGGATTACATGACCCTGCCCGCCGAGGGCGACTTCCAGCTCGTACTGGGCAGCGGACTGTGGTCGATGCCGCCCAACCGGGCCCACACCATGGAGGCTCTCGTCCGCCACGCGATGGACATGGTCGCGCCGGGCGGGCTCTTCTTCGGCGAGTACCTGATCGGGCTCAACGACGACGAGCGGCAGTGCGGGTACTACCCGACGGCCGCGGAGATGGACCGGATCGTCAAGAGGCCCGGCTGGGAACTGTTCGAAAACGCCGACCTGGGCATCCGCGGCGAAAGCCACCTGGGCTACGAGCAGTGGCACTACCACCGGTACGCGGCCGTGATCACCCACCGCATGCCGCCGCCCCGTGAGCCCGCACGGGAGAAGTGACCTCCGTGACCGGAACGCATCTCAGCGGCTGTCCCCGCCTGCGTGGGGGCAGCCGCCCGGCCGTCGTGGTCACCGACCTCGACGGCACGCTGCTGCTCTCGGACGGGACGCTGAGCGAGCGTTCGGCTGTGGCGCTGCGGGCGGCGGCCGCGCAGGGGACCCGCGTCGTCTTCGCGACGGCACGCCCGGCCTGGTCGGCCCGCGAGCTACTGCGCGCCGTCCGCGGTCTCGGAGCCTTCCTGGTGTCGTCCAACGGTGCCGTCGTCAGCGACCTGGACGGCGGCGGCGTACGGCGGATCCGGGCGATGACCCCGGCCACCGTCCGCGCCGAGATCGCGGCGCTCGGGCGGCGCCCCTGGGCCGTGGACCGGGAGCACGACCGGCTGCTCGGTCCCGACTGGCACGACATCCTGGCCAGCGGTCCGGGGACGGCCCCGCGCATCGACGACGTGCCGGACGGTTTGCCCGTGCTGTGTCTGATGGTGCACACCGGCACCGACGGACCGCCGTCCCCGCTCGGGATGCGGGGTGCGGTGCGGTGGACCTCCTCGGGACCGGGACTGCTGGAGGTGTCGGCCCCCGAGGCGGACAAGGTGTCCGCGGTCGCCTCGGTTCTCGCCACTCTCGGCGTCGGCTGGGACCGGGTGGTCGCCTTCGGTGACGCGCCCAACGACACGGGTCTGCTCGCCGCCGCGGGCCTCGGCGTGGCCGTCGCGAACGCGAGCGCGGACGTACGGGCGGCCGCCGACGCGCTCACCGCGGGCAACGACGACGACGGCGTGGCCGCCTGGTTGGAGGGGATGTGCCTGTGCCACGTGTGAACAGCCTCGCGGAGGCCGACCGGGTGTGGATCGTGGGCGGGCCCGGCTGTGGCAAGTCGACCCTCGCCCGCGAACTCGCCGAGCGGCGTGGCATCGAGCCCGTCACGCTCGACGCCTTCTTCTGGGGACCGGACTGGACCCCGGTGCCCACGGAGGAGTTCCTGGCCCACGTCGACGGGGAACTGGCGGCCGACCGCTGGATCGTCGACGGTCAGTTCGCCGCGAGCGTCGAGGCCTTCGCGCACCGGGCGGACTGCGTGGTGTGGACGGATCCGCCGCTGCGCGTGACCTGGCCGCGGTTGCTGCGCCGCACCCTGCGGCGCTGGATACGGCGTGAGGAACTCTGGGGCGGCGTCCGGGAGACGCTGTGGACCGTCATCGGTCCCCGCTCCATCCTCTGGTACGCCGTCAAGGTCCGTGTGTCCCAACGGCTCGCCAACCAAGAGCTGTTCGACCAGCTCAGGGGCACCGACGTGCTACTCCTGCATACCCGGGACAGCGATGTGCGCTCTCTGCTGGAATGAACCCCATTGCGGTTTTGCCCTACACCCATCCGATCGCCATCCCTGGAGTTCCCCCCATGCACGTCTCCCCGTACGACTCCGTCGACCAGCTGCCGACGGCGGAATGGGACGCTCTGGTAGTCGGTTCGACGGTCTACTCCAGCAGCGGCTTCGCCGGCGTACGCGCCGAGGAACTGCCGCCTGGAGCCGAGGCCCGTTACTTAATGGCGCGCGACGAGCGGGGAGCGCCGGTCGCCGGAGCCGAGACGTATGCGTTCGCGCGTCCGCCGCATCTGCTCTACACCCCCGCCGACCTGCTCGCGGGTCTGATCGACGAGGAACGCCACGCCCATCTCGCGGCCCGGCCCCTGGTGCTCGGCGCGGGCTGGTCGGAGTTCCGGGGCCAGCTGCCGGGCCGGGACGGGGTGACGGCGCCGGAGCGCTCGGCTGCGGTGCGCGCGCTCACCGCGGGGGCCCTCGACATCGCCGGGACCGCCGGTGCGAGCGTGCTCGGGTACTACTACCTGCCCCGGGCGGAGGCGCTGGAGGTCGCCGAGGCCCACGCCGACGAAGGAGCCGTACTCCTCTACCACGACGTCGAGACCGTCCTGCCCGTCGGCCTGTGGCAGAACCTGGACGACTACCTGGCCTGGCTGCCCTCCGGCCGGCGGCCCCGGGCCCGGCGCGAGCGCAGGGACTTCGGCCGCAGCGGACGGACCATCCGGGAGGTCTCGCTTCCCGAGGTCGTCAAGGAGATCGCCCCGCTCAACAGTGCGCTGATGCGCCGACACGGACACGAGTACGGCGAGGAGCGCGCGGCGGCCGTGTACGACCGTCAGGGCCGGCACCTCGGCGACCGCAGCACGCTGCTGCTGGCGGAGGACGCCGGACACCCCGTCGGTTTCGCGCTGCGGTACCGGCACGGCGACACGCTCTACGCGCGCGTGGCCGGTTTCGACTACTCGGTGCCCAACGTGGCCGACTATTTCAACCTGGTCTTCTACCACCCCGTCGAGTCGGGCGTCGGCCGCACCGTCCGGGCGATCCACCTCGGTCTGGGCACCTTCCAGGCCAAGCTGGCGCGTGGTGCCCAGCCGAACCCCCTGTACAGCGTGTTCGTGGGCGTGGACCGGCCGTTGGCGGCGGACGAGAAGAAGGTCCGCGAACGCAACCGGGCCGAGGCCGAGGCATTCGCCGCCGAGTACGGCAGGTTCGTGGTGGGCGGGCTGAACACCGACGACTGGCTGCTGTGAGCAAGAGGAGGAAGCGCACATGCCTGATGTGAAGCACTTCGAGTCGATCGACGACATCGACCGGGACGCCTGGGACGCGCTCGCGCCGGGCAGCTGCTTCTACCAGGGCCACGCCTGGCTGCGCGGTCAGGAGCGGCCCGACTTCGCCACCCCTGGATACCTCACGGTCGAGGCCGACGGCGAACTCCTCGCCGGGACGCCGTACTACGACTTCCCGGCCGAGAACGCGCCGCCCCTGCCGGACGTAGCCGAAGGCCGCACCGTGCTCAGACTCGGCACCCGCACCGGTTACCACAACGAGTTTCTGCTGCCGAAGGATCCCGGCACGGCGCCGGAGGCACTCGACGCCCTGGTCGCCGGTGCCGCCGAGCGCGCCGCCGCACTGGACTGCGACGCGCTGCTCTTCGACTTCCTCACCACCAACAGTCTGCGGCTGCTCGCGAGCCGGTTCGAGGTGCGGGCCCAACTGCGGGCCGCCGAAGCCGTGGTGCACAACGACGGCGGAACCTTCGAGTCCTACCGGCATCTGCTCGGCCGGAACGTCCGCAAGCGCGAGTACGAGATCCGGCGCTTCGCGGGCTCCGGGCTGCGCGTGGAGACAGCCCCGCTCTCCGCCTGCGTCGACGAGTTCGCGCCCCTGGTCGGCCAGACCATGGACCGCTACGGCGCCTCGCTCGACCCCGCGGAGATCCACACGTTCCTGACCGTCCAGGCGCGCTGTCTGGACGACCTGAGCACGGTGTTCCGCTGCGTCGACGAGGAGGGGCGCCTGGTCGGCGCCAACCTGAGCTTCGACTGGCGGGACACCTGCTATGCCCGGGTGGCCGGCTTCGACTACGCGCGGACGCGGAACGCGTACGAGTACTTCAACGCCGTGTACTACGAACCGCTGCACCACATGGAACGCCACGGCATGACCGCGCTCCACCTCGGGCCCTCCGCTCTGAAGGCGAAGGTGCATCGTGGGGCGTCACTGCACCCGTTGTGGGCGGCCGTCGTCCCGCTGCCGGCCGCTGCGGGCGCCGGGCTGCGGCGCGACGCGGTGGCGGACCAGGCCCTCGCCGACGCGGTACGGGAAGAGGCGGGCGGCGGCATGAGCGACGAGGAGTGGGACCTGAGCCGCGTCACTCCCCTGTGACGGGTGCCTCGCCGTCGGGCGCGTGGACGGGCCACAGCACCGGGCAAAACTCCGGGTCGGAGTAGTCCGGTTGGCCGACGGGGGTCCTGCGGACCAGGGAGTCGTGCTTGTACGGCTCCTGCCGCCCGTCGGAGAGGGTGTGGTCGCGGTAGGTGTTCGTCCCGTCCTGAAGGTGGAACGAGATGGCCCGACGCGGGCGGGGACTGCGGTTGGCGCCGCTGCCGTGGTAGAGGTGGCAGTGGTGGAAGGTCATGTGCCCCTTGGGAATGTGCACCGGAACCTTTTCCACCACGGCGCCGTTCCGCTCCGCGTCACCGTTCAGAAGATACTCGCGCCCCACGTCCCGCGGATCACCGACCGGCCGTGCGGCGCCGTGCCGATGCCGCCAGAGATGGCTTCCGTTCACCATGGTAATCGTGCCCGACTCCTCAGTGCAGTCGTGGAACGGAATGAAAGCGGTCAGCATTTGGTTCGACGAGCAAGTGGGCCAGAAATACTTGTCGAAATGCCAGGACACAATGTTGGACTTCTCGTCGACGATCGGCGGCTTGTAGATCAGCGTCGCCTGGAAAACGCGTATTTCATGCGTCTGCGCCAAACGGGCCGCGACTGCCCCGATGATGGGTTTCCGCAGGATCTTCCCAATGATTTCGTCCTGGTAGTGGATGTAGTCGTTGTTGCGCTGGACGTCACCGTCCGCAGGCGTCCAGTCGGCCAGTCTGTCTGGCCGTAAGGGAAGCTCACGGTCGCGATGACCTGCATAATAGCGCTCGCTGGCCTCCGTCAGAGCGTCCGCTTCATCGTCAGTGAGCAGCTTCTCGGACAAATACCAGCCGCGCTCCGAATAAATCCGGACATCTTCCTCGCGGGGGAGCAGGCCGACTTCCTCGGGGGTAAGTCCAGAATGGTCGTACATCCCTCGACTCCTGTTACCGAAAATGGGGTGCAACAGCGGCATCGCCCCTCACGGTAGCGGACGGGAGTGCCCCATGCTAGCGTTGCAGTGATTTTTTCACAGAGGGTTTGACCGGGGGTTGGAGTGGCCATATTCGACAGGGATACCCGAATCCTTGTTGCGGAGAACAAAGACTTCCGCAACATCTGGCTGGGGGAAACCTCGGCGCATTTCGGCGGACAGTTGACCAGTTTTCTCCTACCCCTGATCGCGGTCACCTACCTCCACTCCGACGGCACGGGCGTGGGCCTCGTCTCGGCCGTGCAGTTCCTCCCCGTCGTGGTGCTCTCGCTGATCGCCGGTGTCATGGTCGACCGGTATCCGCCGCGCCGCACCCTCGTCACTGCCAGCCTCGCGCAGGGCGCGGCGCTGGCGGCGCTGGGCGCCTTCCAGGCGGCCGACGGGCTGACCTTCGGCCAACTCGTCGGCGCCGCCGCCGTCATCGGTGTCGCCACCGTCTTCTACGAGGTCGCCTACCAGTCCACGCTCCCCAGGATCCTGCCGCTGGGCTCCATCGCCGCGGCCAACGGTCTGCATCAGGCGACGTACTCGGTCAGCACCCTCGCCGGACCGTCCGCGGCCGGCTTCCTCGTCGGCAGGCTGGGGTTGTCGCCGGCCCTGACGGTGGCCGCCGCGTGCTCCGCGGGTGCCGTCGTCAGCGGTCTGCTGCTGCGGGGCGTCAAGGCCCCCGAACAACCTCGTGAGTCAGCGCTGAAGGCGATCGGCTCCGGGCTCCGCTACACCTGGTCACTACGCCCGATCCGGGACCTGTGCGTCCAGGCCGGTCTGTCGAACCTGCACGAGAAGGCCTTCCTCACCATCTTCCTGGTGTTCGCCGTCCGCGGGCTCGACATGAGCGGCACCACCGTGGGCGTGGTCATCGGTATCGGCAGCGTGGGTGCCCTGCTCGGTTCACTCTGCGCCAACCGGCTCACCAAGCGGTGGGCCGTCGGCGGCGTGCTGGCCCTGGGGGCGGTGCTGGCCGCGCTCGGCCTGCTGCTCGTTCCGATCGTCAGTCATGTCGGCGTGTTCGTCGCCGTGCTCGCGTCGGTCGCCATGATGCTGAACGGCTTCGGTGTGGCGCTGTTCAACGTGTTCGCCGTGAGCCTGCGGCAGGCCATTCCGCCGGAGCACCAGATCGGTGCGGTGACCGCGAGTTATCGGCTGGTCGCCCTGGGCACGCTGCCCCTGGGCGCCGTCGTCGGTGGTGCCCTGGCCGATGCGCTGTCCCCCGGCACGGCCCTCTGGGTCGTCGGGCTCTCCTACCTCGTTGTCTCGTTCTGGCTGACCCTCTCGCCCCTCCGGGGGGCCCGCACCCTGGAGGAGGCGCAGCGCCTCGGCCGTACGGCGGAAGCGTCCAGGACCGAGGACACGGACAGGTCCCCCTCGGCCTGAGAGCGATGTCAGGGCTCGGCGCTCACACGGAAGCGCGTGCGCCGGGCATGCCTGCGGGAAAGATTCGCTCGTGCTGGGTGCGGCATACGAGGCGGCCCTGATGGATCACCACACGGTCCGCTCGGGCGTCCGCCATGGCATCGGCGAGGGTGTCCGCCCGTACGGCCATCAGCTCTGCGGGCGCCCCTGGTTCGATGGGTGTGCGGGCCAAGCCCATGACCGTCCGTGCCGCGCCGCTGACGGCATCGTAGGCGGAACGCGGCGACAGGTGACCCGCCAGGACCAGCAACGAGGCCGTCTCCATGGGGTCGAACCGGCCTAGGGGGTTGAACGGATCCCGCGCATTGTCCCCACCGCCCGCCACGGTGACTCCGGCGGCGCGCAGCGAAGCGATCGCCGTCAGCCCTCTCGGCATGGCGATCGTCCGCCCGGTGCTCAGCCGCTGCCACGACCGTGGTCAGGGTGATGGCGGCGGGGACCGCCTGGACGAAGAAGATGCGGACGCTGGAACGGACGCTACCTCGACATCAACTACGGCGACACGGCTATGTACGTCGAGCAGCCGCCGGTCTCCGATGCAACCTGCTGCAGGGGAGGTATCTGTGTGCTCCGGAACTGGAACCCACCATGAGGTAAGGGTATCTGCAGGTGACGGAAGTCATCGCAGGGGCCCGTTTCTCGTTTCCGGGACCGTTGTGAAACATCACACAGCTCGGCCATGTCGTATGGCAGGCCCCGCAGCGTGAG
The DNA here is from genome assembly GCF_002891435.1 of Streptomyces cahuitamycinicus. Classification (GTDB taxonomy): domain Bacteria; phylum Actinomycetota; class Actinomycetes; order Streptomycetales; family Streptomycetaceae; genus Streptomyces; species Streptomyces cahuitamycinicus. Next base: position 31,451 of record NZ_POUC01000036.1, read on the forward strand.
CTAACTCACGGGCGGGGCCTGTCGGCGTCTGCGTGGCCGTCGGCGGTGCCGCTCCCGGGGTTCAGAAGGCGTAGCGCACGCGTAGCCAGGGCGTGTGGTGGTCGATCAGGGCGCGCAGGGTGTGCACGGCCTCCGCTTTGACCTTGTTGCGGTAGCGGATGTTGAGGGCGCCGTTCTCGGAGCGCTTGGCCTGCTGGAGCTCGGGCCGCCACAGGGCTTCCTCGGCTCGGGGGTGCCAGCCGAGGTTGACCTCGTGCAGGTCCCGGTTGTGGGTGAGCATGATCACCTCTGCGGCGGCCTGCTGCTTGACCCGCGGGGGCAGGGTGTCGTCGAGGTGGGTGAGCAGCTCGGCCCAGGCGTCCTGCCAGCCGGGGCGGACGACCACGGGCGAGAGGTTGAAGTGCACTTCGTATCCCGCGTCCAGGAAGTCCGCCGCGACACCGATGCGCTCGGCTACGGGCGAGGTGCGCACGTCGAGCAGCCGGGCGTCGTCCGGCGGCATCAGCGAGAACCGGATGCGGGTGCGGCCACGCGGGTCGAGGGCCAGCAGGTCGGGGTTGACGAACTTGGTGGCGAAGGACGCCTTGGCGGTGGGCCACTGCCGGAAGGCGTGCACCAGGTCCGCGGTGTTGTCGCAGATCAGGGCGTCCACCGAGCAGTCGCCGTTCTCACCGATGTCGTACACCCACGCCTCGGGGTCGCACTGGTTCGGCTCGGCCTTGGGCCCCTGCCGTGCGATGTGCCGCGCGAGGTGGGCGATGATCCGGTCGATGTTGGTGAAGACGGTGATGGGGTTGGCGTATCCCTTGCGCCGGGGCACGTAGCAGTAGGCGCAGGCCATGGCGCAGCCGTTGGAGGCGCCGGGAGCGATCCAGTCCGCCGACCGGCCGTTGGGGCGTGTGGTGAGGGTCTTCTTCTCGCCCAGGACCAGCGTCTCTCCCTTGACGCGCACCCAGCGCTCGACGTTGCCCTCGTTGCCGTGCAGCCCGGGGATGCGCCAGTGGGAGTCCACCGTGGTCATCCGCGCCTCGGGGAACCGGGCGCTGATCTGGCGTCCGCGGGGGGACGCGGCGGCTGCGGGCTCGGCGTAGATCTCCCGCACGGGCAGCAGCCTGCGGGCCGTGGCGGAGGCCCGGAAGTGTGAGTGCGTGCCGGGAGCGGCGGGGCCGGGGGTGAGGGCGTCGAGCCCGAACAGTGCGCCGGAGTCGTCGTCCGGGGTGCCGGACGGGTGGTGCATGAGTGCTCCCGTACGGATGCGTGCGAGGGGGGAGGGGCCGCCCGTCACCGGAAGGCCGGTGGATGAGTTGTGCCGGCTGAGCCGGACACCCGTGGCGCGGGGGCGACGTCGGGTGGTGATGTGATCGCAGGCGCTCGCCGCGATCATCTCCGTGGTCGCCTCGGTTGCGCCTGGCGGCGATGCCCCATGGTGTGCGGGGCGGGCCTGACCTCCAGTCTACCGGCGCGTCGCCTGGTGGAGCCGGGCCTGGGCCCAGGTCCCTCCCTGGGCCCCTGGACCGTCGCCGCGATGTATGAAAACCAGCGAGTCGGTTTCATTGCGTCGCCATCAGAGCCCTGCAGGGGAGCCACGGGTGACCAAACAGGACCGGGCCGTCCGGACCCGTCTCGCGCTGATCCGGTCGGCGGCAGCACAGTTCGAGGCCCATGGGTACGTCCGGACCGGCCTGGCCCGGATCAGCGCGGGAGCCGGCGTCAGGTCCGGTGCGCTGCACTTCCACTTCGCCGACAAGGCCGCCGTCGCCGAGGCCGTCGAGGACGCTGCCGCCCGAGCTCTGCGCGAGGCCGCGGTCCGCGGTCACGGCGGCGACGGCTGCGCTCTGCAACGCCTTGTGGACGTTACGCACCACGTCGCCCGGCTGCTGTGCGCCGACATCGTGGTGCGGGCGGGTCTGCGGCTGAACGTGGAAGGGGCTGCCGGGCGGGTGCGGGAACTGCGCCGGGAACGGCGGGAGTGCGTGCAGGGGCTGCTGGCCGAGGCGGAGCGCAGGGGGGAACTCGCCGCCGGTATGACGCCGCAGCGCCCCAGCGTGGTCGTCGTCACCGCCACGACCGGCATCGAGGTGCTGGCGCGGGAGGACCACGACTGGCTCGCTCGGCCTTCGCTGACCGACCTGTGGCGGTTGCTGCTGCCGTGCCTGGCGGCGCCGCGGCTGGCGGGGGCGGTGGATCCGGCGGGGAGTGATCCGATGCGGAGTGACCTGGCG
>NZ_POUC01000370.1 GCF_002891435.1 Streptomyces cahuitamycinicus
CTCGTGGACTGAGTGCTCGGGGGCGGTGCCGGGGGCGGGGCGATGCGCAGCTCGGCGCGACGAGGTGCCGCTGCGCCCACCCGTGCCGCCCCTGGCGGCACGCATGCCCGCAGCTGAGGCGGCCGCCCGCATGCCCGCAGTTACGTGGTCACGAAGTCGATCAGTTCTTCCACCCGGCCCAGCAGCTCCGGCTCCAGGTCCTTGTACGAGTGGACCCCCGACAGGATCCGCTGCCAGGCCGAGCCGGTGTTCTCCGGCCAGCCGAGGGCTCGGCACACGCCGGTCTTCCAGTCCTGGCCGCGCGGGACCCGGGGCCAGGCGTCGATGCCCAGGGACGACGGCTTCACCGCCTCCCAGATGTCGATGTACGGGTGGCCCACGACCAGGGCGTGGTCGCTGGTGACGGACTGGGCGATGCGCCACTCCTTCGAGCCCGGGACCAGGTGGTCGACCAGGACGCCGAGGCGCGCGTCGGGGCCCGGGGCGAAGGAGTCGACGATCGACGGGAGGTCGTCGACGCCCTCCAGGTACTCCACGACCACGCCCTCGATGCGCAGGTCGTCACCCCACACCCGCTCGACCAGCTCGGCGTCGTGGCGGCCCTCGACGTAGATGCGGCCGGCGCGGGCGACCCGCGCGCGGGCGCCGGGGACGGCCACCGAACCGGAGGCCGTGCGGGTAGGACGCGAGGGGCCGCTCGGCGAGGGGCGGACGAGGGTCACCACCCTGCCCTCCAGCAGGAAACCGCCCGGCTCCATCGGGAACACGCGGTGCTTGCCGAAGCGGTCCTCCAGCGTCACCGTGCCCGCCTCGCAGCGGATCACCGCGCCGCAGAAGCCGGTCCCCGGCTCCTCCACCACCAGGCCGGGCTCCGCGGCGACCTCGGGCACCGGCTTCGGCTTCTTCCACGGCGGAGTCAGATCGGCGGAGTACTGGCGCATTCGCATGACGATAGGAGAAGGCGAAGGGCGATCACCACGACACGCCGAAACGCGCCGCCAGCGCGTCCCGTTGCGCCCGCACGAACGCCGCGTCCACCACCGCTCCGTGACCGGGCACGTACAGCGCGTCCTCGCCGCCCAGGGCGAGCAGCCTGTCCAGGGCGGCCGGCCAGTGCGACGGCACAGCGTCGGGGCCCGCCTGGGGCTCCCCGGACTCCTCGACCAGGTCGCCGCAGAACACCACCTCCGGATCACCCGGCACCAGCACCGCCAGGTCGTGGGCGGTGTGGCCCGGGCCGACGTTCGCCAGCAGCACCTGCCGGCCACCGCCCAGGTCAAGGGTCCACTCGCCCGAGACCAGGTGGCCGGGCGGGGTCAGCCGCTCCGCCGCCTCCTGGGCCGTGGGCGCCGCCAAACCGTGGCGTACCGCGTCCGCGCGCAGCTCCTCCCGGTCCCGCACCCGCGTCAGCACCGCGTCCACGCCCACCGCGCCGAACACCTCCGCGTCCGTGACCGCCGCCGCCCCGAAAACGTGGTCGAAGTGCGGATGGGTCAGCGCGAGATGTGTCACACGGTGGCCCGTGAGCGACCGCGCCTGCGCACGCAACTTCGCGCCCTCCGCGAGACTCGACCCCGCGTCGATCAAAAGGACCGCGCCCGCACCGGCGACCAGCCCCGCAGTGCAGTCCCACACCGGCAGCCGGCACCGACCCACCCCGGCGGCCACGCGCTCCCATCCGAGGTCTTCCCAAGTCACCGTCATACGGCGACGCTAGCGGTGCGCCCCGCTCGGGGCACGGCGCCGCACGACCAGCCTTGCCGGGGGTGTACCCCACCGCCGTACACTGGGCCGGGGAATGCTGGCACTCGCACGCGCAGAGTGCCAGGCCGGACCGGCAGGGCAGCAGGCTCAGACATCTGGAGGTGTGCGCGATGCTCAGTGAACGCAGGCTCCAGGTGCTGCGCGCCATCGTCCAGGACTACGTCGGCACCGAGGAGCCGGTGGGCTCCAAGGCCCTCACCGAGCGGCACAGCCTCGGCGTCTCCCCGGCCACCGTCCGCAACGACATGGCGGCCTTGGAGGACGAGGGGTACATCGCCCAGCCGCACACCAGTGCCGGGCGCATCCCCACCGACAAGGGCTACCGGCTGTTCGTCGACAAGCTCGCCGGCGTCAAGCCGATGACCGCGCCCGAGCGGCGCGCGATCCAGAACTTCCTGGAGGGCGCCGTCGACCTCGACGACGTGGTGGCGCGTACGGTACGGCTGCTCGCGCAGCTCACGCGTCAGGTCGCCGTCGTGCAGTACCCGTCGCTGACGCGGTCCACCGTGCGGCATGTGGAATTGCTCTCCCTGGCGCCCGCCCGCGTGATGCTGGTGCTGATCACGGACACCGGACGGGTCGAGCAACGCGTGGTCGACTGCCCGGCGCCCTTCGGCGACGCCTCGCTCGCGGATCTGCGCGCGCGGCTCAACAGCCGTGTGGCGAACCGCCGTTTCGCGGATGTGCCGAGTCTGGTGGAGGATCTCCCGGAGGCGTTCGAGCACGAGGACCGGGGTACGGTTTCCACGGTGCTCTCCACACTCCTGGAGACGCTCGTCGAGGAGAACGAGGAGCGGCTGATGATCGGCGGCACCGCCAATCTGACCCGCTTCGGTCATGACTTCCCCCTCACGATCCGGCCGGTGCTGGAGGCGCTGGAGGAGCAGGTCGTGCTCCTCAAGCTGCTCGGCGAGGCGCAGGATCCGGGTGTGACCGTACGGATCGGTCACGAGAACGCCCACGAAGGACTCAACTCCACGTCCGTCGTGTCGGTCGGCTACGGTTCGGGCGGCGAGGCAGTCGCCAAGCTCGGCGTGGTCGGACCGACCCGCATGGACTACCCGGGAACGATGGGAGCGGTACGCGCAGTGGCACGGTACGTCGGACAGATCCTGGCGGAGTCGTAGTGGCCACGGACTACTACGCCGTACTCGGCGTGCGCCGCGACGCGTCGCAGGAAGAGATCAAGAAGGCCTTCCGGCGGCTCGCGCGCGAGCTGCATCCGGACGTCAACCCCGATCCGAAGACCCAGGAGCGGTTCAAGGAGATCAACGCCGCTTACGAGGTGCTGTCGGACCCGCAGAAGAAGCAGGTCTACGACCTCGGCGGCGACCCGCTCTCGCAGGCCGGCGGCGGCGCGGGCGGCTTCGGAGCCGGCGGTTTCGGGAACTTCTCGGACATCATGGACGCGTTCTTCGGCACGGCGTCGCAGCGCGGACCGCGCTCGCGCACCCGCCGCGGCCAGGACGCGATGATCCGTATCGAGGTCGAGCTCGACGAGGCGGCCTTCGGTACGACGAAGGACATCCAGGTCGACACGGCCGTCGTCTGCAACACGTGCAGCGGTGAGGGCGCGGCCCCGGGCACCTCGGCCCAGACGTGCGACATGTGCCGCGGCCGCGGTGAGGTCTCGCAGGTGACCCGGTCCTTCCTGGGCCAGGTCATGACGTCCCGCCCGTGCCCGCAGTGCCAGGGCTTCGGTACGGTCGTCCCCACTCCGTGCCCGGAGTGCGCGGGAGACGGCCGCGTCCGGTCCCGCCGCACGCTGACGGTCAAGATCCCGGCCGGTGTCGACAACGGCACGCGCATCCAGCTCGCAGGCGAGGGCGAGGTCGGCCCCGGCGGCGGTCCCGCGGGTGACCTGTACGTCGAGATCCACGAACTGCCCCATTCGCAGTTCCAGCGGCGCGGCGACGACCTGCACTGCACGGTCACGCTCCCGATGACGGCCGCCGCCCTCGGCACGAAGGTGCCGCTGGAGACGCTGGACGGCCTGGAGGAGGTCGACATCCGGCCGGGCACCCAGTCGGGCCAGTCGATCCCGCTGCACGGCCGCGGAGTCACGCATCTGCGCGGCGGCGGACGCGGCGACCTCATCATCCACGTCGAGGTCCAGACCCCGAGCAAACTCGACCCCGAGCAGGAGCGCCTGCTGCGCGAGCTGTCCAAGCTGCGGGGCGAGGAACGGCCGACGGGGCAGTTCCAACCGGGGCAGCAGGGGCTGTTCTCGCGGTTGAAGGACGCGTTCAACGGTCGCTGACGGGGTGGTCCGGGACGCGTTCGACAGTCGCTGACGCGGCGGGTCCGGGACGCCTTCAACAGGCGCCGAGGGCGAGCGTGCTTCTGGTCTATGCCAGGCGGCAGGCCGGTTTCGGAGTGGTTCGGAGGACGTGACAACATGCGGTCATGTCCTCCGCACTGACCGATCTCTTCCCCTTCCCGATCGTGCAGGCCCCCATGGCGGGCGGCGTCTCCGTACCGCAGCTCGCCGCGGCCGTGTGCGAGGCGGGCGGGCTCGGGTTCCTCGCCGCCGGGTACAAGACCGCCGACGGGATGTACCAGGAGATCAAGCAGATCCGGAGCCTCACCGGCAGGCCCTTCGGCGTCAACGTCTTCATGCCGCAGCCGGAGTACGCCGACCCCGCGGCCGTCGACGTCTACGCCCACCAGCTGGCCGGCGAGGCCACCTGGTACGAGGCCGAGCTCGGCGACCCGGACAGCGGGCGCGACGACGGCTTCGAAGCCAAGCTCGTGGTGCTGCGCGACAACCCCGTGCCCGTGGTGTCGTTCCACTTCGGCGTCCCGAGCCGTGAGGTCGTCGACACCCTGCACCGCGTCGGCACCTTCGTCCTGGCCGCCGCGACCACTCCCGACGAGGCCCGGGCCGTCGAACAGGCGGGCGCGGACGCGGTGATCGCCCAGGGCATCGAGGCCGGCGGCCACCAGGGCACCCACCGGGACGTCCCCGAGACGGACGGTTCCGGCCTCGGGCTGCTGTCGCTGATCGCCCAGGTCCGCGAAGCCGTGAGCATCCCGATCGTCGCCGCCGGCGGCATCATGCGCGGCGGCCAGATCGCCGGTGTGCTCGCGGCGGGCGCGAGCGCGGCCCAGCTGGGCACCGCCTTCCTCGCCACGCCCGAGTCGGGCGCGAACGCCCTGCACAAGCGGGCACTGACCAACCCCCTGTTCGTCCGCACGGAGTTGACCCGGGCGTTCTCCGGGCGGCCCGCGCGCGGCCTCGTCAACCGGTTCGTGCGCGAGCACGGCCCGTACGCGCCCGCCGCCTATCCCGAGATCCACCACCTCACCTCGCCGCTGCGCAAGGCCGCCGCCAAGGCCGGTGACGCGCAGGGCATGGCGCTGTGGGCCGGGCAGGGGCACCGAATGGCGCGGGAGCTGCCCGCCGGGCAGCTTGTGGAGGTGCTGGCCGGTGAACTGGCCGCCGCCCGGGCTTCGTTGACGGGCGGGGGCGTGCTGTGACCGCACCGGTGTTCGTGGTCGAGCACTTCGACACGGACGGTGGCCGGTACGTCCTGGACGGCCCGGAGGGGCGGCACGCCGTCTCCGTGAAGCGGCTGCGGGCCGGTGAGGACGTCGTGCTCACGGACGGGGCCGGTCGCTGGGCGGACTGCGTCGTACTCGACACGGAGGGCAAGGACCGGCTGATCCTCCGGCTGGAGCCGGTGCGCGAGGAGCCTGCGGAGCAGCCCCGGGTCACCGTCGTCCAGGCGCTGCCCAAGGGCGACCGGGGGGAGCTCGCCGTCGAGACGATGACGGAGGTCGGTGTCGACGCGATCGTGCCGTGGGCGGCGGCGCGCTGCATCACACAGTGGAAGGGCGACCGCGGGGCGAAGGCGCTGGGCAAGTGGCGGGCGACGGCCCGGGAGGCGGGCAAGCAGTCGCGCCGGGTGCGCTTCCCGGAGGTCGCGGAAGCGGCCACGACCAGGCAGGTCGCCTCGCTGCTGGCCGGGGTGGAGTTCGCCGCCGTGCTGCACGAGAGCGGGGACGCGCCGCTGGCCACGGCCGACCTTCCGGCCACCGGTGAGATCGTGCTGGTCGTGGGACCCGAGGGCGGCGTGGCGCCCGAGGAACTTGCGCTGTTCGAGGAGGCGGGGGCGAAGGCGTACCGCCTCGGGCGCAGTGTGCTGCGCACCTCGACTGCCGGGACGGCCGCCGCGGCCGTGCTCCTGGCACGCACCGGACGCTGGTCCTGACCCTTTCCGAGGTGCTCGGCGAACCGGGCGACGCGGCGGCCGGTCACCGCTCCCTGGTCGTGCTGCGGGTGGACGGACCGGACGCGCACTGCGAGAAGCTCACGCTGCGCGGCGTCATGGTCCTGCACGGCCCATGACGAACCGGATGCGGGTTGCGCATCTCAAGACCCCGAGGGCTACGGGGTGGAGCTCCGGGTGTGGCTGCTGCCGCGCGGCTGACGCCTTTGCGCCCTACCGCGCGGCCTGAGTCGGTGGCAGGCTCCCCTCCATGGGGGCTTCGAGGAGGAATCGGCTGGGGGCGCGCGGCCGGCGGGTGGTGGTCGCGGCGACGTTCGCCGCGGTGGCGGTGGGCGGCGCCGTCGCCTGCGAGCCCGGCAGCATCAGCTCCGCGTCCGTCGCGTACACCACCGACGAGACCGTGACCGAAGAGCTCAACCGCCAGAAAGCGGGCGTGCGTTGGCTGACCTGCACCGCCTCCTACGGGGAGAGCGGCGGGAAGTCGTCACCCTCGGCGCGTGAGCGGACCGTCGCGACCGTCGACTGCGAGGGTGAGACCGACGACGGCAAGGAGATCACCGTCGACGGCAAGGTCACCCACGCGGTGGACGGGGCGTGTGTGCGCGGGAACATCACCGCCAAGGTGGACGGCAAGGTGTGGTTCGAGGTCGACGGGCTCGGCGACTGCAACTCCACCAGCCCGCCCCCCGTCGGCGGCCCGCCGGGCGGGCAGCCCGGGCCGACCGTCACCGTGACCGTCACCCAGACCATCTGGTGCGAGCGGTATCCGGACTGCCGCCCCGTCGAGGGCAAGTGATCCGAACCCTGTCCGCGCGGCGTCGGCCCTGCATAGGGTGATCGGGTGACATCGTCTGCTTACCTCCGGTTCCCCCATGTGCACGGCGACCTGGTCGCATTCACCGCCGAGGACGACGTGTGGCTCGCCCCGCTCGACGGCGGCCGGGCCTGGCGGGTCAGTGCCGACAACATGCCGGTGACCCACCCCCGTATCTCGCCCGACGGCACCACGGTCGCCTGGACCTCCACCAGAGACGGCGCTCCCGAGGTGCTCATCGCCCCGGTCGACGGCGGTCCGGCCAAGCGGCTGACGTACTGGGGGAGTCTCAAGACGCAGGTGCGCGGCTGGACCCCGGACGGCGAGGTCCTGGCGATCAGCGCCGAGGGGCAGGCGAGCCTGCGCCGCACCTGGGCACGTGCCGTCCCGCTGGACGGCGGCCCGGCCACCACCCTGCCGTACGGGCCCGTCGGCGACGTCGCCCACGGACCGCACACGGTGCTGCTGTCCGCGCCCATGGGGCGTGAGGCGGCCTGGTGGAAGCGGTACCGCGGCGGTACGGCGGGCAAGTTGTGGATCGACCGCGGGGACGACGGGGACTTCGTGCGGCTGCACGAGGACGTCGACGGGAACATCGAGTACCCGCTGTGGGTGGGCGACAGGATCGCCTTCCTCTCCGACCACGAGGGCACCGGAGCGCTCTACTCCTCCCTCGCCGACGGCTCCGACCTGCGCCGGCACACTGCACTCGACGGTTTCTACGCACGGCACGCCGCGACCGACGGCACCCGTGTCGTCTACTCCAGTTCGGGTGAGCTGTGGGTGCTGGACGACCTGGAGGGGGCCGAGCCGCGGCGGCTGGACGTGCGGCTGGGCGGGCAGCGCGTCGACCTCCAGCCGTTCCCGGTCAACGCCGCCCGGTGGTTCGGCTCGGCGTCCCCGGACCACACCGCGCGCGGCAGCGCGGTCGCCGTGCGCGGCTCCGTGCACTGGGTCACCCACCGCGCCGGCCCGGCCCGCGCGCTGGCCGCGACGCCCGGGGTGCGGGCCCGGCTGCCGCGGACGTTCCGCGCGGACGGCGAGGAATGGGTGGTGTGGGTGACGGACGCCGAGGGCGACGACGCCCTGGAGTTCGCCCCCGCCACCGGACTCGCCCCCGGCGCGACCCCCCGCCGGATCGCCGCCGGGCAGCTC
>NZ_POUC01000371.1 GCF_002891435.1 Streptomyces cahuitamycinicus
CCCGGGGACGGGTCACCCCGCCCCCGGGCCGAAACAGCGGCGGCGCACCCGTGGCGGGTCGTCACGCTCCGATTCCGGGCCGCGCCGGTCGCCTGATTTCAGGCGGCGCACGTATTCAGGCGGCGCACCGTTTCAGGCGGCGCATGCTTTCACGCGGCGCACGCTTTCAGGCGGCAGCCTCCCGCTCCCCCGCCGTCCGCGGCAGCCACAACCACATCAGTGCCGCCCCGGCCGCCAGCACCACGGCCCCCACCCGGAACGCGAGTGCGTAGCCCTCCGTCAGGGCCTGCGGAGTCGCGCTGCCCGCCGACTCGGCCGCCGCCAGGGTGGACATGACCGCCAGGCCCAGGGAACCACCCATCGTGCGGGACGTGTTGACGAGGCCGGAGACCAGGCCCGCCTCCTGAGGGGCGGCGCCGGACGTGGCCAGGGAGGCCAGAGGGGTCGCGGCCAGGCCCGCGCCGAGCATCATGAGGGCGCCGGGGACGAGGATCGCCGTGGTGTAGGAGCCGTCGGACGTCATCGTGGACTGCCAGGCGAAGCCGGCCACGGCGACCACGGTTCCGAGCACGGCGACGTTGCGCGGGCCGATCGGCCGCATCAGGCGGGGCGCGAGCTTGGAGCCCAGGATGACGGCGAGGGAGCTCGGCACCAGGGCGAGGCCGGCCTCCAACGGGGTGTAGCCGAGGACGTTCTGCGCGTACAGGGTCATGAAGAACCACATGCAGAACATCGCCGAACCGCACAGGAACATCGAGACGTTCGCGGAGGAGACCGAGCGGATGCGCAGGAGGCCGAGCGGCATGAGCGGACTCGCCGTGCGGGCCTCGACCGCGAGGAACGCCCCGAGCAGGGACAGGCCGGCGAGCAGCGGCAGCAGGGTGGCCGGTGCCGTCCACCCCGCCGCCTCCGTCTGGGAGATGCCGTAGGCCAGCGTGCCGAGCCCGGCCGTGACGAGCAGCGCGCCGGGCAGGTCGAGCCGACGCCCGTCACCGGCCCGGCCCTCGACGAGGAACCAGGCGGCCGCGCCCAGCACCACGGCCCCGACGGGCACGTTGATCAGCAGCACCCACCGCCACGACAGCGTCTCCACCAGCAGCCCGCCGACCAGGCCGCCCGCGGCGCCACCGCCGGCCCCGACCGCCGTCCACGTGCCGATGGCCCTGGCCCTGGCCGCTCCCTCAGGGACCGACGCCGTGAGGATCGTCAGCGTCGAGGGCGCCAGCACCGCCGCGCCGAGACCCTGCACGCCCCTCGCCACCAACAGCTGCCAGTCGTCCTGCGCCAAGCCGCCGGCCGCCGAAGCCAGGGTGAACAGCCCGAGCCCCACGAGGAACATCCGCTTGCGGCCGTAGAGGTCCCCGGCCCGGCCGCCGAGCAGCATGAACCCGGCGAAGGCGATGGCGTAGGCGTTCACGACCCACTGCAGGCCCTGCTCGCTGAGCCCGAGTCCGGTCCGCATGGACGGCAGGGCCACGTTGACGACCGAGACGTCCAGCACGACGAGGAACTGCCCGGCACACGTGAGCGCCACGACGAGCCACATCGGCGGCGCCCCGCCCGGACGCGGCCGGGACAGCCGGGGCATGCGGAAGGGGCGGGACGGGCTGGCGGTGGCGGCGTCGGCGGATTCAGGCATGGGTGTCATGCTCTCAACTACCTTGCACCACTTGCATCGGGATTTCACCTGGCCGGTCCGGTCTCTCGGCCCCGGGACCTTCCAGAGGCCGGCCCCGGCTGGGGGCGGTTCCGGGGGTGGACGGTCATCCGCAGGCTGCGCGGCCGTACGGTGAGCCGGGCGACCTGGCGGATGACCTGGCCCTCGGCGAGTTCCAGCCGTACCGAACGCAGCATCGTCGCGAGCGCCGTGACCATCTCGGTGAGGGCGAGACGGTCCCCCATGCACTTGTGCTTGCCGTCCCCGAAGGGCAGGAACGCGCCCGGCGGAGGCTCCTTCTGCGCGGGGTCGGTCCACCGGTCCGGGTCGAAGGCGAGCGGGTCGGGGAAGCGCTCGGGGTCGCGGTGCAGGGCGTGCTGGCAGTAGGCCAGCTCGGTGCCGGCGGGCAGCGTCCATTCGCCGAGCCGGGTCTCCTGGGTACAGCGGCGGGTGACCAGCCAGCCGGGGTGGTGCAGCCGCAGGGTCTCGGTGATCACCCGGTTCAGGTACGCCAGCCGGGTCACGTGGTCGAAGGTGACCGGCCGTTCGCCGAGGACTTCGTCCAGTTCGGCCAGGACCCGGGTCTCGATGCCGGGGTGGCGGGCGAGTTCGTACAGTGCCCAGGACATGACCGACGCGGTGGTCTCGGTGCCCGCCACGGCCAGGGTGAGGATCTCGGAGCAGATCTGGTGCCCGGTGAGCGGCTCACCGGTCTCCTCGTCGACGGCGCGCAACAGCATGGAGAGCATGTCCCCGGTGTCGTGCCCGGAGGCCTGCAGTTCCTCGACGGCGGCGTTGACGGTGGCGCGTACTCCGGCCTGGGCCCGGTCGAAGCGGCGGTTGAAGGGCAGCGGCAGGCGCTCGGCCCAGTCGGGCAGCATGATGCGCACGCCGACGTCGTTCAGCACCACCGACAGGTCGCTGCGCAGCCGGCGGAAGACGGCGTCGTCGAGGCTGCCGGCGAACACCGTCTTGGCCAGCATGTCGAGACTGAGCCCGACCATCGCCTCGCGTACGTCGAGGCTCCGTCCGGGCTCCCAGTCGGCGACCGTGGCCGTCACCTCGGCGCGCATGATGTCGACGTACCGGCTGATCTCGGTGTGGGCGAACGCCGGTTGCAGCTGGCGGCGTTTGCGTACGTGGTTGCGGCCGATGGCGGTGACGACACTGTCGCCCAGCAGCTGGCCCAGCTTGTCGTAGAGCCGGCCCTTGTCGAGGGTGGGGCCCAGCGCCTTGAGCATCTGGTGGATCAGGGCCGGGTCCTGGACCACGACGGTGCGCGTCCCGGGTTGCAGGACGATCTCGACGAGTGGTTCCCGCGTCTCGCGCAGCGAGTCGATGAAGCCGAGGTTGTCGCGCATCTTCAGAGCGTGGCCGATGAACGGAAACGATCCTGCGGCCCGGGGTATGGGGGGAGGCGCAGTGGACGTCACGGGTCATCCCTTCAGGGCAGTCGTGGACGCCCCTATGACTTCCCTGGACTTTCGCCGGCGCAATCCCGCCATGAACGTGTCATGCGCCACCCGACGCCGGCCGAGGACGCGGACCCGGGGGCCCGGGCCCGCCGCACAATCCCCCGGCCACACCAAGAGAGGGTCAAGTTTTCGTTAGGGTGCCGAAGCAACGGAATAGTTGCCTGGACATACGAGGTTCAGACTCCACGTAAACCCGACGCTCCCCGGCCCGGAGGCCCTCCTCAATGACGCAGACGACGACAGACCGCCCCGCCGGCAGAGCGAGCGGGGCCGTGGTCCCGGTGCTCGCCTTCGCGGGCATCGTTGTCGCGGTGATGCAGACCCTGCTCGTTCCGGTGATCAAGGATCTGCCGCAACTGCTGGACACCGCCCCCAGCGACGCCACCTGGGTCCTCACCTCGACCCTCCTGTCGGGAGCGGTGGCCACCCCCATCATGGGCCGCCTCGGCGACCTCTACGGCAAGCGCCGCATGCTGATCCTCAGCCTGGCGGTGATGGTCGTCGGCGCCCTGGTCAGCGCGCTCACCAGCGATCTGCTGCTCATGATCACCGGCCGTGCGCTGCAGGGCTTCGCGATGGGCGCGATCCCGCTCGGCATCGGACTGATGCGCGACATGCTGCCCCGGGAGAAGCTCGGCTCGGCGATGGCGCTGATGAGTTCCTCCATAGGCGTCGGCGGCGGCCTCGCCCTGCCCGCCGCCGCTCTGGTCGCCCAGCACAGCGACTGGCACGCCCTCTTCTACGGCGCCGCCGGCCTCGGCGTCCTCGCCATCGCCCTCACCCTGCTCGTCGTGCCCGAGTCCCCGATGCGCGCCCAGGGCTCCTTCGACCTGCCGGGTGCGATCGGCCTGTCCGCCGGGCTCGTCCTGTTCCTGCTGCCGATCACCAAGGGCAGCGACTGGGGCTGGGCCTCCGGCACCACCCTCGGCCTGTTCGCCGCCTCGGCGGTCGTGCTCGTGCTGTGGGGCGTGATGGAGCTGCGCCTGAAAGCCCCGCTGGTCGACCTGCGCACCACGGCCCGCCCGGCCGTCCTCTTCACCAACCTCGCCTCGATCATGGTCGGCGTCTCCTTCTACGTCGTCTCCCTGGTCCTGCCCCAGCTGCTCCAACTGCCGAAGTCCACCGGCTACGGTCTCGGCCAGTCGATGGTCGTCGCAGGTCTGCTCGTCGCGCCGCTGGGCCTGACGATGATGTTCACGGCGCCCGTCTACGCCCGGCTGTCCGCGAAGTACGGCCCCAAGGTCACCCTGATCCTCGGCCTGCTGATCATCGCTATCGGCTACGGCGCCGGCCTCGGGCTGATGAGCGCCGCCTGGCAGAGCCTGGTCATCTCGGTCCTGCTTGGCGCGGGTATCGGCCTTGCCTACTCCTCGCTGCCCGCCCTGATCGTGGGTGCGGTCCCGGCGTCGGAGACGGGCGCGGCGAACGGCCTCAACACGCTGATGCGTTCCATCGGCACGTCGGTGTCGAGCGCCGTGGTCGGCATGGTGCTGGCGAACACCGCGGACAACGTCGGCGGTGTCGAGATCCCGACCATGCACGGCTTCCGGGTCTCCTTCCTGATCGCGACGGGCGCGGTGGCCGTGGGCCTGCTCCTGGCGCTGTTCCTGCCGGGCGGACGGCCGTCGGACAAGCCGCGGTTGCGCGCGAGCAGCGAGGAGGACGCTGCGCTGGAGCGCGCCGAGCGGGTCCTGCGCGGCTTCCGCGGCCGGGTACTGGCCGCCGACGGTGTTCCGGTCGCCCGCGCCAAGGTCACGCTGATCGACCGCCGCGGCCGCCAGGCGGGCGCGACGCTCTCCGCCGAGGACGGCAGCTACGCGCTCACCGTCCCCGCGCAGGGCGCCTACGTCGTGGCCGCACGTGCCACGGGGCACGGGCCGCTCGCCTCGTCCGCGACCCACGCGGGCGACGAGCGTCCGGTCGACCTGGACCTGCCGCTGCCGGGCGAGACGGTCTCCGCCTGACTCGCGCCCCACCCCTGCTACTCACCGGTACCCCCTGTCGCCCTGCGGCAGGGGGTGCGGCACGATGGGCGCCCTGACCGTCGTACGACCGAGAGGGGAGCCCCCATGTCCGCGGCCCCGAAGCCCGAGATCCTGGCCGCGTTCGAGGCGGCGAAGGGCTTCATGCCCGTCGGTGAGGGCCTGGCGTTGTACGCGGCGGCCGTGGAGGCCGGGCGGCTCGGGCTGCCGCTGCTGGAGGTCGGCACGTACTGCGGCCGGTCCACGATCCTGCTCGCCGACGCGGCCCGCGAGGCCGGGGTCAGCGCGCTCACCGTCGACCACCACCGCGGCAGCGAGGAGCAGCAGCCGGGCTGGGAGTACCACGACCCGGCGACCGTGGACCCGGAGATCGGGCTGATGGACACGCTGCCCACGTTCCGCCGCACGCTCCACGGGGCGGGCCTGGAGGAGCACGTGGTGGCGCTGGTCGGGCGTTCCCCGCGCATCGCCGCGTTCTGGCGTACGCCGCTGGGGTTCGTCTTCATCGACGGCGGCCACACCGACGAGCACGCCACCGCCGACTACGAGGGCTGGGCCCCGCACGTCGCCGAGGGCGGCCTGCTGCTCATCCACGACGTCTTCCCCGACCCGCAGGACGAGTTCACCGGCCAGGCCCCGTACCGCGTCTACCTCCGGGCGCTGGCGTCCGGCGCCTTCACGGAGGTCTCGGCGACGGACTCGCTGCGGGTCCTGCGCCGCACCGGACCGGGCATCTGAGACAACGGCTGATCGTGCGGATCCCGCCCCGCACCAGCCCGGACATCCGAGAGAACGGCTGGGCGGGTGAACTGCACCCTCCGCACCCCTCCCGGTCGGCCCACCGGCGGCGTGGCGCGTCGGCGGGCGACCGCCGCTGCCCAAGGATCCGGGCGCGTGGCACACACCTTCGCAGAGCTCGTGGAGAAGCAACGCGCGGCGGACGAGGCGTACGCCCGCGTGCGTCATCTGCAGGACGCGTACGGGCCGCCCACCCAGACCAAGTGGAGCGACCAGCAGACCACCACCTGGGAGACGGCCTGGCGGGCCTGGCGCGATCTCGCCCGGGACGTCCAGGCGGCGGTGACCGGGTACGCGAAGCAGGAGGGCACCCCGCGCCAGGAGGTGGAGGCGCGGGTGAAGGAGGCGGTACGGCACGGGGACGGCGGCGGGAACGGGACGTAGCCGCCGTCCGATCGGGCCGTCCTCGGCCCGTGGCCCCCGCTGACGGCCGCTAGGGTGGCGGGCGTGTCGTACGTAGGCCCGGACTTCGAACCTCCCCAGAACCGCCGCCCCCGCCGCGGCCCCCTGACCGTCGCGCTCGCCGCGCTGGTGCCGGGGGCGCTGCTCGGCTGGCTGGTGTACGAGACGGTGGGCGGCCCGGGGGACGACGGCGGTTCGGGGCGGGCGACCGTACGGTCCTCCCCGCCCGCCGTGTCGAGCGCCGCGCCCTCCGACGACGCCAAGGAGCCGGGCGCCTCCCCGGAGCCCACGGACACCCCCTCGGCGTCCGCGCCCGCCGCCTCCGGCCCGCTCAAGGGCAAGATCGTCGTCATCGACCCGGGGCACAACCCGGGCAACTTCCGGCACGCGTCCGAGATCAACCGCCAGGTGGACATCGGGACGAACCGGAAGGAGTGCGACACCACGGGCACGTCCACCAACGACGGTTACGCCGAGGCGAAGTTCACGCTGGACGTGGCGCACCGGATGCGCACGCTCCTTCAGGAGCAGGGCGCCACGGTGAAGCTGACGCAGGACGGCGACCGGCCGTACGGGCCGTGCGTGGACGAGCGGGCCCGGATCGGCAACCAGGCGAAGGCCGACGCCGTCGTCTCGATCCACGCGGACGGCTCGGGCGCCGGCAACCGCGGCTTCCACGTGATCCTGCCCGGTGCGGTCAGGGCGGGCGCCGCGGACACCCGGGCGATCGTCGCCCCTTCGCGCGATCTCGGCGAGAGCGTCGCCGGCCGCTTCGTAGCGGTCACGGGCACCGCGCCGTCCAACTACGTCGGCGACGGCGGCGGTCTCGTCACGCGTAAGGACCTGGGCGGTCTCAATCTGTCAACGGTTCCCAAGGTGTTCATCGAGTGCGGCAACATGCGCGATAGCAAGGACGCGGCGCTGCTCACCAGCGGCGCGTGGCGACAGAAGGCGGCGCGAGGGATCTCCGAGGGAATCGTGAGTTTTCTGCGCGGGTAGTCCCGGACCGGCAGATCCCGGCGGACACCCTGACCGGGCGGACGATAGGGTCCTCCTACGATGAGGGGCCACCCCCGCGCTTCACACCGAGTCCGGACGGCGGCATGGTGACAGCGACGCCTCTACCGACGATGAGACGACCTACGAAGGACCTGAAGTGAATATCCGCTCCCTCACTCGGGGCGACGGCGTGGTGATCGGAGCAGCGGTATTGCTGTTGATCGCGTCGTTCCTCGACCTCTACTCGTTCGACAATGTCCCCGACAGCGTCGACCTCCCCAGCCTGTGGGGCAGCGGCCCGGTCGTGTTCAGCGTCGTGCTGGCCGGGATCATCGGCGCCGCCCTCGTCGTCGTCGCGCGGGGTCTGCCGCAGGCCCCGAAGATCGCCGGCCTGGAACTCGCCCCGTTCGGCATCGCCTTCACGGTGTTCGCCGCGTGGAGCGCGCTCGGCAACATCTTCGACGTGCCCGGCGGCTTCGACAACATCGGCGAGAACGGCAGCGTCAACGCCCCGAGCCCCGGCATCGGCATGATCCTCGCCCTCATCGCCACGCTGCTGATGGCCGCCGCCGCCCTCGCGACCCCCCTCGTCCCGGCACTCAAGGGCGCCCTGCTCCCGGCCTG
>NZ_POUC01000372.1 GCF_002891435.1 Streptomyces cahuitamycinicus
GCGCCCACCCTCCCCAAGCTGTCGGCTCTCCTCGAGCAGGGGGCCCCATCGCCCCTGGCGGCACGCATGCCCGCAGCTCAGTGGGGCGGACACCCGCCGGCACGGCCCCGACCCGGGGCGACGCCGGGGGCACTCGCTCACCCCGCCCGGCGCGGCCCCGACCCGGGGCCGCGCCGTAGGAGTTCGTTCGTCGTGCGCTTCAGTCCTTGATCTCGCAGATCGCCGCGCCCGACGTCACCGACGCGCCGATCTCGGCCGACAGGCCCTTGATCGTGCCCGACCTGTGGGCGTTCAGCGGCTGCTCCATCTTCATGGCCTCCAGGACGACGACCAGGTCGCCCTCCTTGACCTCTTGGCCCTCCTCGACGGCGACCTTGACGATGGTGCCCTGCATGGGGGAGGCGAGGGTGTCGCCGGAGGCCACCGGGCCCGACTTCTTCGCCGCGCGGCGCTTCGGCTTGGCGCCCGCCGCGAGACCCGTACGGGCCAGGGACATGCCCAGCGACATCGGCAGGGAGACCTCAAGGCGCTTGCCGCCGACCTCGACGACGACCGTCTCGCGGCCCGGCTCCTCGTCGGCGTCCGCATCGGCCGGCGCGGCGAAGGGCTTGATCTCGTTGACGAACTCCGTCTCGATCCAGCGGGTGTGGACGGTGAACGGGTCGGACGAGCCGGTCAGCTCCGGCGCGAAGGCCGGGTCCTTCACCACCGCGCGGTGGAACGGGATCGCCGTCGCCATGCCCTCGACCTGGAACTCCTCCAGCGCGCGGGCGGCCCGCTGCAGGGCCTCCTTGCGGGTGCGGCCGGTGACGATCAGCTTGGCCAGCAGGGAGTCCCACGCCGGGCCGATGACCGAGCCGGACTCCACGCCCGCGTCCAGACGCACACCCGGGCCGGACGGCGCGGCGAACGTCGTGACCGTGCCCGGGGCGGGCAGGAAGTTGCGGCCCGGGTCCTCGCCGTTGATGCGGAACTCGAAGGAGTGGCCGCGCAGCTCCGGGTCGCCGTAGCCGAGCTCCTCGCCGTCGGCGATGCGGAACATCTCGCGCACGAGGTCGATGCCGGCGACCTCCTCGGTGACCGGGTGCTCGACCTGGAGACGGGTGTTGACCTCCAGGAAGGAGATCGTGCCGTCCATGCCGACGAGGAACTCGACCGTGCCGGCGCCGACGTAGCCGGCCTCCTTCAGGATCGCCTTGGAGGCGGAGTACAGCTCCTGCACCTGTGCCTCGGACAGGAAGGGCGCCGGGGCCTCCTCCACCAGCTTCTGGTGGCGGCGCTGCAGCGAGCAGTCACGGGTGGAGACGACGACCACGTTGCCGTGGGTGTCGGCCAGGCACTGGGTCTCCACATGGCGCGGCTTGTCCAGGTACCGCTCGACGAAGCACTCGCCCCGGCCGAACGCGGCGACGGCCTCACGGACCGCCGAGTCGTACAGCTCCGGCACCTCTTCCAGGGTGCGGGCGACCTTCAGACCACGGCCGCCGCCACCGAAGGCGGCCTTGATCGCAATCGGCAGGCCGTGCTCCTCGGCGAACGCGACGACCTCGTCGGCACCGGAGACCGGGTCGGGCGTGCCGGCCACCAGCGGGGCACCGGCGCGCTGCGCGATGTGCCGGGCGGCGACCTTGTCACCCAGGTCACGGATGGCCTGCGGTGGCGGGCCGATCCAGATCAGGCCCGCGTCCAGGACCGCCTGCGCGAACTCGGCGTTCTCGGAGAGGAAGCCGTAGCCGGGGTGGATCGCGTCCGCGCCCGACTCGCGGGCGGCGTTGAGCACCTTCTCGATGTCGAGGTAGCTGGTGCCCGGCGTGTCACCGCCCAGGGCGAACGCCTCATCCGCGGCGCGGACATGCAGAGCGTCCCGATCCGGGTCGGCGTAGACGGCCACGCTCGCGATACCGGCATCCCGGCAGGCCCGGGCCACGCGGACAGCGATTTCGCCACGGTTGGCGATGAGCACCTTGCGCACGATTGAGGCTCCCTCCTTGAAACAAGCCGAGTTTAGGGACTGCCGACACGACACTTCGACCCGTCCCCAGTGGTGAGCTTGCCCACACGGAGCGTGATGCGAGGCTCGCTCGACCCGCGAAATCCCTTGTCGCACCGCGGTACGCAGTACTCCTCCGGGAAACCCTAGCCCGCTCCTGTGGCCAAGGTCTCTGTCATCACGTGCTGCGGGCCACTCGGTTTCTTTGTGGAGTCCCTACGAATGGCCCAATGATTCTTTGCCCCCGGCCGAACCCTTGTCCCGGGGTTTACCGGTTAGTAGCGTTCGCGGTGTCTCGAAGGGGAAGAGGGTGGGCCCGGTGATACGCAGGCCGGTGGCATGGGTCGTTGCGATGGTGCTGTTCGCCGAGGCGTTCGGAGTCGCCGCGCTCAACTGGTTCCTGGGCGTCGTCGTCGACCGGCAGGACATGTCGCTGGCCGGGCTGGACCCGCACATGATGTCGGTGTCGTCGAAGGCCGGCGGGATCGCCTTCGGCCTCTACTTCGCGCTGTGCGGCCTGGTCGCCCTGCTCGTGGCGCTGCGGGACCGGCCCCCGGCCGGCTTCGGACGCGTACTGCTGATCAGCGCGGCGGTCGTGCACGCGGTTCTGGGCGCGCTCACCTGGGGTCTCGTCGGCTGGCCCGCGTTCCTGTTCATGGTGCTGGTCCTCGCCCTGATCGTGCTGCTGCTGATGACGTACGACCGTCCGGCCCAGCCCGCCGACGCCGTGCCCGGAGGCGGGAGGAGCGGCGACGGGTCCCCGGTCACTTCTCCGCCGGCGCCCACAACTCCGTGATGACGACGCCCAGTTCGGCCAGCAGTCGCCTCAGCAGGGGCAGGCTGATGCCGATGACGTTGCCGTGGTCGCCGTCGATGCCGTCGATGAACGGGGCCGAGCGGCCGTCCAGGGTGAACGCCCCGGCGACGTAGAGGGGTTCGCCCGACGCGACGTAGGCGGCGATCTCCTCGTCGGTGGGGTCGCCGAAGTGGACGACCGTGGACGCGGTGGCGGAGACGTAGCGGCCGGTGAGCGTGTCGTAGACGCAGTGGCCGGTCTGGAGGGTGCCGGCGCGGCCGCGCATCGACTTCCAGCGGGCGGTGGCCTCTTCGGCGTCCGCGGGCTTGCCGAGGGCCTGGCCGGCCAGGTCGAGCACCGAGTCGCAGCCGATCACGAGCGCGCCCTTGACCTCCGGCCGGGCCGCCACGACGGATGCCTTCGCCTCGGCCAGGGCGAGCGCCAGCTCGGCGGGGGTGGGGGCGGTGACGGCGTCCTCGTCGACGCCGCTCACGATCACCTCGGGGGCGAGACCGGCCTGGCGGAGCAGTCCGAGCCGGGCGGGGGACTGGGAGGCCAGGACGAGTCGGCGGCGCGGCTGATCTGTCATGCGTTCAGCGTATCGGCGTCACCCGGCGCGTCTCACCTCACGCCGATCACGATCATCGCCAGCACCATGGCCAGGGCCAGGAGAACACTCAGCCGCCGCAGCATGACCTGCATGTCACGCAGTTCCTCGGGCGGCTCGTTCTCGGGGTCGGACCACAGCATGCCTTCCATGGTCGGACGGGGGGTGGGCCGGCGCCTGAGTACGCGTACTCAACTTGCCGGCCCCACCCTCGTGGGTCAGCCCGGCCAGTAGGTGCGGCCCCACGCGGCCGGCCCCGGCTGGGGCAGGCGGTGGGACGCGATGCGGGACGGGTCGGACCAGGAATCGCGGGACGTCGGCGCGCCGGGCGGGGCGGCTGCCGCCGCCGCGGCGCGGGCCCTGACCACCGCGAGGGCGGCGGCCAGCTCCTCCGGGGTCGGGTTGCCCCGTACGACCTTGATCGTCATGTGGGCCTCCTGGATCGCAGCACTAGAGGGGGATGTTGCCGTGCTTCTTGGGGGGCAGGGATTCGCGCTTGGTACGCAGTTGACGCAGGCCGCGTACGACGTGGCGGCGGGTCTCGGAGGGCATGATCACGGCGTCGATGTAGCCGCGTTCGGCCGCGACGTAGGGGTTGAGGAGGGCGTCCTCGTACTCCTGGATCAGCCGGGCGCGGACCGCCTCCAGGTCCTCCCCGCCCGTCTCGGCCTCGGCGATGGTGCGGCGGTGCAGGATGTTGACCGCGCCCTGGGCGCCCATGACGGCGATCTGGGCGGTGGGCCAGGCGAGGTTGAGGTCGGCGCCCAGGTGTTTGGAGCCCATCACGTCGTAGGCGCCGCCGAAGGCCTTGCGCGTGATGATCGTGATCAGCGGGACGGTCGCCTCGGCGTAGGCGAAGATCAGCTTGGCGCCGCGGCGGATGATGCCGTCGTGTTCCTGGCCGACGCCGGGCAGGAAGCCGGGCACGTCGACGAAGGTGATGACGGGGACGTTGAAGGCGTCGCACGTGCGCACGAAGCGGGCGGCCTTCTCGCTGGCCTTGATGTCCAGACAGCCGGCGAGCTGCGTGGGCTGGTTGGCGATGATGCCGACCGGGTGGCCCTCGACGCGGCCGAAGCCGGTGACGATGTTCGGCGCGTACAGCGGCTGCGTCTCGAAGAACTCGGCGTCGTCCAGGACGTGCTCGATGACCGCGTGCATGTCGTAGGGCTGGTTCGCGCTGTCGGGGACGATCACGTCCAGCTCGCGGTCCTCGTCGCCGACCTCCAGGTCGGCCTCCTCGGGGAAGACCGGAGGCTCGGAGAGGTTGTTGGACGGCAGGTAGGACAGCAGCTGCTTGATGTACTCGATGGCGTCCTTCTCGTCGCCCGCCATGTGGTGGGCGACCCCGGAGGTCGCGTTGTGGGTGCGGGCACCGCCCAGCTCCTCCATGCCGACGTCCTCGCCGGTGACGGTCTTGATGACGTCGGGGCCGGTGATGAACATGTGCGAGGTCTGGTCGACCATGACGGTGAAGTCGGTGATGGCCGGGGAGTAGACCGCGCCGCCCGCGCACGGACCGACGACCAGGCTGATCTGCGGGATGACACCGGAGGCGTGGGTGTTGCGGCGGAAGATCTCACCGTAGGCACCCAGCGAGGCCACGCCCTCCTGGATGCGGGCCCCGCCGGAGTCGTTGATGCCGATGACCGGGCAGCCCGTCTTCAGGGCGAAGTCCATCACCTTGACGATCTTCTGCCCGTAGACCTCGCCCAGGGCGCCGCCGAAGACGGTGAAGTCCTGCGAGAACACCGCCACCGGACGGCCGTCGACGGTGCCGTACCCGGTGACGACACCATCGCCGTAGGGGCGGTTCTTCTCCAGCCCGAAGTTGGTGGAACGGTGCCGGGCGAACTCGTCGAGCTCGACGAAGGAGCCCTCGTCGAGCAGGAGCCCGATCCGCTCACGGGCCGTCAACTTGCCCTTGGCGTGCTGCTTCTCCACGGCACGAGCGGAGCCGGCGTGCGTCGCTTCCTCGATGCGTCGCTTCAGATCCGCGAGCTTGCCCGCGGTCGTGTGAATGTCGGGCTGCTGCTGCTCTTCCGGCTCGGACATCGGGATGCTGCTCCCTGCCTGCTCAAAAGGGGGGACGGTTACTCATCCGTAGAGTAGTGGGGGGCCTCCACATCGGCAGTGCGGCGTTTACCACACCTAGGGTGGCTTGCATGACGCCGAGAGATGCATCAGAGCCGAACGGAAGCCGTTGGTCCGACCTGGACCGTCCGCCCCTCAACATCACCGCCCTGCGGCGGGGTCTGGTACGGCAGGGGGGACTGTGGTCGGAGGTGGACGTGGTGCAGCGCACCGGCTCCACGAACTCCGATCTGGTGGCCCGGGCGGCGAAGGGCGAGGTGACCGAGGGCGCGGTGCTGGTCGCCGAGGAGCAGACCGCGGGCCGCGGCCGCCTCGACCGCCAGTGGACGGCGCCGCCCCGCTCCGGCCTCTTCTTCTCCGTGCTGCTCACGCCGAGCGAGGTGCCGGTCGCGCGGTGGGGGTGGCTGCCGCTGCTCACGGGGGTCGCGGTGGCGACGGGGCTGTCACGCGCGGCGGGCGTGGACACCGCCCTGAAGTGGCCGAACGACCTGCTGGTCACGGTGGGGGGAGCGGAACGCAAGGCCGGCGGGATCCTGGCCGAGCGGGCGGGCGACGACGGGGTCGTCATCGGCGTCGGCATCAATGTCTCCCTCAAGGACGACGAGCTGCCCGTACCGACGGCGGGTTCGCTGGCGCTGGCCGGGGCGGTGAGCACGGACCGGGATCCGCTGCTGCGGGGGGTGCTGCGCTCCCTGGAGGACTTGTACGGCAAGTGGCGCGCCGCCGGAGGCGACCCGGGCCCCTGTGGGTTGCACGAGGCATATGCGGCGGGGTGCGCGACGCTGGGGCGGGTCGTGCGGGCGGAGCTGCCGGGGGACCGTGCGGTTGTCGGAGAGGCCGTTGCGGTGGATGGCGACGGACGATTGGTGCTGGCGACGGAGGAGGGGGTGCAGGAGCCGGTCGGGGCAGGGGACATCGTGCACCTGAGGCCGGCGTGAGCCGAGGTGGGACGGACCGCGACCCGGCGGGACGGGGCGCCGCGCTCTTCGGGCCGGTTGCCGCCCTGGGGGTACCTCCCAGGGCGTTGAGGCACTGGGGAAGGCACCACTGCCCGCGGCTGAGCGGGACCGCGGCCCGGCGCGGGCGTCGGCCAGGTGCTCTCAGCGCGTCCGGCGATTGCGGACGAGGCCGTTCAGGCCGATCGGGAGTCCAGGGGGCGGAGCCCCTTGGGAGCAGCGGCAGAGACGCCGGGCCCCTGGGCAACGCCGGGGACCTCACCCCTCGGCTGAACGTAACGGAGTGAGCTGGCGCACACCTGCCGTAGAGTTGAGGCCGGTCGATACATGACCGTGACAGATCGGAAGGGCAACACGCGTGACCGTCGACGACTCGGGTTCCGGCGAGGACGCGCAGGGCGCCGACTCCGGCGAGGATCCGCTCGCCCTGCGCCTCGAAGGGCTCATCCTGGGCGCCGAGCGCCGCTACACCCCGTTCCAGGCGGCCCGCAGCGCCGGTGTCTCCATGGAACTGGCCTCCCGCTTCTGGCGGGCCATGGGCTTCGCCGACATCGGCCAGGCCAAGGCCCTCACGGAGGCCGATGTGCTCGCCCTGCGGCGCCTCGCCGGTCTCGTCGAGGCGGGGCTGCTGAGCGAGGCGATGGCCGTGCAGGTGGCCCGGTCGACCGGGCAGACCACCGCACGGCTCGCCGAGTGGCAGATCGACTCCTTCCTTGAGGGGCTGACCGAGCCGCCCGAGCCGGGCATGACGCGCACCGAGGTCACGTACCCGATCGTCGAGCTGCTCCTGCCCGAGCTGGAGGAGTTCCTGGTCTACGTCTGGCGCCGGCAGCTCGCGGCCTCGGCCGGACGGGTCGTGCAGGCGGCCGACGACGATGAGATGGTCGACCGGCGCCTCGCCGTCGGCTTCGCCGACCTGGTCGGGTTCACGCGGCTCACCCGCCGCATGGAGGAGGAGGAGCTCGGCGAGCTGGTCGAGGCCTTCGAGACCACGGCCGCGGACCTGGTGGCCGCGAACGGCGGACGGCTGATCAAGACCCTCGGCGACGAGGTGCTCTACGCCGCCGACGACGCGGGCACGGCCGCCGAGATCGCCCTGCGGCTGATCGAGACCATGGCGCACGACGAGACGATGCCGGAGCTGCGCGTCGGCATGGCGTTCGGCACGGTGACCACCCGTATGGGTGATGTGTTCGGTACGACCGTGAACCTGGCCTCCCGGCTCACCTCGATAGCTCCGAAGGACGCCGTCCTCGTCGACACGGCCTTCGCCGAGGAGCTGATCCGTACGCAGGACGCCCCGGCCTCGGAAGCGGAGGCCGCCGAGGAGGCCGCGACGGCGGAGAAGGAGGGCGAGGAGCCCCCGGCGTACCGGTTCGGGCTGCAGCCGATGTGGCAGCGGCCGGTGCGTGGCCTGGGCGTTGTGGAGCCGTGGCTGCTCACGCGGCGGGACGGCACGCCGTAGCCGGGGGGCCGGCGAGGGGTGAGC
>NZ_POUC01000373.1 GCF_002891435.1 Streptomyces cahuitamycinicus
GCCCGCGGGGGCCCTGCGGGGGCTTGCGAGGGGCCCGCGTCGGGTTGTTCTGGCCGGAGCGGTGGGCGCTGCTCGTGCCGGTGCGGGACGAGCGGTGGGCGGCGGCGCATGATCGGTGGGCGGTGGTGCCGGCCGGGGCGGTGCTCGTGGGCGTGCCGGGTGCGGTGGAGCCGTTGCGGCGGCGGGTCCGGCTCCAGTACGTCGAGTGGTTGTGCAAAGGGGCGCATCCGGCCTGCGCATCCGGCCTGAAGGCTCCGGTTCACCGGCCTCTCCGACAGCCACCAGTTGTGCGGTTACGCTGCCCCTCGTGGACCTCAAAGCCGTACGGGCCTTCGTCGCGATCGCCGACTCCGGGCAGTTCCAGAAGGCCGCCGTGGATCTGGCCCTCACCCAGCAGGCCGTCTCCAAGAGGATCGCCGCGCTGGAGAAGGACCTCGGGGTGCGGCTGCTGGTCCGTACACCGCGCGGGGCGGAGCTCACCATCGACGGGCAGGCTCTGCTGCCGCACGCCCGGGTCCTGCTCCGGGCCGAGGAGCGGGCGACGGCCGCCGTGCGGCCCGGTGACCGGGCGCTGCGGGTGGACGTCGTGGGGCGGCGGGCCGCACCCGGCGGGCTGGTGCAGCACTTCCACCGGGCGCACCCGGAGACCGCGCTGGACGTCGTCACGCTGTTCGACTTCGAGACGGCCGTGACAGCCCTGCGGGACGGGGCCGTCGACGCCACCTTCCGGGCCGTCACCATGCCCGGGCAGCGGCTCCCCGAAGGCATCACGGCCACCCCGGTCCTCGACGAGCCGCTGCGGCTGTGCGTCGGCCCCGGCCATCCGTTCGCCCGGGCCGACCGGGTGACGACCGCGCAGCTCGCCGGGCACCGGATCTGGATGCCGGGGAACGTGTCCGGGACGGAGTGGCACGCCTACTACGAGGAACTCGCCGCGGACTTCGGCCCGGCCATCGACACCATCGGGCCCAACTTCGGCCTGGAGGCGCTCCTCGACACGATCGCCGGGTCCCCGACCGTGGCGACCTTCCTCAGCGAACGCACCCCGCACGTCTGGCCGGTCGACCACGACCTGCGGCTCGTCCCGCTCGTGGACCCGGTCCCGGTCTACCCGCACTCACTGCTCTGGCGCACGGACAACCCGCATCCGGGCCTGACGGCCCTGCGCGACTACCTGGTGGCGACCCGGCCCCGACCGCCGGAGGGCGAGCTCTGGAGGCCGTCCTGGGCGCAGTGACCGGGGCCCGAGTCCTGAGCGGCGCGACAGTCAGGTGGTGACATACGTGAGGAACGACGCCCAAGGGGTCACGCCGAACACGAGTATCGGGCCTTGGGGCTGCTTGCTGTCGCGGACCGGGATGATGCCGGGGCAGTTGTCGGCGACCTCGACGCAGTCGTTGGCTCCCCCTTCGCTGTAGCTCGACTTGCGCCACTCCGTGGCGCTGAGGTCGGGGGTACCCGTCATGGTCAGTGCTCCTTCACTACGTCCCTGATGAAGGCGAGCGAGTCCGACGGGGACAGCGCCAGATCGCGGAGCCGATCGTAGGACAGCCGCTGCCGCAGAACTTCGTCCGGATCTTCGATCAACCGGCTGCAACCGTTGCCTTCCTTGTAGGCAACGGCAACCCCTTCCCTCTGCCAGAGGAGCGTCAACGACCCGTTCATATGGTGATGCGCGCCCGTCGAGAACGGCAGTACCTGGAGCGCCACGTTTGGCCACAACGCGGCTGCCTCAAGATGAAGCAGCTGGTCCTGCCAGGTCTTGCCCCGGGCAGCGGGGCGTCGGAGCGCGAACTCGTCCATGATGATCCGGACCTCAGGCTCCGGCTTCTGCCTCAGCAGGTACTGACGTCCGAGCCGCGCCGCCACCTGCTCCTCGACAGCCTCGTCACCGTCGGCCGTTGTCTGAGCCCCAGACAACACCTCCCGGGCGAAGTCCTCCGTCTGAAGAAGTCCTGGAATCCCCAGCGAGAACACCCACATGATCCGGGCTGTCGCCTCCGCAGCCATGTACGACTTGTACTGGTCCTTGAACGCATCCAGCCGAGCCGCCTTCCAGTGGCTCAAAAGCAGGTCACCCGTGCCGTAGTACCCGTCCAGGTCCTCCATGACCGTCACCTTGGAGAGCCGCTGGCCGGACTCGAGTCGGCTCAGATAGCTCTTCTCGTAGCCGGTCTCGTCGGCCAGCTGCCCCAGTGACTTCCCGGCCTTCTCCCGCAGGACCTTCAGCGTCTGCCCGAGCATCGCCCGCCCGGAGACCGGCTCCGCGTCAACCTTCTCGCCCACGTCATCCCTCCCCGTTGCCTGAGCGCCAGACAACACCGGACCTCTTCCGCAGCGTACGCACGATCAGTGATCATCGAGGCGCGAACGGTAATCACCGCACGTCATGCCCATCCTCTGCCCTGAGAAGGGACACCCTCGTGCGCCTGCACATCGCCGAACTCTGCGAGCTCCTGCTGCTCGCTCTCCTGCGGAGCCTGCTGCCCGCGCGAGGGCGTCATCGAGCGGTGTCGGCCCGGCGGCCGTCGGTGCTTCCCCACTTCCCGCCGGTCCCCAGCCCTCGGCCGCCGGAACCCCTGGTCCTGGACAGCCCGCTCGTCCGGCCGTACCTGCGCGCCGAGGAGGTGTTCGTATGAGGCTGCTCCCCTGGACCGGGACCGACGGACGGCCCTGCTACCTCAGCACCGACGACCCCGACAGCCGCCTCTCCCGGCTCGCCGATGACATCGAGGCCGTTCAACTGGCCTCCGCGGAGCAGGTGCTCGCCGGCGCCGGGGCCGTACTCGGCGATGCCGGGGCCGGTGAGCACGCGCTGCGTTTCGCACTGGTCAGGGCGGTGGAGTCGCTGGGGGAGGTCCTGCGCGTCGCGGCGAGCCGGGGCGAGCGCATCGCCCACCGGCGGGCCTGACGCCTACCCGAGCCGCTTCTCCAGCAGCGTGAAGGACTTGGGCGCTCCGCCGGGCTGCGGCTTGCCCTCCTTGCGCCCCACGACCCGGTAACCGGCGCCGACGTAGTACGCGTTGAGCTGTGCGTTGCCCGCGAGGCAGTCCAGGCGCACCCGGGTGCGTCCCGCCTCGGCCACTCGGCGCTCGGCGGCGTCCAGCAGCAGCCGGCCCGTCCCGGGCGCGGTGGCGGTCCGGTCCACCATCAGCCGGTGCACGTACCCGGCCACGGGCGGCTGCGGGCCCCAGGCGTCCTCGTCCTCCCACCACAGCTCCCAGGCACCGGCGATACGCCCGTCGGCCTCCGCCAGCCAGACCTCGCCGTGGGCCATGACCCGGCGGAAGTGGTCCTCGTCCAGCTCACCCGGCCGCCACTGCCCGGTGACGCCACGGGCCAGCATCCAGCGGGCGGCGTCATCGCGGAGCCGGACCAGGGCGGCGAGGTCGGACGCGGCGGCCGGGCGGACGCTCAGGCCCGGTATCGCGGGAGAGCTCACGTCTCCGTCCGGTACATCAGATCCACCTCGTGCGTGGTGAACCCCAGCCGCTCGTACACCGACACCGCCGCCTTGTTGTCGGCGTCGACGTAGAGCATCGCCGTCGGCAGCCCCCGCCCCGCCAGATGCCGCAGCCCGATCGTGGTGAGGGACTTGCCGAGGCCGCCGCCCTGCGCGCCCGGACCAACGCCGAGGACGTACACCTCGCCCAGGCCCTCCTCGGCGTGCACCTTGGTCCAGTGGAAGCCCACGAGTTCGTCTCCGCGGAAGGCGAGGAAGAACCCCGCGGGGTCGAACCACGGCTCGGCCTTGCGGTCGTCGAGGTCGCGCTGGGTGAGGGAGCCCTGCTCGGGGTGGTGGGCGAAGGCGGCGGCGTTGACCGCGAGCCAGGCCGCGTCGTCCTCGCCGGGGACGAAGGAGCGGACCGTGACTCCCTCGGGGAGCACCGGGTCGGGCGCGTCGAAGTCGGTCAACGGCCGCCGCATCTGGCGCAGTTCACGGAACAGGGTCAGGCCGAGGACCTGGGCGAGGTGCCGGGCTGCGGAGTGCCCGCCGTGCGCCCAGACCCGCAGCCGCTTTCCCGACGCGGCCAGCAGCGCCGAGCCGAGCGCGCGTCCGTGCCCGTGCCCGCGATGCCCGGGGTGCACGACCAGCTCGGCGGCCGGCGGCTCCACCGGGTCCGTGTCCTCCAGCTGGGCATAACCCACAAGTTCCCCGCCGGCGGTGAGCAGCAGGTGGGACACGCCCTCCCGCTCGCCGCCACGCAACTGCAACCGGCCCTGTTCGGACACCGCCTGCTGACCGTCGGTCCGGGCCGCCTCGTCGAGCAGTCCGAGCACGGCCTCGGTCTGCTCCGCGGAGAGCGCGGCAAGGGTCTCGATCGAGCGGGGGCTTCCGGGCCGTACGGTGTCGTCGCTGGTCATGCGTACGAGGGTACGGGGCGCCACCGGCAAATCGGCGGCAAAGAAGCAACCAGGTCGTAACCACGAAAGGCCTGTCGCGCTACGCGCGTTGACTCTAGGCTGCGCCGGACGACATCACTGTCCCAGCAGACCCACAGGGGGGCGTATGCCAGCCAGTTCACCGGCGCATCCAGAGCGTCGGAGACGTCGTACGAATCGTTTCGCCGCTCTCGCCGCCGGTGTCGTCACCGCCGGCGCGCTGGCCGCCGCGGGGCTGCCCGGGTCGGCGACCGCCGGCGAGGACCACCGTAAGGGCGGGCACTGGCCCGGCCGCTACCAGGACGTGCAGCTGCTGTCCTTCAACGACCTGCACGGCAACCTGGAGCCGCCGGCGGGCTCGTCCGGCCGGGTCACCGAGCACCAGCACGACGGCACGACGAAGACCATCGACGCCGGTGGCGTCGAGTACCTCGCCACGCACCTGCGGCAGGCCCGCAAGGGCGAGAAGTACTCCGTCACGGCCGCCGGCGGCGACATGGTCGGTGCCTCACCGCTGATCTCCGGGCTCTTCCACGACGAGCCGACCATCGAGGCGCTGAACAAGCTCGACCTCGACGTCACCTCGGTCGGCAACCACGAGTTCGACGAGGGCGCCAAGGAGCTGTCCCGGCTGCAGAAGGGCGGCTGCCACCCGAAGGACGGCTGCTACACGGACAAGAGGTTCAAGGGCGCCGACTTCCCCTACCTCGCGGCCAACGTCCTCGACGAGAAGACGAAGAAGCCGATCCTCAAGCCCTACTGGGTGTGGAAGAAGAACGGCGTCAAGGTCGGTTTCATCGGCGTGACCCTGGAGGGCACCCCGGACATCGTCTCCGCCGAGGGCGTCAAGGGCCTGTCCTTCAAGGACGAGGTCGAGACGATCAACAAGTACGCCAAGGAGCTCCAGCGCAAGGGCGTGAAGTCGATCGTCGCCCTCATCCACGAGGGCGGCTTCCCGGCGTCCACGTCGTACAACTACGACTGTGACTCCCCGGGCGCGGGCGACGGCGTCTCCGGCCCGATCGTCGACATCGCCAAGAACGTCACGCCGCAGGTGGACGCGTTGGTCACCGGCCACACCCACAACGCGTACGTGTGCAGCATCGCCGACCCGGCGGGCAAGCCCCGCATGGTCACCTCGGCCGCGTCCTTCGGCCGCCTCTACACCGACACCACGCTGACGTACGACCGCAGGACCGGCGACATCGCCCGTACGGCGGTGAAGTCCGCGAACCGCGTGGTCACCCGGGACGTCCCCAAGGCGCCCGACATGACCGAGCTGATCAGCAAGTGGAACACGCTGGCCGCGCCCATCGGCAACAAGCCGATCGGCTACATCTCCGGCGACATCGGCAACACCGGCACCGAGACCCCGCTCGGCGACCTCATCGCCGACGCCCAGCTCGCCCACGGCAAGCAGCTCGATGCGGAGACGGACCTGGCGCTGATGAACCCGGGCGGTATCCGGGCGCCCCTGACCTACGCGGCCAAGGCCGGTGAGGGCGACGGTGTCGTCACCTACGCCGAGGGCTTCACGGTCCAGCCGTTCGCGAACACCGTGAACCTCCAGGACTTCACGGGGGCGCAGCTGATCCAGGTGCTCAAGGAGCAGGTGTCCGGCCCGAACGCGGCGGCCCCGAAGGTCCTTCAGGTCTCGTCCGGCCTGACCTACACCCTGGACCTCACCAAGTCCGGCGCCGACCGGGTGGTCACGGACAGCATCAGGCTGAACGGTTCGGCCATCGACCCGGCGGCCACCTACCGCGTCGCGACGAACAGCTTCCTCGCGGGCGGCGGCGACGGCTTCCCGACCCTCGGCCAGGGCACGAACGACGTCGTCGGCGCCGACGACCTGACCGCGCTGGAGCAGTACCTGACGGCCAACTCCTCGGCCGCCGAACCGATCGCCCCGCCGAAGGCGGACCGCATCACGATCGTGAAGTAAGTCGCATACCCGGGGTTCAGGTTGCGGGACGGGGCGGTGCGCATGGTCGGATGAGACGATGCGCACCCCCCACCGCATGGACACGCATCATCCCGACGACCGCTCCGAGCAGCCTCGCGACCCCTATGAGGAACTCGGCGCACTCGACGACGGGCCTCTGGAGGCGACCCCTCTGGAGGACTTCCTCGGCGAGGACGCCGAGCAGCGGCACGTACCGGAGCCGGACTGGTCGCCGCCCGGCCACCGCCGCGGCGGCCGACGGCGAAAGAATCGTTTCGCCGGACTGCCGCTCGCCGTGAAGGCGGTCGTCGGCCTGGTCGTCCTCGCCTCGTTCGCCGCTCTCGGCGACCGCTGGGCCGTGCTGTACGCCGAGCACCGGGCCGCGGACACGCTCAAGGACCGCCTGGACCTGGCCGCCGCGCCCGAGGTGGAGATCGGCGGCTTCCCCTTCCTCACCCAACTCGCCGAGAAGCGGCTGGAGTCGGTGAAGGTGACCGTCCCGGACGTCGCCGCCGACCGGGTCTCGCTGGCCAAGGTGTCGGCAACGGCCCACGATGTACGGCTCAACGCCGACGGCCTGACGTCCGTGCGCGGCGCCGACGTCCCCCGGTTCGACGGGGACGTCGTGCTGTCCTTCGAGGACCTCAACCGCGAACTCGGCGCCTCCCAGGTGACGTTCACCGGCGAGGGCCGGGACCGGGTGCGGGCCCGCGGCACCCTGCCGGTCGCCGGGCACAACCTCAAGCTGCGGGCCGAGGCGCGGATCCAGCGGCAGGGGGAGCGGGGCATCGCCACGGAGATCGGCGGTATGCGCCTGGACATCGGGGACCTGGCCACCTACCGCCCCGGCAAGCGCGCCTCGGAGGGACTGCACCTGACGCGCAAGGCGTCCGCCGACCTGGCCAGGGAGACGCAGAAGGCCAAGGCGCTGCTGTCGGTCCCGGCCATCGTGCAGCGCATGGGCGTGCCCGAGGCGACCGTGGACCAGGCCCTGGCCGACGACGGCAAGCTCGCCGAGCTGACCGGTTCCCCGCGCTTCGCCCGCCAGGCGGAACGCCTGAACCTCATCGACCTCGCCCTGAACAACCCCGAGGTGCTCAAGCGCCTGGGCCTCGACCCCGACCTCCTCGGCGAGTTGTCGGGCCTGACCCGCCCGGTCCTGGCCGACCGGCTCGCCCTGGCGTTCGAGCTGCCGAAGCCGGAGCAGGGCGACGTGAAGCTGGAGGACGTACGGGTGGAGGAGGACGGCATCCGGGTGCGGCTGTCGGGCTCGGGGCTGACGGTGGGCGACTGAGGACGCCCGCGACCTGTCGCCGTCACCCTCGGACGGAGAAATCATCCGGAACCGGTCTGGCCTCGGGGCCGTAGGTGAAACTTGTGTGCTGATGTGTTGACCTCTGTTCGGCTTCCCTTCTAGTTTCGTGCTCCCGTGAGTGGTCCGCTGATGGGCTGCTCACCTTCGCACATGCTCAGAAGGGGATGTCGTGCCTCAAAAGAACCACCGCGGAACAGCTTGCGTGGGGGCGCTGCTGGCCTGCGTCACGGCATTCGGTGGAGCGCTCGCCTCCCCCGCGGCCGCCTCTCCCGCCC
>NZ_POUC01000374.1 GCF_002891435.1 Streptomyces cahuitamycinicus
CCCTCCCCACCCGCCAAGGAGTTGGCCTCACCATGAAGCCCGACGACCCGCTGCTGAAGATCCTGGCGTGCCCGCTCGACAAGGGACCGCTGCATCTGCTGGCCGAGGAGGCCGGGCGGGAGGAGGCGCTGTACAACCCGCGCCTGCACCGCCGTTACCCGATCACCGACGGTATTCCGCAACTGCTGCCGTCCTCGGGCGAGCAGGTGCCGGACGACGAGCACGAGGAACTGCTGACGAGGATGGCCCCGTGACCAGCCTGGCAGCCCGTGTGGCCCCTCTGCTGCCCACCCGCCTGGTGGCCGCGGCCGCTCGGGCGCTCTATCCCCGGTTCGAACCGGAGCTGGCCCGGCTGGCCGAGCTGTGCCCGCCGGGCTGCGGTACGGCGGTGGACGTCGGCGGCTGGTACGGGCCCTGGACACACCGTCTGTCGGGCCTCGCCGAGCAGGTCGTGACGGTCGAGCCGGTGCCCCATCTGGCCCGGCTGCTGGCCGCCGCCGCCCCGCCGAACGTCCGGGTGGTCCGGGCTGCCGCCTCGGACCGCCCGGGCATCGCCCGTCTGTGGCTGCCGTCGGACGACTCGGGCGACCGGGGCGTGTCCTCGCTGGTCCGCCGCGACATCCACGGCCGCGCGCTGGACGTCCCCTGCGTCACGCTGGACGAGCTGGGCCTGCGTGACGTCGGCTTCATCAAGATCGACGTGGACGGCAACGAGCCGGCCGTGCTGCGCGGCGCGACGGGTCTGCTGGCCCGGGACCGGCCGGCCCTGTTCGTGGAGCTGGAGTCCCGCATCCAGCCGATCGCGCCGGTGGTGACCTATCTGTCCCTGCTGGGCTA
The DNA here is from genome assembly GCF_002891435.1 of Streptomyces cahuitamycinicus. GTDB lineage: Bacteria > Actinomycetota > Actinomycetes > Streptomycetales > Streptomycetaceae > Streptomyces > Streptomyces cahuitamycinicus. Next base: position 838 of record NZ_POUC01000374.1, read on the forward strand.
CGACGGCTGGGTGCTGCCCGGCGACACCTGGGTGCCGCTCGCCCGGTTCCCTCTGGAGGACCACCAGGCGGACGCCTCCTACGTCGTCTCCCACGGCCTGCTCCGCCGCGTCCTGCCCTCCCCGCTCCTGCGCGGCCCGCGCTACGTCAACTCCGTCCTGTTCCTGCCCGACGGCCGCCGACCGGGCAGGGCCCCGGTGGGCGACGATGGGACCCATGCCCTCCGGAAAGCACCCCGCTAGCCCCTTCACCCCGCTCGACTTCCAGCTGGTGCTGCTGCGCCGCATGGCCGACCACAATCCCGGCCTCGTGGAGGACGCCCGCCATGAGCTGGGGGTGTCGATCGCGGACATGCGCGAGGCCAACCGGCGGTGGCAGGCGATGGTCCGTTCCCCGCGTTCGCGGGCGCCCCTGTCCAGGTACCGCCAGGTGCTGGGCGACGCCGAGTCCCGTACGTCGCGCCGGATCGGCGATCTCGACTGCGAGGCCTGGCTGTGGCCGGTGCCCCTCTGGCCCTCCTTGCGCTTCGAGGTGCTGACGGCCCCGAACCGCGCGGTGTGGAACGAGTGGCTGGTCCGCGCGCCGGGCGCGAAGGGCCCGGAGCTGCGCACCCTCGACGACCTCACCCCCTGGTCCTGCACGGTCGACGAGGCGGCCCGCGCCTTCGCCCCGGCCCGCCCCCTTCAGGGCACGGCACCGACCCGCTGGGGGCTGGCGTTCACCGCGCCGGACGCGCAGGGGGTGCGGCGGGAGGCCGTCGCGGAGTTCACCTGGGGACTGCTGCAGCGGGTGTCCGTCACCGGCCGTCAGGTCTGAGGGGCTCCGGCCCGGCCCGTCAGCAGGAACCCGGCGAGGACCAGCGTGTACCCGTCGGTGATCCACTGTCCCGGTGAGCGAGGCCGACAGCCCCCGCCCGACACCGGCACGGCGACGTTGATGACCGTCACGTCCAGGATCACCATGAAGTACCCGGCGCTCACCGGGAGCAGCGGCGCCCGGCTCCGTCGCTCGGAGGGCATGGCCCTACCAGTACACCAAAAGCCGCATCGGGGACGTCATGCCCCACCGCGTGCTCAGCCGACGGCGGCCAGCACCGCCGCGACCACCGCCGGCACGGAGACCGGGTGCAGATGGAGGAACAGGTTCGGCTCGATCAGCTCCAACTCCATCACGCACGGCTCGCCGTCGGGCCCGGTGACCAGGTCCACGCGCGCGTACAGCGGTTGCGCGTCCCCGGGTAGGGCGGCCAGCGCCCGTTCGGCGACGGCCAGTTCGGCGGCGGTCGGCTCCCAGGGGCGCAGGTCGGGGTGGGCGACCTTGTCGGCGTCGTACGGCGTGCCCGGCGCGAGGACGGCGCCCTTGACGCTCGCGTGCAGCAGGCGTCCGCCGAAGAACTGCAGGGCCCGCTCGCCGTGGAGGTCGATGCCGGTCAGGTAGGGCTGCACCATGACGGTGAACCCCTCGGCGTGCATGCGCCCGGCCTGCCGTACGGCGGCGTCCCGCTCCCCGGCCGGGTAGCGGGCGGCGTACCGGGCACCGGCCCCGGAGGCGGGCTTCACGACGTACTCACGGTCGACGGGCAGGTCGAGGGGGTCGCCGGGCGCGAAGAACCGGGTGGGCACGACGGGCACCGCGGCCTCCGCGAGCCGCCCGAGGTAGCGCTTGTCGGCGTTCCACCGCACGACACCGGCCGGATTGGCCAGCCGCGTCGCCTTCCCGCACCGCTCGGCCCACGCCGTGAACTCCTCGGCGCGCCAGCTGTAGTCCCAGGTGGAGCGGATGAGGGCGAGGTCGAAGGCGGCCCAGTCCACGTCCGGGTCGTCCCAGGCGACGGCGACGGCGTCGGCCCCGGCGTCCCGCAACGCCCGCACCAGCACCGGCAGGTCGCGGTCCTTGTGCTCCTCGCCGCGGGCGTCGTAGGTGACGACGGCGATGCGCGGGGTGCCGGCCACTGCGACTCCATCCTCGTACGGACGATCGACATCCTCGTGCGGACGGTCGATTCGATGTCCGTCGCAGGCTAACGCTCCCGTCCGCGACCGCGACACCCCGTTCGGCCTTCACCTTCGGTGAAGCCCCGGCACCGGTGGCGACGACGTCAGCCGCGTGGCGGCGGACCTGGCGCAGCCCTGACCCGGACGGCGCAGGACCACGGGCCGTGGGCGTCCCCGGCCGGTCTACTGGCCAGGAGACCGACGGAGGAAGGGATTGCCATGGCTGTGGTACTGACGCTGCGCTGGTCCGGGGTGACGCCCGAGCAGTACGACGCGATGCTCGACACGGTGGGCTGGGAGAAGCAGGTGCCGGAGGGTCTCGTCCTGCACGTGGCCTGGTTCGAGCCCGGGGTCATGCACGTGACGGACGTGTGGAACGCCGAGGAGGACTTTCAGCGCTTCTTCGCCGAGCGCCTCGCCCCGGCCGTTCAGGAGGTCGGGCTCGCCGGGCAGCCGGACGTCCACTTCACACCGGCCCACCGGCGGTTCGTGGCGCCCGGCGCGGGCGGCGGGGCCTGAACCAGGGGGCGTCTGATGGATCTCCGTCGTGACGCCGCTGGGATCCGTCAAAGATTCCCTAGTCCTCCCCCGGCTCCCAGTCCAGCAGCCGTACCTTCGCCACCGTCCGGACGTGTCGGCGCATGGCCGTGGCCGCCTGCCTCGGCTGTCCGGCGGCGATCGCGTCGAGGATCGCCCGGTGCTGGGAGAGGGAACGGGAGGGGCGGCCGGGCTGGCGCAGCGACTCGGTGCGGCTCTCGGCGATCTGCTCGGCGATGGAGCGCATGAACTCCGCGAGCAGACTGCTGTGGGCCGCCGCCGTCACGGCCGCGTGGAACAGCCGGTCGCCCTCGACGCCGTGGCCGCCCGCCGCGATCTCCTCGGTCATCAGGGCGAGCGCCGAGCGCATCGCCGCCAGGTCGTCCTCCGTGCGCCGCTCGGCGGCCAGTTCCGCGAGCTTCGTCTCCAGCGCCTCCCGGGCCTCCAGGACGTCGGGCAGGCGCCGGCGGCGTTCGACCATCCGCTCGACCGGTTCGGTGTCCAGGCTGTCCCGCACGAGGTAGGTGCCCCCGCCGTGCCGGGCCTCCACCAGACCCTGGACCTCCAGCACCACGATCGCCTGCTTCACGGAGGCCCGGCTCACACCGAGCCGCTGGGCCAGATCCCGCTCGGGCGGCAGCCGGTCACCGGCGCGCAGACCGCCTTCGGCGACGTACTGGCGCAGCCGCTCCAGCACCTGTTCGTAGAGGCGCTGTTTCGTCATGGGGCGCAGGGCGTCGGTCACGGGCTCCCCCTCTCGCCGGGAGCGTAACACCGGATCTTCACAGTGGCGGAGTGGCTGAGCCAATTCTTGCGTACCCCCTTGACGGGCGCACGGGCCGCACCCACGCTGTTCGACCAACGCACCTCAAGTGGCTCAGCCACTCGTCCACTGAGGGTGCTCCCAGCCGCTCCGGGGCCCAACGACGGGAGCCCGTATGTCCCCCGAACTCATCTCGATCCTCGTCCTCGTCGTGGTGTTCGTCATCGCCACCACCCGTTCCGTCAACATGGGGGCGCTCGCCTTCGCCGCCGCCTTCGCGGTCGGCGGGCTCGTCGCGAACCTCGACGCGGACGGCATCTTCGCCGGGTTCCCCGGCGATCTGTTCGTCGTCCTGGTCGGCGTCACGTACCTCTTCGCGATCGCCCGCGCCAACGGCACCACCGACTGGCTGGTGCACGCCGCCGTCCGGCTCGTCCGGGGGCGGGTGGCGCTGATCCCCTGGGTGATGTTCGCCCTGACCGGGGCGCTCACGGCCATCGGCGCGGTCAGCCCGGCCGCCGTCGCGATCGTCGCCCCGATCGCGCTGAGCTTCGCCGCCCGCTACGGCATCAGCCCACTCCTGATGGGCGCGATGGTCGTCCACGGCGCCCAAGCCGGCGGCTTCTCCCCGATCAGCATCTACGGCTCGATCGTCAACGGCATCGTCGAACGCGAGAAGCTCCCGGGCAACGAGGTCGTCCTGTTCCTGGCGTCCCTCGTGGCGAACCTGGTGATCGCGGGCGTGGTGTTCGTCGTCTGCGGCGGGCTGAAGCTGTGGGCCCGCGGGGCGGTGGAGGAGCCCGGCACCGGCGGCGACGGCGCTGCGGGAGGGCCGCCCGCGGGCGGCACCGGCGGGACCCTGCCTTCCTCCGGCGGGTCCCTGCCCTCCCCCGGCAGGACCGGCGGGTCCCTGCCCTCCCCCGGCGGCACCGCGACCGCCACCGCCGTGCCGACGCAGTCGACGGCACCCGACACCACCCGTCTCACCCCGGCCCGCATCGCCACCCTCGTCTCCCTGCTGGCCCTGGTCGTCGCCGTCCTCGTCCTCGACCTGGACGCGGGTCTCACCGCCATCACCCTCGCGGTGGTCCTGAGCACGCTGTGGCCCGAGGACAGCCGCCAGGCGACCGGCCAGATCGCCTGGCCCACGGTCCTGCTGATCTGCGGCGTCCTCACCTATGTGGGCGTCCTGGACGAGATGGGCACCATCACGTGGGCCGGCGAGGGCGTGGGCGGCATCGGCGTCCCCCTCCTCGCGGCCGTGCTGCTCTGCTACATCGGGGCCCTGGTCTCGGCGTTCGCCTCGTCCGTGGGGATCATGGGCGCCCTGATCCCGCTGGCCGTGCCGTTCCTGGAGCGGGGCGAGATCGGCGCGATCGGCATGGTCGCCGCACTCGCCGTCTCGGCGACGGTCGTCGACGTCAGCCCGTTCTCCACCAACGGCGCACTCGTCCTCGCCGCCGCACCGGACGTCGACCGCGAGCGTTTCTTCCGGCAGTTGATGGTGTACGGGGGGATCGTGGTCGCGGTCGTCCCCGCGGCGGCGTGGCTGGTGATGGTCGTCCCCGGCTGGGGATAGCCCACCCACCGACCAGTGGAGCAGGCAAACAGCTAAGGAGATGTGACGCGTGACCTCCCTCTTCCCGGCCCTGACCGGCGGCTTCGCCGACCGGCCCGCCCTGCGGTTCGGCGAGCGTTCACTGACGTACGGAGAACTCGCCGCCGCGGCCGGTGCGACGGCCGCACGCATCGGGGACGCCCGCCGGGTCGCCGTCTGGGCGACGCCCACGATGGAGACGGCCGTCGCCGTCGTCGCCGCGCTGCTGGCGGGCGCCCCCGCCGTGCCGCTCAACCCCAAGTCCGGCGGGAAGGAACTCGGGCACATCCTGACCGACAGCGCCCCCGGTCTGGTGCTCACGGCACCCGACGACCAACTCCCCGAGCCCGTACGGGCCCTGTCCCGTCTCGACGTCGACGTGCACGGCACCGGCACCGTCCCAATGGAGCCCGCCGACGACAGCACCCCGGCCCTGATCGTCTACACCTCCGGCACCACCGGCCCGCCCAAGGGCGCCGTCGTGCCCCGCCGGGCCGTCGCGAGCACCCTGGACGCCCTGGCCGACGCCTGGCAGTGGACCGGCGAAGACGTCCTCGTCCACGGACTGCCGCTGTTCCACGTGCACGGTCTGGTCCTGGGCATCCTAGGCCCGCTGCGGCGCGGCGGGTCGGTGCGGCACCTGGGCCGCTTCAGCACCCAGGGCGTCGCCCGCGAGCTGAACGGCGGCGCGACCATGCTGTTCGGCGTCCCGACGATGTACCACCGGATCGCCGAGGCCGTGACGAGCGACCCGGAACTGGTGACGGCGCTGACCGGGGCGCGGCTGCTGGTCTCCGGCTCCGCGGCGCTGCCCGTGCACGACCACGGCCGGATCGCGACCGCGACCGGGCGGCGGGTGATCGAGCGGTACGGCATGACGGAGACGCTGATGAACACCAGCGTCCGCGCCGACGGCGAGGCCCGCCCCGGCACGGTCGGCGTGCCGCTGCCGGGTGTGGAGCTGCGGCTGGTCGAGGAGGACGGTTCGGAGGTCGCCGCGTACGACGGGGAGACGGTGGGCGAGATCCAGGTGCGCGGGCCGAACCTGTTCACCGAGTACCTCAACCGTCCCGACGCCACCGCCGCCGCCTTCACCGCCGACGGCTTCTTCCGCACCGGCGACATGGCGGTGCGCGACCCCGACGGCTACGTCCGGATCGTCGGCCGCAAGGCCACCGACCTGATCAAGAGCGGCGGTTACAAGATCGGGGCCGGTGAGATCGAGAACGCACTCCTCGAGCACCCCGGGGTGCGCGAGGCCGCCGTCACCGGGGAGCCGGACGCCGATCTCGGCGAGCGGATCGTGGCGTGGATCGTGCCGGCGGATCCCCAGTCGCCGCCCGCGCTGGAGGAGTTGGCCGACCATGTGGCGCTGCGGCTCGCCCCGCACAAGCGGCCCCGGGTCGTGCACCACCTCGACGCGCTGCCCCGCAACGACATGGGGAAGATCATGAAGCGGGCGCTGGCCCATGACTGAGCGTCTCTCCGCCCGCGAGGCCGTCACCGTCCTCGCCGACGACGCCACCTTCGCCGAGCTCCCCGTCCCCGCACGGAGGCCGAAGCCCGACGGCCCGCTCGGCTGGCCGGGCTACGACGCCTCCCGCGCCCGGGCCGCCGAACGCACCGGCGAGCAGGAGTCCGTGGTGTGCGGCACCGCCCGCGTCGGCGGCACCCGGGCCGTGCTGATCGCGTTCGAGTTCGGGTTCCTCGGCGGCTCCCTGGGCGAGGGCACCGGCGACCGGCTGGAGGCGGCGTACGCGTTCGCCCGCGAACGCCGCTTCCCGGTCGTGCCGTTGGTGGCGACGGGCGGCAGCCGGATGCAGGAGGGCATGCTCGCACTGACCCAGCTCCAGCGGGTGGCCCGCCAGTCGGCGCTCACCCGGGAGGCCGGCCTCGCGCAGGTCGCGGTCCTGCGCGACCCGACGACCGGGGGCGGCTGGGCCACCCTGGGCGCGGGCGCCGACGTGGTGCTCGCGCTGCCCGGCGCCCAGGTCGGCTTCGCCGGCTCCCGGGTGCGGCCGGCGGACGCGGACCCGGCGGCGTACACCGCGCAGGCGCAGTTCGCGGCGGGGGCGGCGGACGCGGTCGTCGGGCCGGAGGAACTGCGTGCGACGCTCGGGCGGTGGCTGCGGCTGCTGACGTGCCCGTCCACCACGCCCACCC
>NZ_POUC01000375.1 GCF_002891435.1 Streptomyces cahuitamycinicus
AAGCGGGCCCAGGCCAGTTGGTGCTCGCTGCCCGGACCTGCCGCGTACAGCTCGCGGCGGGCGCCCTCGGCGAGCAGCCGGGCGGCCGTCTCGCGCCGGGCGGACGCCGTGTAGTGGGTGACCGCCGCTGCCGTGAGCGCGCTGCCGGCCGTCACCGCCGAGGCGGCGGCCTCGACGTGGCGCCCCGATCCGGGCAGCCGCCGCTTCACACTCGCGGTGATGCCCGACACGCAGTACCTCTTCGACGGCCCCAGCATCGACAAGACGCCGGTCGAGGCCTCGCTGCGGTATCTGCTGGAGCACGGCCGGGACGAGAACATCGTCTTCCTGTCCCACCTCGGCGACCTCACGCAGAACGGCGCGAAGGAGGAGTTCGCCGCGATCGGCGAGGCGTTCCGGCTGCTGGACCGGCGGGGCGTCGGCTACAGCGTCCTGGCCGGCAACCACGACGTGAAGTCGTCGACGACCGACCAGCGCGGCGCGACACCGTACCTGGACGTCTTCGGGCCGCAGCGGTTCGCGGGGCACACGACGTTCGGCGGGGCCTCGGCCGACGGGTACAACTCCTTCCACCTGTTCACCGCGGGCGGCCGGGAGTGGCTGGTCCTGGCGCTGGACTGGCGGCTGTCACCGCAGGGCCACACCTGGGCGAAGGACGTCCTGGCGAAGCATCCGAAGACGCCGGTGATCCTCACGACGCACGAACTGGTCGTGGAGGACGACACGTTGTCGGACTACGGGCAGCAGCTGTGGGACCGGCTGATCGAGGACCACGACCAGATCTTCCTGGCGCTCGGCGGGCACTACTGGCCCGCCGGCCGCGTGACGCGGAAGAACGCGGCCGGCCACGACGTCCATCTGCATCTGACGAACTATCAGAACCGCTACTTCGGCGGCGCGGCCATGATCCGTCTGTACCGGTTCGACCTGGACCGCGGGGTCATCGACGTGGAGACGCTCTCGCCGTGGATCCTCGGCCGGGCCGCGAAGGGCCTCAACGAGCTGGAGCGGCAGGAGATGGAACTGAGCGGCGACGCCGACCGGTTCTCCGTCGGGATCGACTTCGAGCAGCGCTTCGCCGGATTCGCGCCCGTGCCCGCCCGTGCGGCCCGGCCCGCCGCGAAGCTGCTCGTCCCGGACACGATGGCGTACTGGCGCTTCGACAAGCCCGTGGACGGCACGGCGGGCACGGTCCGCGACCTGTCCGGGCGGGGCAACGACCTCTCCATCGTCTCGGTCGGCGGCGGCGCGCTGGGCTGGTCGGCCGATCACCACCCCGACCAGCCGGGCCACGGCAGCCTGGAGTTCCAGGGCTTCAAGTCCCCGCTGAAGGGCGCCTACCTGCGCACGGTCGACGGCACCCCGCTGGGCCGGGCCACGTTCGAGGACGGTTACACGATCGAGGCGTTCTACCGGCTGCCCGCCGACTGGGACCCGGCCCACAACGCCTGGTCGGGTCTGGTCTCCCGCACGGGCACGGGCGGCGCCGCCGGGAAGACCGCCGACGACCCGGACGAGCCGCTGGCCACGCTGTCGCTGTCCAACGACCGGGAACCGCAGTGGGCGATGCGCCCGCTCAACCAGCAGGGCATCGCCACCAACTGGGGCCAGGAGACGCCGCTGGAGACCTGGTGGCACCTCGCGGTCGTCAACGACGGCAAGCACACCACGCTGTACGTCGAGGGCTGCCCGGTCCTCCGCAACCCCCAGGCCACCTCCGTCGGCATCACCTCGGTCGGACTGCCGTGGCTGCTCGGCGGTTACGAGTACGGCGGCAAGATCGACCAGATCTTCCACGGCCGGCTCGGCGACGTCCGGATCGTCGCACGGGCGCTGCCCGTCACCTCTTTCATGAACCACTGATCTTTCATGAACCACTGACCTCACAACGCGCGAGGATTCGTCATGGCCGAGCAGCAACTGCCCGCCTGGGCCGACCCGTCCGTCTCCCCCGCCGCCCTCGATCCGCAGGGCGTGTCCCGTCGGGCTCCTGCGCCGCGCGGCCCTGTTCGGCGGCCCCGGACTCACGGGTCGTCCGGACGCAGGACGTCTCGGGTCGCACGGGCACCTACACCCTGCGCATCCCGCTGACCGCCGGCGAGGAGTCCTTCTACGTCCGGCTGCGCGGCAGCAACGGCAGCGATGGCAACCGGAACGGCACCGGATACCTCGGCGCCTCGGTCGATCCGCGCGGGCCGGTCCCGCACGCGCCCGGGGACGGCGACCCGTGGGCGGACACGTGTGCAAGAACCCCGACTGCGGCTGGACGGCGAACGCCGACTGGAACGCGGCTCGCAACATCTTGCACCTGTACCGGATCGGCCACGTCATCGTGGAGGTCCCGGCCGCCGGAAGGCGCGGTCGCAGGGCGGCAAAAGCCGTCAAACCTGTCACCGCAAGGTATGACGGGAATCCCCTTCCTGAGCTTGCGAAGGGAGGGGAGAGCTTCGATCGAACCCGGTGTTCGTCGACGTCGAGGGGGCCTGATCCCCGGTACCAGCAGGTCAAGGACTGATGGGGCGGAGGTACGGTGGGCCGCGTGACCGGTGAAGAGTCGCTGCGCCCCCAGGCCCTGATGCTGACGTTCCTGGGCGACCAGGTGCTCGGCCGTGACGTGTGCGTGTACTCCGGCAGCGTCATCGACGTGTTCGCCCGCGCCGGCATCGGCGAGCAGGCCACCCGCTCCACGCTGACCCGCATGGCGGGCCGTGACCTGCTGCGTCGCCAGCGCGAGGGCCGCCGCATGTACTTCGGGCTGACCGAGCGCTCGGAGGCCGTGCTGCGCGACGGCGCGCAGCGGATCTGGCAGGCGGGTGCCGTCAACCGGCGGTGGGACGGCACCTGGACGCTGCTCGGCTTCTCCCTGCCGGAGTCCTGGCAGCGCCAGCGCCACGATCTGCGCTCCCGGCTGACCTGGAGCGGCTTCGGCCCGCTCTTCAACGGTCTGTGGATCGCCCCGGGCGAGGTCGACGTGTCGGCCCTGGTGGCCGACCTCGGACTGTCCGCACACGTCAAGGTCTTCCGGGCGCACGCGGACACCGGCATGGACATCGGCCGGATGATCGAGGAGACCTGGGAGCTGTCCGAACTGGCCGGCCGCTACGAGGGGTTCGCGGGGCGCTGGCAGCACTGGGAGGACGACCTGCCGGACGCCGGCGACGCCCTTGTGCTGCGCCTGCGCCTCCAGACGGAGTGGCTGCAGATCGTCCGCCGCGACCCTCGGCTGCCGGTCGAGCACCTGCCGGGCGACTGGCCGGCCGAACAGGCCGAGAAGACGTTCCGGACCGTGCACGAACGGCTCTCACCGCTCGCCGAGGAGGCCTCGGAACGTCTTCTGGACCTGGTGCCGGCCCGCCGGCCCGGATGATCTGCGCCTGATGGACCCGGTCAGGCTCAGGCGTAGAACCGCGACAGGCTCTGCAGCACGGCGGCCGGCTTGGTGGCGCCCTCGATCTCGATGGCACCCTCGACGGTGATCTGCACGCCGCCCGGCACCTCCTCGACCTCGCTGAGCTTCGCCGTCAGGCGGATGCGGGAGCCGGCCTTGACCGGCGAGGGAAAACGCACCTTGTTGAGGCCGTAGTTGACCTTGGTCGTCACGCCCTGTACGTCCAGCAGCTCGGTGAACAGGGGGATGAAGAGGGAGAGAGTGAGGTAGCCGTGCGCGATGGGGGCGCCGAAGGGGCCGTCCTTGGCGCGCTCGGGGTCCACGTGGATCCACTGGTGGTCGCCCGTGGCGTCGGCGAAGGTGTTGATGCGCTCCTGCGTCACCTCGATCCACTCGCTGGTGCCGAGGTCGCTGCCGGCGAGCTTCTTGAGTTCGTCGAGGCCGTTGACGGTGAGGCTCATGCGGATCCTTACTGGTTGCCGTAGCGCGTACGCACACGGGACTTGAGGAGTTTTCCGGAGGCGGTGCGCGGGAGTTCGTCCGCGAGGACCACCGACTTCGGGATCTTGTACTTGGCGAGGCGGCCCGCGAGGGACGCGAGCACCTCGTCGGGGTCGAGGGCGGCGCCCTCACGGGGCACGACGACCGCGCGCGGCACCTCGCCCCACTTGTCGTCCGGCACCCCGATCACCGCGCACTCGGCGATGTCCGGGTGGGCGAGGAGCTGGTCCTCGATCTCGGCGGGGTAGATGTTCTCGCCACCGGAGATGATCATGTCCTTGATGCGGTCGACGATGTGGACGTAGCCGTCCTCGTCGATCTGGGCGGCGTCGCCGCTGCGGAACCAGCCGTCCGCGAAGGACGCGGCCGTCTCCTCGGGCAGCCCCCAGTAGCCGGGCATGACGTGCGGGCCGCGCACCACGATCTCGCCCACCTCGCCGATGCCGGCCGGCGCGAGGTCGGGCCGGACGACGCGGACGTCGCTGAAGAAGTGCGGCACGCCCGCCGATCCCGCCTTGCTGACGGCGTGCTCGGCGTCCAGGAACAGCGTGCCGGGGGCGGCCTCGGTCATGCCGTAGCCCTGGAGGAAGGTCAGACCGCGTTTTTGGTAGGCGGCGATCAGCGGTGTGGGGACCGGGGAGCCGCCGCAGGTGAGGATGCGCAGCGAGGAGAGGTCCGCGCCGGGCCAGCGCGGGTGGCGGGCCATCTGGTCGAACATCGTGGGCACGCCGAACATGAAGGTGATCCGGTGGCGTTCGATGAGGTCGAAGGTGGCGTCCGGGTCGAAGGCGTCGACCAGGACGCAGGTGCCGCCCTTCAGCAGCACCGGCAGGGTCAGCATGTTCAGGCCCGCCGTGTGGAACAGCGGGGCGGAGACCAGGGCGCGTTCGTCGGCGATCAGGTCGGTGTCGACGAGGACGTTGACCGCGTTCCAGGTGAGGTTGCCGTGGGTGAGCATGGCGCCCTTGGGGCGGCCGGTCGTGCCCGAGGTGTACATGATGATGCAGGTGTCGTCGGCGCCGACCGGCTCGTCGACCGGCTCCTCGGACGCCTCGGCGACGACCGCCTCGTACTCGCCGCCGACCTCCAGGTAGACGCGTACGTCCGTGCTGCCGGGAAGGCCCGCGACCAGACCGGCGTGGGACGGGCCGTAGACGAGGGCGCGGGCGCCGGAGTCGGCGAGTTGGTAGGCGATCTCGGGTCCGGCGAGGCGGATGTTGAGGGGGACGAAGACCGCACCGAGCGTGCCGGCCGCGAACAGGGTCTCCAGGTAGGAGGGGTGGTTCGGGCCGAGGTAGGCGATGCGGTCACCGCGGCGCACGCCCCGGGCGCGCAGGGCGTGCGCCAGGCGGGTGGTGCGGGTGTGGAGCGTGCCGTAGTCGGTGGCGTCCTCGCCGTGGATCAGGGCGGTGCGGTGCGGGGTCTTGCGGGCCCGGCGTGCGGGCCATGACCCCAGTCCCTCGTTGCGCATGTCACGCCCCTTACGGTTTCGTCAGCCCGAGCAGGCGGGCCGCGTTCTCCTTGAGGATCTTCGGCCGGACCTCGTCCTTGATCGTCAGCTTGCCGAAGTCGGCGAGCCAGCGGTCGGGGGTGAGGACGGGGAAGTCGGAGCCGAAGAGGACCTTGTCCTTGAGCAGGGTGTTCGCGTACTGCACGAGCTGGGGCGGGAAGTACTTCGGCGACCAGCCGGACAGGTCGATGTGCACGCCCGGCTTGTGCGTGGCGACGGCCAGGGCCTCGTCCTGCCAGGGGAAGGACGGGTGCGCGAGGATGATCTTCAGGTGCGGGAAGTCGGCCGCCACGTCGTCGACGTGGAGCGGGTTGGAGTACTTCAGCCTGATCCCGCCCCCGCCGGGGACGCCGGCGCCGATGCCCGTCTGGCCGGTGTGGAACAGGGCGATCGTGCCCGTCTCTTCGATCACCTCGTACAGGTCGTAGGCCACCGAGCGGTCGTTGGGGAAGAAACCCTGGATGCTGGGGTGGAACTTGAAGCCCTTCACCCCGTACTCCTCGACCAGCCGCCGGGCCTGCTTCACCCCCGCCTTCCCGCGGAAGGGGTCGATGGAGGCGAAGGGGATGAGGACGTCGGCGTTGGCGGCGGCCGCCTCGGCGACCTCCTCGTTCGGTACCGGCGGGGTGCCGGTGGCGGATTCGGCGTCCACCGTGAAGATCACGGCGGCCATGTTCCGCTCGCGGTAGTAGGCGGCCGTCTCCTCCAGGGTCGGCTTCCGCTTGCCCTCGACCTTGAAGTAGGCCGAGGAGGCGTCGTGCAGGTCGTCGTCCAGGGAGGAGTGGCCCTTGGAGGAGACCTCGGCGTGGGTGTGGACGTCGATCGCGACCAGTGACTCCAGGTCCATCACGCGGTCCATCACGCCTCCGGGAACTTCGGCGCCGGGATGCCGACCGACTGGAGCTCGGCACCGACCGAGGTGGGCCAGGCGTCGGCGAGGGTGGCGGGGGTCCAGCCGCCGTCGGCGTAGGCCACCCTGATCTCCTGCGGATGCGACCAGAGTGCCACCTTGTCGCCGCCGATGCCGACGCACTGGCCGGTGACGCCCCGGGCGGCCTCGGAGGCGAGGAACGGGACCAGGGCCGCGCAGTCCTCGGGGGTGCCGAAGCCCTCGCCCTTGCGCAGGAAGTCCGGCAGTGGCTCACCGTTCTTCATGGCCTCGACGTACGGGGCGAAGGCCGGGATGGTCTCGGTCATCGCGGTGGCGGCGACCGGCACGATGGCGTTGACCGTGATGCCCGCGCGGCCCAGCTCCATCGACCAGGTGCGGGCCATCGCCGCGATGCCGGCCTTGGCGGCGGCGTAGTTCGTCTGGCCGAAGTTCCCGCGCTGGCCGGCCGGGGAGCCGACCAGGATCAGCGAGCCGCCCTCGCCCTGCTCGCGCATCTTGACGGCGGCGGCGCGGGCGCAGGTGAAGGTGCCCTTGAGGTGGGTGGTGAGCACCGCGTCGAAGTCCTCGTCGGTCATCTTCCACAGGACCTTGTCGCGCAGGATGCCCGCGTTGGTGACGAGGACGTCCAGCCGGCCGAACTCCTCGACCGCGCGGTTCACCAGCCGCTCGGCGGCCTCGGCGGTGCCGACCGGGACGACCTCGGCGACGGCCCTGCCGCCCGCTTCCACGATGGACTTCACGGCCGCCTCGGCCACCGCCTCGTCGACGTCGTTGACGACCACGGACGCGCCGTGGGCGGCCAGGGCGTGGGCATAGGCGAGGCCGAGGCCCCGGCCGCTGCCGGTGACGACGGCGGCCTTGCCGGAGAGATCGATGCTGGGCACGGGCGGGTCCCTTCACGAGCTGATGCGGGTGGTACGGCTGCGAGATCGAAGCTAAGAGCAATAATTGTTGTCGTCAATAGTTGTTGGAGACCTGTGGGTGCGAGATGCTGGAATCACCGGCAAGCAGCACCGAGCACAGGGAGCCCGCCATCACACGCCAGAACGTCACCGCGAAGCCCATCGACGCGCACGAGCCGTGGATGCGCGGACTGCACGCCGACACGGGCTACCTGCTGTACCGGCTGGGCCTGCGCTCGGGGCAGCTCTTCAACTCCTGCCTCCAGGAGTCGGGCCTGCGCCTGCGCCACTACGCCGTGCTGCGCTACCTCGCCACCACGGACGGCACCCCGCAGCGCGAGCTGAGCGCGCGCCTCGGCTACGACCCGAGCGCGATCGTCGGCCTGGTCGACGACCTGGAGAAGCTGGGCTTCGCCGAGCGCCGCCCCTCCCCCGACGACCGCCGCAGCCGGATCGTCGTCCTGACCGAGAGCGGCAGCGACTTCCTCCGCGACACCGATGAGGCCGGCCTGCGGGTGACCGGCGAACTGCTGGGCCCCCTGGACCCGGCCGAGCGGGAGACCCTGCACGCACTGCTGCTGCGCATCGCCGAGGACGGCCTGAACTAATGTTGTGCAAGTGATTGACGGCTGCACGATGGATGCATAACTTCACGGACCAACCGCGCCCCGTCCCCAGGGAGCCCACCGTGCAGC
>NZ_POUC01000376.1 GCF_002891435.1 Streptomyces cahuitamycinicus
GGCACTCCACCCCGTCCGAGCGTCGCGACCATCGCGACGGCGGAAGGGGACGCTTCCGACCGCGCCGCCACCGGGAACGTACGACGCACAACCAGCGGAACGCCGCGGGGCGTTGAGGCCCGAAATGGCCGACAGAACAGATGTCACGTCCATGCCCGCGCCGCTCCGCCGCAGCCAAGGCACCGGCACCGGCACCGGCACCGGCAGCACCCACGGCACAAGCGAAGATCCGCCGGTGTTCGAGACCGCCGATGGTGATCTCCCCATGGGCGGACTCGCGGAGGTCCGCATCATCGCCGCCAGCCCCGACATCGCCCAACGAGTGGCGCAGCTGCTGCGCCGGGACCTCCGCTGCGACGAGCCACGCAGCTATCCCGCGGGCCCCGACGGGCAGGGCACCCTGCTCCATCTCACCGTCGACACCGGGCAGGTCAGCGAAGAGCACTTTGCCCGGTCGCCCTGGCTGGCCACCAGCCACACCCAGGCACGACGCGCCCACACCGACGAGCCTGGCTGACGCCGGCCGAGAACCGGCGCCCGCGTCCCCAGCCGCCCGGTACGCACGCCACTGCGCCCTGCCCGGCTCGCCCTGCGGCCGCCGACCTTCCCGCCCGGGCCCCTCTGCGGCGCATGGTGGCCCCGCACCGATGACCTGAAGGCCGAACTGCCCGCACTCACCGAGGCGTTCGACGCGACGCGAGGACGTGTGTCGCGCATGGCGTCCCGCCGCGACACCTGGCCGGCGGCGGCCTGCGACCTGCCCGTGCCCGGGCACACGGTGAAGGCCGCGTGGTTCACCTCCGGTTTCGACCCGCACATATTTGGCTCTTCTCGTACGGCGTCGGACGCTGGGACCTGCTCGTCGTCCCGGACCGAGACCGCCACGGCCGCACGGCTCATGGCCGCGGCCGCCGACCCCGCGCTGCACCTCACCGCGAGCGAGCTTCTGGCGGCCGAGCGACGCCTCCACGCCAAGGACGAGGTCGTACGCGAGCAGGGGCGGATGGAGCAGTGGGAAGACGAGGGCGGAGCACCTAGACGCCCCTGGGCCCCCTCTCCTCCTCCGCAACTGTTGCGGTCCGTGACCGCCCACGTAGGACCGGCTTGCCGCCCGCCGGGCCTGACCCGAACCGACCGCTCCACAACCCGTCAAAGGAAACGCCATGATCACCACAGCGCCTCCCTCACCGCTCTCACCGCCCACCCGCTCTCTCCTCCGCCTGCGCCTCGCGCCCCACAGCGCGCTGCGGCGTCGTCTCGACGGCGTGTGGTGGCCACGCTCCTACGACCTCCTGGCGGAGCTTCCGCAGCTGCTCGCCGCACTGCCGCGCGCCTGGGGACACATCGCCGGCGTCACGGTGAACGGAGCGGCCTGGTCCGCGGCACCTGGCCGGATGCTCGTCGCCAACCAGGTCGTGCGACTGCGGAAGACGGTCGCAGCACACGCCCCGGACACCGTCGTCCTGCTGGCCCCCGGCCACGGCCGCTGGGACCTGCTGGTCGTGCCGCCCGACACCACCCAGGAGGCGGCCGAACCGATCATGACCGCCGCTCTCAGCGACCGCGCCTGACACGCCAGGAGTGGCGTGGACGCGAGGAGGCCCCGAACAGGCAGGTGAGCACGATGCCCGATCCCGATTCCCCGCCTCCGGCAGGTTTGCTGGCGGACGGTGCACACGAATCCCTGCGTCCCGGAACGGCGCTCCTGCGGCTCACCACCACTCACGAACGCCGGAGCATCCTCGGTGCGTGGTGACCCCGTTCCCGGAATCTCGCCGCCGAACTGCCCGGCCTGGTCAGCACACTGACCGAGCGCCTCGGGCCGATCACACGGATCGGCCTGGACTCCGCGGCCTGGGACGAAATGCCGACGCGGACGACCGTCGACGATCGTGTGGTGCACATCGACGTCTTCTCCGTGGGTGACGACACCGCGCTCGTGACCCGAGGGGGACCAGGACCACCTCTCCCTGCTCGTGGTCCCACCCGACACGCCCCCCGAGGCGGCGCGAGCCGCGATGACGGAAGCGGTCCGATCCGGCAACCCCAAGCAGACCCAGCAGATCCTGATCGACACCAACACCCGCCAGCAGCTTCTGCTGGACGTTTTCTCCTGATGCGCATGAGCGAAGGCCCACGCGGCCGACTCGTGCGTTGTCGGCGCGCGAGCGGAGAGGAACGTTGCCCGCGGCCCGGAAAACACGTCTGTCGGATGCCGTGCCCTTGGCGTGCCCGTAAGAACGGAGAACTACGGCCAATTACGGTGTGATCCAAGCTGACGGCATGGGGATGCAAACCGCGTAGGCGCAGGTCAGACTCGACGCATCCCCGCAAGCGCCGTCGCGCTACCGCGACCCCAGGGACACCCAACAGCAGATGCTTGATCTCGTTTTCGAACCGGATACGGCTCCGCTGCGACGGATCCTGCACGACTTCATCTTCGAAACGCCCGGCGGGCGAACCATCCCCGAGCTCAAGCGCTACGCCCTCTTGGAAACCGTCTACCGGCCCGCCCAAGTGATCGAGGCCATCCGGCAGCTGCGTGAGGCGGGCGCCGCGACGACGGAAGCTCGTGCCATCAACGCAAAGACGCGGATGAGCCTGGCGGCGACGCCGTCCGCTACCCGTCCGTCAGCCGAACAAGGCGCCCTCTGGTGAGACGCCGCGAGGGCACATCCAGGGCACATGAGCCTGGGAAACGGCGTTGACCCGTGAGAACTACCGAGAGGAGTTTTCCCAGGTCAACGCACATTCCCGTGCGAAACCCCAGGTCAGCGCCCTCCCGCCCCCAATCGCTGCACGAGTGGCAGGACTTCTCGCACCGGCTGCATGAGGCGGGGCATCAGCCTTATTGCCTGGTGTGGCCCTGAGTTCGGGTTTCAGGGGGTTCGGGCGGGGTCTTCGGTCCCGCCTTCGTCATGTACGGGGCGGGGCCGCCAGGCGGCCGGGACGGTCGGCCTCGCCGGCCGGGCACCCTCCCACAGGCCAAGCGCCGCTACGCCTTCCGCTGCAGCAGTGTTCCAAAGCACACCCGGCGCATTAGTTCAGGATTTCCTGAATCCATGAATCCGTGTACTGTACGAGAATGCTGAGCATCGCCTCCGATATCGACGCCCTGGCCCGTTTCGGCCGTGCGCTCGCCGACCCGATCCGCTGCCGCATCCTGCTCGCCCTGCGCGAGGCCCCCGCTCACCCGGCCGACCTGGCGGACAAGCTGGAGATTTCGCGCACCCGGCTGTCGAACCACCTCGCCTGCCTGCGCGACTGCGGCATCGTCGTCGCCGTCCCCGAAGGCCGGCGCATGCGCTACGAACTGTCCGATGCCCGACTCGGCCATGCCCTGGACGACCTGCGCGGTGCCGTCCTCGCCGTCGAGGCCGACCGCACCTGCGTGGAGGCCGACCAGGAGGGCTGCTGATGGCGACCCCGGTATCCCTCGGCCTGCCGTCGGCCCGACACGCCCAACTGGCCCGTCGCATACGTCTGCTGATCGCCGCCACCATCACCTACAACGTCGTCGAGGCGATCGTCGCCATCACCGCGGGCACCATCGCCTCCTCCACCGCCCTGGTCGGCTTCGGCCTGGACTCGGTCGTCGAGGTGTCCTCCGCGGCCGCAGTGGCCTGGCAGTTCTCGGCACGTGATCACGCTGTCCGAGAGGCCCGCGAGAAGACCGCCCTGCGCATCATCGCGCTCTCCTTCTTCGCCCTCGCCGCCTACGTCACCGTCGACTCCGTCCGAGCGCTGACAGGCTCGGGCGAAGCCGAGCACTCCACTGCGGGCATCGTGCTGGCCGCCCTCTCCCTGGCCGTCATGCCCTTCCTGTCCGCCGCCCAGCGCCGCGCTGGCCGCGAACTCGGCTCCGCCTCCGCGGTCGCCGACTCCAAGCAAACCCTGCTGTGCACCTACCTCTCGGGCGTCCTTCTGCTGGGCCTGCTCGCCAACTCCCTGTTCGGCTGGGGCTGGGCCGACCCGATCGCAGCCCTGGTGATCGCCGCCGTCGCGATCAAGGAGGGGCGTGAGGCTTGGCGCGGCGACAACTGCTGCGCCATGCCTGTCGGAACGATGACGGACAAGGCCGCGAGCCAGGGCGGCTGCCGCTGCGCTCCGGGCTGCGCCTGCGGCGCCCCGGCCTAGGAGGCTGATCAGTTCCATCAAGCCGCTGCTGCGGCGGGCCGCCCGACACGCCCCGCCCTCTGACCCGGGGTGGACGGGGCCCATCGACAGGCCCCGTCCACCGGGCCGGAGGCGCGGTCAGTTGTCCGATCGCTCGCCGGACTTCACCCGGCCGCGTTCGAGCGGGCGTTGCCGCTGACGGCGCCGGGCGTCCGTCGGGCCGGTGATGTCGAGGTCGATGCGGCCCGTCACCCTCCGGGCCGCTTCGACGAGTTCGGGCGGTCCTTCCACGGTGAACCGGCAATCGAAGGTGATCAGGAAGCCGATGAGCGCCGACCACGACCAGGCCCCCATCTGGATCCGGGTGATCCTGTCATCGATCGCTTCGAAACTGGCGGCCCCCGGAGCCCATTTCGCCACCAGTGCCGCGGGACACTCCATCAGGACGGTGCCCCAGCAGGGCCAGGCGTCCGGGGTGTCACCGCGATCGGGCTGGCTCTGGACGAAGCGGGTGATGTCCTCGTCGGGAACCTCACGCTCGCCGAAGCGCCACGCGGTGGGGGCCGGCAGCCGGATGCGGTCGAGCCGGTAGGCATGCCAGGAGCACCGCTGCTGGTCGTAGGCCACCATGTACCAGCGACCCGACCAGACGACGAGCCGGTGGGGTTCGGCCAGGACCTCGCTGTCCTCCATCGAGTCGTGGTTGATGGAGCGGTAGGAGAACCTCACGAGGTCGCGTTGCTGTGCGGCGGTGCTCAGCTGCGCGAGGAGCGCGGGATCGATCCGGGGCGGAGCGAGTTCCCACGCGTTCTCGATCTGTTCGATGGAGAAGGTCGCAAGACGACGGGCCACATGAGGCGGCAGCAGCTCCTTGATGGAGTTCAGCGCGCGCTTGGTGGCATCCCCCATGCCGGTCACCGAGGCCGGTGCGGTCTGGAGGGACAGTGCGATGGCGAGGGCCTGCTCGTCGTCGACCATCAGCGGAGGAAGACGCGCTCCGCGGGACATGCGGTAGTAGCCGGACGGGCCTTTCGTCGCCGTGACGGGGTAGCCCAGCTCGCGGAGGCGGTTGATGTCACGCCGTACGGTCCGGGGCGAGACGCCCAGCCGCTGGGCCAGCCCTTCACCGGTCCACTCCTTCTTGGTCTGAAGCAGGCTGAGGAGCTCCAGCGTTCGCTTCGCGATCAAAGGCTGCCCTCCCGATCAGTGTGAGTAGAGGTCAGAATTCGTCCTCTTCTCCTGCCATCGTGCCAAGGCGCCGGGGTCGAAAGGATCCCCCGGCCGGCCCGAGCATCCCGCCCTTCGGCAGCCGAACCGGGCGCTTGCATCACACAGGATGGATCAACACCTTGTCTGACAATCCAACTCGGTCTTCCTTAGCCAACCGAGACCCTTGGCTGGGCTTGGTGGCCGTGTCTCTCGGTGTGTCGCTGGTGGTCGTGGACTTCACCATCGTCAACGTGGTGATGCCGCCGATCATCGACGACCTGGAGATCTCGGCTTTCGACGCCCAGTGGATCCAAGAGTCCTACGCGATCATTCTGGCCGCTCTGCTGTTGGTGATGGGGCGTCTTTCGGACGTCGTGGGAGCACGTCGGCTGTTCCTGATCGGAACCGTGGTCTTCGGACTGGCGAGCGTCGCCGCCGCCCTGGCGCCCTCCGGAGATCTCCTCATCGCCGGCCGGTTCGCCCAGGGCATCGGCGGCGCGATCGTCATGCCGACCTCGCTCGCCCTGCTCAACATGACCTTCCGGGGGCCTGACCGGGGCAAGGCCTTCGCCATCTGGGGATCCACGATCGGTGCGGCAGCCGCGGTCGGACCGCTGCTGGGTGGCTGGCTCGCCGAGTACTCCTGGCGGTGGGCCTTCGGCATCAACATCTTCGTCGTGGTGCTGATCGTGCTCGGCGTCATGAAGTACCTGGAGAAGTCCCCCCGGCAGCCCGGCAAGATCGACGCCGTCGGCGGAGTGCTGTCGGTGCTGGGCCTCGGGCTCCTCGCCTTCGCACTGATCGAGGGGCGCAACTACGGGTGGTGGGAGCCGCAGAAGGACTTCGGCCCCTTCGGGGACGCGCTGGGCCTGTCCGTCATCCCCGTCGCTCTGGTCGTCTCCGTGGCGTGCCTGGCACTGTTCCTGCTGCTCCAGCTCCGGTTGACCCGGGTGGACGGCACGGCACCGCTGATGGACACCTCGCTGTTCGGCATCAAGTCCTTCAGCACGGGCAACATCGCGACGCTGATCATCGCCTTGGCGGAGTTCGGCATGCTCGCCGTTCTGCCCCTGTGGCTCCAGTACACGCTGGGGTACTCGGTGCTCCAGACCGGGCTGATCGTCTTCATCGTCGCGGTGGGCAGCTTCTTCGCGAGCGGAGCGAGCTTCGGCATGGCCGAGAAGGTCGGCCCCATCGGCCTGGTGCGCACCGGCCTGCTACTCGAGGCCATCGGTCTGCTGATGTTCGGCCTGCTGGCCGGCAGCGATTCGCAGTGGTGGATCATCGGAATCGCCCTGTTCCTGTACGGCATGGGGGTCGGCTTCGCCACCGCGCAGGTCACCAACGTCGTACTGGCGGACGTGCCGCCACAGCACGCCGGCCAGGGCTCCGGAATCCAGAGCGCCGCACGTCAGCTCGGTTCCGCGCTCGGCATCGCGATTCTGACGTCGACCTTCTTCACGGCGCTGGACTCCGACCTGTCGGATCGGCTCGTCCAGCAGGGAACGCCCACGCCCGAGGCGGACAAGCTGTCGTCGGCGGTTGCCGACAGCGCCGGCGCGATGATCTCCGGGCTCGGTGAGAACCCGCAGACGGCATCGGCCGCTGACGCCGCCCGTGATGCCATGTCCCACGCCATTCAGATCAACGGCTACACCTGCGCCGCGCTGCTGGCGCTCGGCATGCTGGCGACCCTCCTCATCCCCCGGCCCAAGGCCGGTGCCCGGCAGCGGCGCGAGGAGCACCCTGTCGACGAGCCCTCGGACTCCGACATCAACGCCCGGAAGTTCTCCGCCCCTTGACACTCCAGCAGGACTCAGAGGCTTGACCTGGGGAAACGCTGGGCGGGGCTGCGCAGTCGGGCGGCTGTAGCGCAGCGGTGTTCCACCGGACATCCATGCGGGAACCGACTGCCCCGCATGGATGTCCGCTGTCGGCAACGGCGGCGGTCAGTGGTCGGAGTAGCTGAAGTCCCCCACGGTCCAAGCGCTCACGTCCTCGATCGCGACCCGGTACATCCCTCCCGTCTCGGGGATGCCCACCGTGCCCTGGAGGATGCGGGCGACGTGGAAGTGCAGATGTGTGGGTGGCCCCTCCTTCTCCACCGGGGTTTCGAAGACCGCGGAGAACTCGCCCAGCCGGGCGGAGTTCGTCAGCACCTCCGAGACCCTCGCCCTCCACACGGATTCTGGAGCCAGCCGGCCGGTGATGACAGCACCACCGGCGACCACGGTCAGGGACATCTGGTTGCTCTGCCCGGACTCCACACGGGCAGCGATGTCAACGATCAGCTCGTCAGGCTTCGCCATGAGACCGGATTTTATGCACCGGCCCGCCCGGGCGCCTCAGGCGGTGGCGAAAAGGGGCCGGTCCGGCCCACGCCCCGCTGCTCCTCGTCCTCCCCCGCGAGGCCGGTGTCGACGGTGGTGTCCTCCCCCTCGAGGACTGACCGACCGGCTCGCGGCAGTGCCGGCGGGCCCGGCTCCACACCGGCTGCTCAGCCCTCCTCGCGACCGCTTCCCGCCGCCCCCTCACACCGCTGTCAGCCCTCCTCG
>NZ_POUC01000377.1 GCF_002891435.1 Streptomyces cahuitamycinicus
TCCCGGGCCACCGCCGGCGCGGGCCGCCTGGCCGCCCTCCTGGTCTCCCCGACGCTGCTGGTCCTTTCGGTCGTCGTCCTCTACCCGACGCTCATGGCGCTCGACGAGTCCCTGTACGGGGTCAAGGGCCTGGACCCCCGAACAGGGTTCATCAGCAACTCCGAGCCGTTCGTCGGGCTGAAGAACTACACCGACATCTTCACCCAGGCCGGCGACCGCTTTTGGAACGCCTTCTGGAACACGACCTTCTTCACCGTCGTCACGGTCTCGCTGGAGACGGTGATCGGCGTGGCCATGGCACTGATCATGCACCGGGCGTTCCGGGGCCGCGGCCTGGTCCGGGCGAGCATCCTGGTGCCCTGGGCGATCCCGACGGCCATCTCCGGACTGCTCTGGAAGTGGATCTTCAACGCCGACGGCATCGCCAACGTCCTCCTCGGCCACCAAGTGCTGTGGACCGCCGACGGCTTCTCCGCCAAGGTCGCCGTCGTCATCGCCGACGTGTGGAAGACCGCCCCCTTCATCGGGCTCCTCGTCCTGGCCGGCCTCCAGGTCATCCCCAAAGAGGTCTACGAGGCGGCCCGGCTCGACGGGGCCAGCGCCTTCCAGCAGTTCCGGCGCATCACCCTGCCCCTGGTGAAGCCCGCCCTGCTGGTGGCCGTGCTGTTCCGCTGCCTCGACGCGCTGCGCATGTTCGACCTGCCCTACATCCTCATCGGCTCGCAGAAGGGCTCCGTGGAGACCCTGTCGATGCTCGCCCAGAACGAGGCGTCCAACGTCCGCTTCGGCCCGGCCTCCGCCTACGCCGTCCTGCTCTTCCTCTACGTCTTCCTCATCGCGCTCGCCTTCGTACGGCTGCTCGGCGCCGACATCGTCGGAGACGCCGGCGGCACGAAGAAGAGGAAGAGGAGCGGGAGCCGGGGCGCCGGAACGCCGGGCCGCCGCGCACGGGAGGTGACGGCATGACCCTCACCGCCAAGTGGCGGCAGTGGCTGCCCCATCTGGGCATCGCCCTGGTGGTGGCCTACTGCCTGGCCCCGTTCTACTGGATGCTGGTCTCCAGCCTGCGCAGCACGAACGACATCTTCAGCACCTCGCTGCTTCCGTCCCCGGTGTCCTTCGCGAACTACCGCTCGGTGTTCGGCCCGGCACAGGGGTTCACCAGGGCACTCCTCAACAGCCTGGTCGTCGCGGGCGTCACCACCGCGCTGTCGCTGGTCCTCGCCACCTTCACCGCGTACGCGATGGCCCGGCTGGAGTTCCGCTTCAAGCGGCTGATCCTCACCGTGATCATCGCCACGTCGATGTTCCCCGTGGTGTCGATCGTCGTGCCGCTGCTGAAACTGTTCACCGACATCGGCTGGATCAACACCTACCAGGCGATGATCGTGCCCAGCATGTCCTTCACGCTGCCGCTCGCGGTGTGGAACCTGACCACGTTCTTCCGGCAGATGCCCGACGAACTGGAGCAGGCCGCGATGGTGGACGGCTGCACCCGCGGCCAGGCCTTCCGCAGGGTCATCGTGCCGCTGGCGGCGCCGGGCATCTTCACCACCGCGATCATCACGTTCATCGCGGCCTGGAACGAGTTCCTCATCGCCCTGTCGATGACCAACAAGCCCGCCATGCAGACCGCCACGGTCGCCATCTCCAAGTTCTCCGGCGCCACGACCTACCAGACGCCGTTCGGCAGCCAGATGGCCGCGGGCATCGTCGTGACCATCCCGCTGGTGGTCATGGTGCTGCTCTTCCAGCGCCGTATCGTCGCCGGGCTCACCGCAGGCTCGGCCAAGTAGACACCTCACACCCGAGGAGCCGGATCCACCGTGTCCCACACCGCACCCTGGTGGCGCAGTGCCGTCATCTACCAGGTCTACATCCGCAGTTTCGCCGACGGCAACGGCGACGGCGTCGGCGACATCGCCGGACTCCGCTCGCGCCTGCCGTATCTGAAGTCGCTGGGCGTGGACGCCATCTGGATCAACCCCTGGTACAAGTCGCCCATGGCCGACCACGGTTACGACGTGGCCGACTACCGGGACATCGACCCGCTGTTCGGCACGCTGTCCGACGCCGAGCGGCTCATCGAGGAGGCGCACGCGCAGGGGATCCGGGTGATCCCCGACATCGTCCCGAACCACACCTCCGACCGGCACGCCTGGTTCCGCGCGGCGCTGGAAGCCGGCCCGGGAAGCCCGGAGCGCGCGCGCTACGTCTTCCGCACCGGCCGCGGCCCCGACGGGGCGCAGCCCCCGAACGACTGGGTGTCCTGCTTCGGCGGCCCGGCCTGGACCCGGCTGCCCGACGGCGACTGGTACCTGCACCTGTTCGCGCCGGAACAGCCCGACCTGAACTGGCAGCACCAGCAGGTACGGGAGGAGTTCGAGTCGATCCTGCGGTTCTGGTTCGCCCGGGGCGTGGACGGCTTCCGGATCGATGTCGCCCACGGGCTGATCAAGCACCCGGACCTGCCCGACCTGCCGCCGCACGCGGAACCGGCGGTGCTGGGGCCGCTCGCCCGCCGCGACGACGTGCGCCGGCACCTCGACCACCCGCACTGGGACCGCGACGAGGTGCACGAGATATACCGGTCCTGGCGCAAGGTCGCCGACGAGTTCCCCGGTGACCGCTCCTTCGTCGCCGAGGCCTGGGCGGACACCCCCGAGCGCCTCGCGGCCTACGTCCGGGCGGACGGCCTGCACACCGCCTTCAACTTCGACTTCCTCATGTGCCGCCTGGACGCCGGGGACCTGCGGGCCGTCATCGACGACTCCCTCGCGATGCTCGGCGCGGTGGGCGCACCGGCCACCTGGGTCCTGTCCAACCACGACGTCATGCGCCACCCCAGCCGCTACGGCCGTACCGCGCAGCGCGGCTGGACGGTCGACACCCGCTACGAACCCGAAGGCCCGCTCGATCCCGCCCTGGGCACCCGGCGCGCCCGCGCAGCCGCCCTGCTGATGCTCGCCCTGCCCGGCGGCGCCTACGTCTACCAGGGCGAGGAACTCGGCCTGCCCGAGGTCGAGGACCTGCCCGAGTCGGCCCTCCAGGACCCGATCTGGGAACGCTCCGGCCACACCGACCGCGGCCGTGACGGCTGCCGCGTCCCCATCCCCTGGTCGGGCCCGGCGGCCCCCTACGGCTTCGGCACCGGCGCCGCGCCCTGGCTGCCGCAGCCGGACGACTGGGCGGGGCTCGGCGTCGAGGCCCAGACCGGCGACCCCGCCTCCATGCTGGAGCTCTACCGCACGGCCCTGCGCATCCGCAGCGACCACCCCGCCCTCGGTGACGGCGGCATGACCTGGCTGGACACCCCGGAGGGCGTGCTGGCCTTCCGCCGCGAGCCGGGCTTCGTCTGCGTCGTCAACCTCTCCGGAGCGCCGTACGAGCTGCCCGCGCACACCGAGCTCCTCCTGGCCGGCGGCCCCGTCGAGGGCGGGGTGCTGAAGCCGGACCAGGCGGTGTGGCTGGCGCTGTAGCTCCCGGCCGGCGTCGCCCGGCCGTACCCTGGACCGATGACCGGTCCGGCCCGTCCATCTCCTGCGGCGGAGCAGACGCCGGTCTCGCTCACCGTCCGGCCGTCGGCAGGAGCCCTGGCGCCGCTGATCGGCGCGATGGGTTATGCCGAGGTGCGGTTCGCGCACACCGCCGAGCTGGCCCTGCCGACGGGCGGGACGCAGCTGCTGGTCAACCTCGACGCGGACGCCCTGTCCTCCTCCCCGCTGCGGGGCCCGGTCCGGCGCACCGGGGGCGCCGCCGTGCACGGGCCGTACACCGAGCCGGCCCTGATCGACCCGGCGCAGCAGCGGGCCGTCGTCTGGGTGGCGTTCCGGCCCGCTGGCGCCCACCCCTTCCTCACCGCTCCGGTCTCCGCGGTCCGCGACGAACTGGCCGGGCTCGACGAGCTGTGGGGCACGGACGGCGCGGTGCTGC
Organism: Streptomyces cahuitamycinicus; assembly: GCF_002891435.1. Lineage (GTDB taxonomy): Bacteria > Actinomycetota > Actinomycetes > Streptomycetales > Streptomycetaceae > Streptomyces > Streptomyces cahuitamycinicus. Next base: position 3,934 of record NZ_POUC01000377.1, read on the forward strand.
GCGAGCGGCTGCTGGAGGCCATGGCCGTGGGAGGCCCGCGGGCCGGGCTGCGCGAGCTGGAGGCGGCCCTGCTGGCACGGGCGCGACGCCCCCTGGAGCCCGACCCGGCGGTCCGGCTCGCCGCCGCGCTGCTCGACCGGGGCACGCCCGTCGCCGAGGTCGCCGACCGGCTGGGCTGGACCGCCAGACGGCTGGCCCGCCGCTGCACCGACCAGCTGGGACTCGCGCCCAAGCGGTACGCCCGACTGCGGCGCTTCCAGCGGCTTCTCGGCCGCGTCAACGCCGGGCCGGGGGCGCCGGACTGGGCGGCGCTCGCCGCCGACTGCGGCTACCACGACCAGGCCCACCTGATCCACGAGTTCCGCGCGCTGGCCGGGATCACCCCGACCGCGTACGCACCGCGCTCCCCGCTCGAACGCAACCACGTCCCGCTGGACGGGTGAACGGCCCCGGGCCTGCCGATTTCTACAATCCAGGATCCCCGGCACCGGCGAGGGTGAAGGCATGACGAACACACCCCTACAGCAGACCGTCAACCGGCTCTACGCCCGGCTCGTGGTTCCGGACGGCGCCCGGGCGATCGACTTCTACCGGGCCGCGCTCGGCGCCGAGGAGATCGAGCGGTACACCGGCCCCGACGGGAGGATCGTGCACGCCCTGCTGCGGCTCGGCGGCGCGGTCGTCGCCGTCAAGGACGCCGACGAGGGCGACCCGGCGCCGGCGTCCCTCGGCGGCAGCCCGGTGATCATGGCCCTGGACGTGTCCGACGCCGACGCCGTGGCCGAGGCCATGCTGCGGGGCGGGGCGACGGTGGTGTACCCCGTCGCCGACCAGCCCTACGGGCAGCGCGGGGGCCGTCTCGCCGACCCGTTCGGCCATCTCTGGATGATCTCCCAGACGATCGAGGACCTGACGCCCGAGCAGATCCAGGAGCGCACGGACGCGTCGTTCACCTGACGCGCGGCGTCAGCGGGCCTGCCCGGCCGGTTCCTCCACCTTCGCGTTCGCGTCCACCTTGCCGCCCGGGTGGCGCAGCGCGCACAGGTAGCCGATGCCCAGGGCGATGGCCATGCCGTAGAACACCCACTGGTTGGCCTCGGCGAAGTCCATGCGGATCGCGGACATCGACTCCCGGGTCGCCTCGGCGGCGGGGCCGGTGCCGGTGGGCGGCCGGGAGTCGCCGCTGCCGCTGATCGACTCGGTGACGTCGCGGGCCACGGTGTTCGCGTCCCCGGGGGACATGCCCTTGGACGTCAGGGTGCCCACCACCTTGTCGGTCGTGACGTGGGTGAGGATCGTGCCGTAGACGGCCAGGCCCACGCTCGCCGCGTAGTTGCGGACGGTCTGGGTGATGCCGGTGACCTCGCCGTACGAGGCGCCGATGGCCCGGTTGACGGCGTCCGTGGAGGCCGGGGCCAGGACGAAGCCGATGCCGGCCCCGGCCAGGGCCGCGTAGGGCCACTGGTCGTGCATGGACAGGTCGGTGAGCTTGTTCGCCCACAGTGCGAAGCCGACGCAGCCCACGGCCGTGCCCAGCTTCAGGGCCGGGCGGGCGCCCTTCTTGTCGAGGATCCGGCCGCCCCACTGCGAGGCGATGGCGAAGCCGACGAAGAAGTACAGCAGGAACAGGGCCGCCTGGTTCGGTGAGGCGCTCAGGGACACCTGGGCGTAGACGGAGGTGAAGAAGAACAGCGGGACGAAGGCGAGCATCGCGAAGAACAGCACCGCCGCGTCGACGGTGAACGCCCTGTCCCGGAAGACCCGCAGGTCGATCAGCGGATGCTCCACCTTCCGTTCGAAGCGGACGAATCCGGCGAGGATCGCGAGGCCGCCCGCGATGCAGACCCAGGTCGCCCAGCTGTCCCAGCCCCAGGACCAGGCCTGCTGGAACCCGAGCACGCTCAGGCCCATGCCGGCCGCGATCAGGGCGGCGCCCGGGACGTCCAGGGTGCCGGAGCGCCGCCGGTCGGAGATGTGCGCCAGGGCCGTGAGGACCAGCGCCACGATCGCCACGGGCACGTTGACCCAGAACACCGACCGCCAGGTCCAGTTCGTGAGCCAGCCGCCCAGCAGCGGGCCGATGGCCGTGAGCGCGCCGGTGACCCCGAAGAACAGCGCGAGCGCCCGCCCGCGCCGCTCGACCGGGAACACCGCGACCACCACGGCCAGGGCCGCGGGGAACAGCAGTGCCGCCCCCAGCCCCTGGGTGGCGCGGAAGACGATCAGCCAGGCCTGTGCGGCGCCGCCCGCGGGCACACACCCGCACAGCACCGAGGAGACGACGAACACCAGCGTGCCGATGACGACGATCCGGCGCGGCCCGTAGAGGTCCGCGAGACGGCCGCCCAGGGCGAAGAACGCCGCGAGGGCCAGCAGGTAGGCGTTGACCACCCACTGCATTCCGGAGGACGACAGGCCCAGTTCGCGGACGATGTCCGGGGCCGCGATCGACACGATGGTCTGGTCGATGAAGGTCATGGCGACGGCGAACATCATCGCCGCCAGCGCGACAGTCTGCTGCGGTGCTGATCGAAAGGGGTTCGCGGCCTCGCCGCGCCCCGGGCGCGTGCTGCTCACGCCATCAGTCTGCGCCCGGCCGTGACCTGTCGCATCACAGGACTCTTTCCGCCCCGGGCGTCACACCAATACCCCCGAAACGCTCTCTCGGCAACCCCTCGGCGGTGTGAGGACAGCCTCCTCGGCCATGTGACCGCGGCCCGCCACGGATGCCGCGTCGAACGTGCAGGATGCGGGCACCAAGGAGGACAGGCAGTCGAACGACGGGAGAGGCACACGATGGTCCCAGCGGAACCGCAACCCCAGCGGATCGGCATACCGGCCGAGTCCACTGCGGGCGAGACCAGGGTGGCGGCCACGCCGGCCACCGTGGGGAGACTTGCCGCGCTCGGGTACGACGTGGTGGTCGAACCGGGAGCGGGAGCCTCGTCCCGCTTCTCCGACACGGCGTACGAGGAGGCGGGCGCCGAACTCGGCGACCCGTGGCAGGCGGAGATCGTACTGAAGGTGAACGCCCCCTCCAGTGAGGAGACCGGCCGGCTGCGCGAGGGGGCGACGCTGATCGCGCTGATCAGCCCGGCCCTCAACCCGGAGCTGGTCGAGGAGCTGGCTCGGCGGCCGATCACCGCGCTGGCCATGGACGCGGTGCCGCGCATCTCGCGCGCCCAGTCCCTGGACGTGCTGAGCTCGATGGCGAACATCGCCGGCTACCGTGCCGTGGTCGAGGCCGCGCACGCCTTCGGCCGGTTCTTCACCGGCCAGGTGACCGCCGCCGGCAAGGTGCCCCCGGCCAAGGTGCTGGTGGCCGGGGCCGGAGTGGCCGGGCTCGCCGCGATCGGCGCGGCCCGCAGCCTCGGTGCCGTGGTCCGCGCCACCGACCCCCGGCCCGAGGTCGCCGAGCAGGTCCGCTCCCTGGGCGGGGAGTTCCTGGCGGTGGGCGTCGAGCAGGAGGTGAGCACCGACGGCTACGCCAAGGCCACCTCGGAGGACTACGACCGGCTCGCCGCGCAGCTGTACGCCGAGCAGGCCGCCGACGTCGACATCATCATCACCACCGCGCTCATCCCGGGCCGTCCGGCGCCGCGGCTGATCACCGCCGAGGACGTGGCGCGGATGAAGTCCGGCAGCGTGATCGTCGACATGGCGGCGGCCCAGGGCGGCAACGTCGAGGGCACGGTTGCCGGGAAGGCGGTCGTCACCGACAACGACGTGACGATCATCGGCTACACCGACCTGCCCGGCCGGCTCCCGGCCCAGGCCTCGCAGCTGTACGGCACCAACATCGTCAACCTGATGAAGCTGCTCACCCCCGGCAAGGACGGACGGCTCGTCCTCGACTTCGACGACGTGGTGCAGCGGTCGATGACCGTGGTCCGCGAGGGCGAGAAGACCTGGCCCCCGCCCCCGGTCCAGGTGTCCGCCGCAC
>NZ_POUC01000378.1 GCF_002891435.1 Streptomyces cahuitamycinicus
CACCCGAGTTCACGGCACCCCCGGAGGCTCCCGCCGCACCGGCCGCCTCTCAGGGCCAGGGCGGCCAGGGCTCCGGCCCGCGTCCGGGCGCCCCGCGTCCGGCCGGCCAGGCGCCGCGTCCGGGCGCTCCGCGTCAGGGCGGTTCCGGCCAGGGAGGCCAGGGCCGCGGTGACCGTGGCGACCGTCCCGGCGCTCCGCGCCAGGGTGGCGGCGCTCCGCGTCCCGGTGCCCGTCCGGCGGGTCCCCGCCCGGGCAACAACCCGTTCACCTCTGGTGGCTCCACCGGCATGGCGCGCCCGCAGGCGCCCCGTCCGGGCGGTGCCCCGCGTCCGGGCGGCCCCGGTGCGCCCGGTGGCGCCCCGCGTCCGCAGGGCCAGGGCCAGGGCGGCCCCCGTCCGCAGGGCGCCGGCGGCGGTCCTCGTCCGCAGGCTCCGGGCGGCGCGCGTCCGACTCCGGGCGGCATGCCCCGCCCGCAGGGCGGCGGCCCGCGTCCCGGCGGCGGTCCCGGCGGTCCGCGTCCCAACCCCGGCATGATGCCGCAGCGTCCTGCTGCCGGCCCGCGTCCCGGCGGCGGTGGCCCCGGCGGCCGCGGTCCCGGTGGCGGCGGTCGTCCCGGTGGTGGCGGCGGCGGTCGTCCGGGTGGCGGCGGCTTCGCCGGCCGTCCCGGTGGCGGCGGTGGCGGTTTCGCCGGTCGTCCCGGTGGTCCCGGTGGCGGTGGCGGCGGTTTCGCCGGTCGTCCCGGTGGTCCCGGCGGCGGTGGCCGTCCCGGCTTCGGTGGCCGTCCCGGCGGTCCCGGTGGCCGTGGTGGCACGCAGGGTGCCTTCGGCCGTCCCGGTGGTCCCGCGCGTCGTGGCCGCAAGTCGAAGCGGCAGAGGCGCCAGGAGTACGAGGCCATGCAGGCCCCGTCGGTCGGCGGTGTGATGCTGCCTCGCGGCAACGGCGAGACCGTTCGCCTGTCGCGCGGTGCCTCGCTCACCGACTTCGCGGAGAAGATCAACGCCAACCCGGCGTCGCTCGTCGCGGTCATGATGAACCTCGGCGAAATGGTCACGGCCACGCAGTCCGTCTCCGACGAGACGCTGCACCTCCTCGCCGGCGAGATGAACTACACGGTTCAGATCGTCAGCCCCGAGGAGGAGGACCGCGAGCTCCTCGAGTCCTTCGACATCGAGTTCGGCGAGGACGAGGGCGACGAGGAGGACCTGATGGTCCGCCCGCCCGTCGTCACCGTCATGGGTCACGTCGACCACGGTAAGACCCGGCTCCTCGACGCCATCCGCAAGACGAACGTCATCGCGGGCGAGGCCGGCGGCATCACCCAGCACATCGGTGCCTACCAGGTCGCGACCGAGGTCAACGAAGAAGAGCGCAAGATCACCTTCATCGACACCCCGGGTCACGAGGCGTTCACCGCCATGCGTGCCCGTGGTGCGCGCTCGACGGACATCGCGATCCTGGTCGTCGCGGCCAACGACGGCGTCATGCCGCAGACGGTCGAGGCGCTCAACCACGCCAAGGCGGCCGAGGTCCCGATCGTCGTCGCGGTCAACAAGATCGACGTCGAGGGCGCCGACCCGACCAAGGTGCGCGGTCAGCTGACCGAGTACGGCCTCGTGGCCGAGGAGTACGGCGGCGACACCATGTTCGTCGACATCTCCGCCAAGCAGGGTCTGCACATCGACTCCCTGCTGGAGGCCGTGGTCCTCACGGCCGACGCCTCGCTCGACCTGCGGGCCAACCCGAACCAGGACGCGCAGGGCATCTCGATCGAGTCCCGTCTCGACCGCGGCCGCGGTGCCGTGTCGACGGTCCTCGTCCAGCGCGGCACGCTGCGGGTCGGCGACACCATGGTGGTCGGCGACGCGTACGGCCGAGTCCGGGCGATGCACGACGACAACGGCAACAGCGTGGCCGAGGCCGGCCCGTCGACGCCGGTCCAGGTCCTGGGCCTGACCAACGTCCCGGGTGCCGGCGACAACTTCCTGGTGGTCGACGAGGACCGTACGGCCCGTCAGATCGCCGAGAAGCGCGCCGCCCGCGAGCGGAACGCCGCGTTCGCCAAGCGCACGCGCCGCGTGTCGCTGGAGGACCTGGACAAGGTGCTGAAGGCCGGCGAGGTCCAGCAGCTGAACCTGATCATCAAGGGTGACGCTTCCGGATCGGTCGAGGCCCTCGAGTCCTCGCTGCTCCAGCTGGACGTCGGCGAAGAGGTCGACATCCGCGTCCTGCACCGCGGCGTCGGTGCGGTCACGGAGTCCGACATCGACCTGGCCATGGGCTCCGACGCCATCGTCATCGGCTTCAACGTGCGCGCCGCCGGGCGTGCGCAGCAGATGGCCGAGCGCGAGGGTGTCGACGTCCGGTACTACTCGGTCATCTACCAGGCGATCGAGGAGATCGAGGCGGCCCTCAAGGGCATGCTCAAGCCGGAGTACGAAGAGGTCGAGCTCGGCACGGCGGAGATCCGCGAGGTCTTCAAGTCGTCCAAGCTGGGCAACATCGCGGGTGTTCTCATCCGCTCCGGCGAGGTCAAGCGCAACACCAAGGCGCGCCTCATCCGCGACGGCAAGGTGATCGCGGAGAGCCTCAACATCGAGGGCCTGCGTCGCTTCAAGGACGACGTCACCGAGATCCGCGAAGGGTTCGAGGGCGGTATCAACCTCGGCAACTTCAACGACATCAAGGTCGACGACGTCATCGCGACGTACGAGATGCGCGAGAAGCCGCGCGTCTGACCTGAGTCACGATCGGGGCCGATCGGCGGGACTTATTCCGTCGATCGGCCCCGGCCGTTGCGTGTACGGTTCCCGTATCGGCGTCGAAGCGTGGCGCCCGTACCCCGAACCGGCGGGACATCCGGATACACACATGTATGTGGGGACTCTGTCCTTCGACCTGCTCCTCGGCGACGTCCACTCGCTCAAGGAGAAACGCTCTCTCGTCCGTCCGATCGTGGCCGAACTCCAGCGCAAGTACGGGGTGAGCGCGGCCGAGACGGGCAATCAGGACCTCCACCGCAGGGCCGAGATCGGGCTCGCGGTGGTCTCAGGGGAGACGGGACACCTCACCGACGTCCTGGACCGCTGTGAGCGGCTCGTCGCCGGGCGGCCCGAAGTCGAACTGCTCTCGGTTCGACGCAGGCTCCACAGCGACGAAGACTGAAGCAACAAGTAAGCACTTAAGGAGACGGACCAGTGGCCGACAACGCGCGGGCTAAGAGGCTGGCGGACCTCATCCGAGAGGTGGTGGCCCAGAAGCTGCAGCGCGGGATCAAGGACCCGCGGCTGGGCTCGCACGTCACCATCACGGACACCCGGGTCACGGGCGACCTCAGGGAGGCGACCGTCTTCTACACGGTGTACGGGGACGACGAGGAGCGCGCGGCGGCCGCCGCCGGCCTGGAGAGCGCCAAGGGCATCCTGCGCTCCGAGGTGGGCCGGGCCGCCGGTGTGAAGTTCACGCCGACCCTGGCCTTCGTCATGGACGCCCTCCCGGACAACGCCCGTGCCATCGAGGACCTCCTCGACAAGGCGCGCATGTCCGACGAGAAGGTGCGTGAGGCGTCCGCGGGCGCGAAGTACGCCGGCGACGCCGACCCGTACCGCAAGCCCGACGAGGACGACGAGACGGACGACAGCGCCGAATGACCCAGAAGCACACCACGCCCGACGGCCTTGTCATCGTCGACAAGCCGTCGGGCTTCACTTCGCACGACGTCGTCGCCAAGATGCGCGGCATCGCCAGAACGCGACGCGTCGGGCACGCCGGCACCCTCGACCCCATGGCGACGGGCGTTCTCGTCCTCGGCGTCGAGAAGGCCACCAAGCTCCTCGGCCACCTCGCGCTGACCGAGAAGGAGTACCTGGGCACCATCCGGCTCGGACAGAACACCCTCACGGACGACGCCGAAGGGGACATCACCTCCTGTGCCGACGCCTCCAGGGTCACCCGGGACGCGATCGACGCCGGCATCGCCGAGCTGACCGGCGACATCATGCAGGTGCCGTCCAAGGTCAGCGCCATCAAGATCAACGGCGTGCGGTCGTACAAACGGGCCCGGGAGGGCGAGGAGTTCGAGATTCCGGCCCGGCCCGTGACGGTCTCCTCCTTCGGCGTGTACGACGTCCGGGACGCCGTCGCCGACGACGGCACGGCCGTACTCGACCTGGTCGTCTCGGTCGTCTGCTCCTCCGGCACCTACATCCGGGCCCTGGCCCGCGACCTGGGCGCCGGTCTGGGCGTCGGAGGTCACCTCACCGCCCTGCGCCGCACCCGCGTCGGCCCCTACAAGCTGGACGCGGCCCGCACCCTCGACCAGCTCCAGCAGGAGCTCACCGTGATGCCGATCGCCGAGGCCGCCACCTCCGCGTTCCCCCGCTGGGACGTCGACGCCAGGCGGGCCAAGCTGCTCACCAACGGCGTGCGGCTGGAGATGCCCGAGACGTACGCGGGCGCCGGCCCGGTCGCCGCCTTCGACCCGGAGGGCCGCTTCCTCGCGCTCGTCGAGGAGCACCGGGGCAAGGCCAAGAGCCTGGCCGTCTTCGCCTGACGGAGGAACCGGGAGCCGGTGTCCGCCCGTGGAGCGGCAGCCACGGGGTACCTCCACTGCCGCCGCTCCACGGTCCCCCTCGGTTCCCCCACCCCTAGGGTGTATCCAGCCGTCCCCGTTCCTTCACCCGTCCGTGCGGGCGCTCGGAGTGAACCGGGGGAGCGGAAGGGGGCGCTTTCACGAAGCGATCTGTCCCGCTGATCATCCCGCCCCTACTGTCGAACACAAGGGCACGGGTGCACGGCGGGGAGGCTCGACGATGGCGTCGCGGAACCGGTCCCGGGAGACGGACGACAGCCCACAAGGCTCCCCGGACGTCTCCGGACCAGCACGGCACGAGGACGGGGCGGATCCCGGCGACGCCCTAGTCCGCATCCACGACCTGGCCGGCCGCCCGCGCGGCACCGGCTTCCTGGCCGACCACCACGGCACGCTGATCACCAGCCACGAGGCCGTCGACGGCCTGCCCCGGCTCGTCCTGCACGGCGCCGGGGGCCGCCGCCGGGTCGTGTCCGCCGACGCGGTCACCCCGCTGCCCGCACTGGACCTGGCCCTCGTACGGACCGAGGGGCTCGGCGTGCGGCCGCTGCCCGTCACCGTGCGGGAGGAAGCCGGAACCGGCACCTATGTGCGGATCGCCGCCGGCGGCTGGCGCGAGGCACGGCTGCTGGGCGCGACCGCCGTGACGTACGCGGCCACGGACCGCTGCCACCGCCTCGACGCACTGGAACTGGCGGTCGGCACCGCAGGACGGGACGCGCTGCGGCTGGGCGGCGGAGCGGCCGGCGGCCCCGTGCTCGACGCCGGGACCGGTGCCGTGGTCGGGGTGCTGGGCACCGCCCTCAGCTCCGATCACCGCGATGTCGGGTTCGCCGTACCGCTGCGTTCCCGGCTCCCCGGTGCCCCGCAGCCACTGGCCCACGTGCTCGCCGAGAACGCGGCGACGGTTGCCGCGTACGGCGCGGACCTCAATCCGGCCGGGGTGCTGGACCTCACCGCCGCCTCGGTGGCACTGGAGGGCCCGCCCGGCGGCACCGGTGTCCCGCAACCGGTCGAACGGGCGGCCGTTGCAGCCCAGTTCGCCGCGTTCACAGACGGCCCGGCGGCCGTGCTCGGCCTCGTCGGCCCCCCGGGCAGCGGCCGTACGACGGAACTCGCGGCGCTCGCCGAGCGGCGCCGACGAGACGGGCGGCCCACGCTCTGGTTGCGCGGCTGTGAACTGCGGGACGGTGACGCGTCGGTGGCGGACGCGGCGCGCCGGGCGCTGGACCGGGTCGCCCCCGCCGTGGCCGCCTCCGCTCCGGCCGGCCCGGGCGACATCACGCCCGAACGCCTGGCCCGCCTCGCCCGGTCCGCGGGCCGCCCGCTGCTGCTCCTGCTCGACGGCCCCGAGGAGATGCCACCGGCCCTCGCCCGCCGTCTGACCGGCTGGACGGGCCGGACCACGTGGTGGCTGCGGGAGACGGGAGCCAAACTGGTGGTGGCGTGCCGGGCGGAGTACTGGGAGGGCGCGTCCTTCCCGGCGGAGCCGTGCGTGGGTCTCGGCGACCTCACCGAGAGCGAGGCGCGGGAGGCGTACCGAAGCCACGGCATCGCCGGTCGCGCCCTCGCCCCGGCCGACGCCCGGCATCCCCTCACCCTCGGTCTGCTCGCCGAGGTCCGGACGGTCCTCACCGAGGCCCCCGAGGCGTTCGAGGCCGACCGGAACGACGTCTTCGCGGCCTACCTCGACCTGATATCACTGCGGATCGCCCAGCGCCTGGCGGCGGGCGACGGCCTGCACGGCACCGCCGTACGCCGCCTGGCCGCGAAGGTCGCCGGGCAGGTGCACGAGGCCGCCCGGCGCAGTCTCGGACCGGGGCCAGGGGACCTGGACCCGGAGGCGTTCGCCGCGGTGTTCCCGTGGGGGACCGCTCCGGAACGGCTCGGCGGCGGCAGCGGCTGGGCGTCGGCCGTGCTCGCAGAGGGCCTGCTGGTGCCCGCCGGACCCGGCTACCGCTTCGCGCACGAAGGGCTAGCCGACTGGCTCCAGGGCATGCACCTCGACCTCGACGAAGCCCTGCACGCCCTCGTCCACCGCGCCGAAGACGCCCAGTCCGACCCGGTGCCGCACCACCGCATCGGGCCGGTCGTCCAGGCCCTGCTCTGCCTCGGCCGCCAGCACGGCCCCGTCCGGCTGGCCTCCCGCCTGGCCGACCTGGTGCACGCCCTGGACGCCGACCCACGCTCCTGGTGGGCCGTCCGGCTCCTCGCCGGGACTCTGTCGGCCCTGCCCGACGCGGCGCCGTACACAGAGGTGCTGCGGCTGCTCGCCGACCGGATCGTGGCCTGGCGGCGCCAGGAGCGGCCCGTGCCCGAGGAGGTCGGGCCCGCCTTCTGGACCGGCCTACGGCTCCCGGAGGAGGCACGCTGCGCCCTGCTGCGGCGACTGGTCCACGCCGACGGGCCGCCGTGCGAGGCCGGGCCCCGCTTCCTGGACGCCGTCGCCGGACTCCTCGCCGCCGACCCCGCTGCCGTGCAACCGCAGCTCGCCCGCTGGTTCGACGACGAGCAGCCGCTGCCCGCCACCCCGCACGCGACCGTGGCCACGGCCGCGCAGGCGCTGCTGCACACCCACCGCCACGGCGCCCTGGACGGTCTGACGGACGTGCTCGTCGACCGTGCGCACCAGCGGGCCGACGAACTGCTCGCGGTGCTGGCCGAGGAGGAGCCGTCGGCGGTGTGCCGGGCCGTCGACCGGTGGGCGCGCGACGAGCGGCCCGCGCGGCGGAGCGCCGCGGTGGTGCACGGACTGCGCGTCGCGCCGCACGTGAGCACCGGAGGCGACCGCGCCCTCCTGCGCTACGCCGCCCTCACCCTGCTCGCCCGTCCCGCCGACCGTGACCTGCACGGCGGCGCGCTCGCCCTCCTCGCCCAGGACCCGCACACCCGGGCCCGCTACCTCCCCCGGGCACTGGAGCACTTCGCGGCGGGGGACCCACGGTTCTCGCCGGACGCGCTCGCCGGTGCCCTCCTGACCGACCCAGAGCCGGTCCTCGCGGCCTTCGCGGCCCGGCTGGAGCGGCCGGACGCGGAGGAAGCCCTGCGGGCCCTCGCCGACGCCACCCCGCCCGGCCTGGCCCGGCGGGTCGCCGCGCTGGTGTGCCGGGCGGCTGAGCTGCGGCCGGAACTCGCCGGGCAGACGGCCGCGTACGCCGACCAGCGGCTCGACCGGGGCCCGGCCGCCCGGCCCGTGCTCCTGCCGCTGGTCACGGGCCTGCTGGAGGACGGCCCGGTGCGGCTGCGCTGCGCCCTGGCCGCCGCCCTCGCCC
>NZ_POUC01000379.1 GCF_002891435.1 Streptomyces cahuitamycinicus
TCGCGGCCCCCGTCTACCCGCCGGACGTCTCGGTGTCGGACCCGCCGTCCCCGTGCTCGAGTTGCCCCGGTCCTGGGCCGAGGCCCGGACCGCGCTGCGGTTCACCGCCGAGGGCACGCCGCAGGACCCCGGGCCCCAGGTCGTGCACGCCGACGAGCTGGGCGGGATCGCCCTCCTCGCCGGGCTCGTCGCGCCGGGCTCCGAGCCGCCACCCGACGTCCGTGCCCTGGAGGCCGCCGCGGCGAACGCCCCCTGGCTGCCGGCCACCCTGCACGCGGTCGCGTCCACGGGCAGCCTGCGGGCGGCCGCCGCCGGGATCAACGTCCACCACTCCACACTCCAGGACCGCCTGACCCACGCCGAGCACCTTCTCGGCTGGCCGCTGCGCACCCCGCAGGGCAGGCTCCGGCTGCATCTGGCCCTGACGATGCGCCGGCTGGCCCGGCCGTGAACGCCGCACACCCGACGTGATCCGGATCGCGCCGGTGGCCCGCCCGGCCGCCCGTCCCCTGCGGCAGACTGTCCGGGCGCCCTCCGTACACGATCCGGGAGCTTGAGGCATGAGCGTGCAGCGGTATCCCCTGGCCGGGGTCACGGTGGTCAGTCTGGAGCAGGCCGTGGCGGCGCCCTACGCCACCCGGCAGCTCGCCGACCTCGGTGCCCGGGTGATCAAGGTGGAGCGGCCGGGCGGCGGTGACTTCGCCCGCCGGTACGACACGACCGTGCACGGCCACTCCAGCTACTTCGTCTGGCTCAACCGCTCCAAGGAGTCCCTCACCCTCGACCTCAAGGACCCCCGGGGCCACGAGATCCTGCACGACCTCCTCGACGGCGCCGACGTCTTCGTGCAGAACCTCGCCCCGGGCGCCGCCGCCCGCCTCGGGCTGGACGCCGCCACCGTCACCGGCCGCCGCCCGGGCCTGATCCCGTGCACGATCTCCGGCTACGGGACGACCGGCCCCTGGTCCGACCGCAAGGCCTACGACCTGCTCGTGCAGTGCCAGACCGGGCTGGTGTCGCTGACCGGCACCCCCGAGGGGACCGCCCGGACCGGGATCTCCGTCGCCGACATCGCCGCCGGCATGTACGCCTACAGCGGCGTCCTCACCGCCCTGTACACCCGCGCCACCACCGGCGAGGCGCACCCCGTGGAGGTGTCCCTGTTCGAGGCGCTCGCGGAGTGGATGGGGCAGCCCGCGTACTACACCCGGCACGGCGGTACGCAGCCCCCGCGGCTCGGCACCCAGCACGCCACCATCGCGCCGTACGGGACGTACACCGCCGCCGACGGCCAGGAGGTGCTGTTCTCCATCCAGAACGAGCGGGAATGGGCGGCCCTGTGCGCCGAGTTCCTCGGCCGCCCGGAGCTGGTGGACGATCCGCGGTTCGCCACCGGCTCCGGCCGTGTCGCCCACCGCGAGGAGCTGAACGCCGTCGTCGCCGAGCGGTTCGCCCGCTCCGGCTCGGACGAGATCCTCAAGGACCTGGAACGCATCGGCATCGCCTGCGCCGGGGTCAACGATGTCGCCGCCTTCCTGGACCACCCCGTGCTGGCCGCCCGTGGCCGCTGGAGCGAGGTCGAGGTGCCGGGCGCCACCGTGGAGGCACTGCTCCCGCCCGCCGACCTCGCGGGCCTGCCCGCCCGCATGGACCCCGTGCCGGCCGTGGGTGAGCACACCGATGCGATCCTCACCGAGCTGGGCCGCACCGCCGATGAGGTGGCGGCCCTCCGCGCGGACGGCGTCGTCTGACGGCAGGGCCCTCCCCGGCCCGCCTGGCGTGACTCACCGGCCGCCCAGTCCGACTCCCCGGCCGCCTAGCGCGACTCACCGGCCGGCCGGGCCGCCTCCTCGGCGGCCTGCTTGCGCGACGCGCGCAGGCTGGTGAACGTCGTCACCGCCAGGACCAGCACGATGAAGCCCAGCGAGAACGGGATGCCGATCTCGGGGACGTGGACGCCCGACTCGTGCAGGGCGTGCAGCACCAGCTTCACGCCGATGAAGCCGAGGATGATCGACAGGCCGTAGGAGAGGTGGACCAGCTTCTTCAGCAGGCCGCCGATGAGGAAGTACAGCTGGCGCAGGCCCATCAGGGCGAAGGCGTTCGCGGTGAACACGATGTACGGGTCCTGCGTCAGGCCGTAGATGGCGGGGATCGAGTCGAGGGCGAACAGCACGTCGGTGGAGCCGATGGCGAGCATCACGACCAGCATCGGGGTCATGATCCGCTTGCCGTTCTCGGTGATGAACAGCTTCGTGCCGTGGTAGCGGTCGGCCACGCCGAAGCGCTCCTCAGCCATCTTCAGCAGCTTGTTCTCCTGGTACTCCTCCTCGTGGTCCTGCTTGCGGGCGTCCTGCACCAGCTTCCAGGCGGTCCAGATCAGGAACGCGCCGAAGAGGTAGAACACCCAGGAGAAGGTGGAGATGATCGCCGCGCCCGCCGCGATGAAACCGGCCCGCAGCACCAGGGCCATCAGGACGCCGACCATCAGCACCCGCTGTTGGTACTGCGAGGGCACCGCGAACTTCCCCATGATCAGGACGAACACGAAGAGGTTGTCCACGCTCAGCGACTTCTCGGTGATGTACCCGGCGAAGAACTCGCCCGTGGGCCCGCTCCCACCGAAATACCACAGTCCCAGCCCGAACAGCACGGCCAGGACGACCCACACCACCGTCCACGTCCCGGCTTCCCTGACGGACACGTCGTGCGGTTTGCGGCCGACGAAGAAGTCGACGGCGACGAGCACGCACAGGGCTGCCACGGTCAGCAGCCACACGGACAGCGAGACGTTCACTTGTTGCTCCTGATGCAGGTGTGGGAAAGGGACATCCTTGTCCGGCGTGGCTGGTTTCCGCCACTCCCGCCAGGTGAACAATTGGTCAAAGCTGCACGTGCAGCGCTTCCAGGACGTCCTGGTCCGTCAGTTGCCCGAAGTCCTCGTACCAGAGGCCCACGGCCATGAACGCGGCCGGCCGGTGCAGGCAGATCACCTCGTCCGCCTCGGCGCTCATCAGGCCGGCCCCCTCCGGGGAGCAGACGGGCGCGGCCAGGAGCACGCGTGCGGGTGCCTGCCGGTGTACGAAGCGCAGTGCGGCGCGGGCCGTGGAGCCGGTCGCCAGTCCGTCGTCGACGACGATCACGGTCCGTCCGCGCAGGTCCGGGGCGGGCCGACCCTGCCGGTACAGCCGCTCGCGGCGCCGCAGTTCGGCGCGCTCGCGCTCGATGACGCCGGTGAGGGCGGCCTCCCCGATGCCGAGGTGGCGCAGGGCGTCCCCGTCGAGGAGCGGCACCTCGTCCCCGGCCATCGCGCCGACGCCGAGTTCCTCCTGGTGAGGAGCCCCGATCTTGCGTACGACGAGCACGTCGAGCGGGGCGCCCAGCGCCTCGGCGACCTCGCGCGCCACGGCGACGCCGCCGCGGGGCAGAGCGAGGACGAGGGGATCGGGCAGGGCGCCCTCACGCTGCCGGGCCCGCAGCGTTTCGGCCAGTTCCTCACCGGCCTGCCGGCGATCACGGAACCGCATGACGGTCACCTCTGCTTCCCGCACGGGAGAGGGCACTCGGCCGCTCCGGCTCCCGCGTACCCCCGCGTCCGCCGGACGATGCACACCAGCCGGTCACCGGCCTGTTGGCGGTCTGTACCTCGCTGGTGTATCGGGTGACCGGCCTCAGGGCGGCCCACACCCGCTGGTCCAACCGGTCACCGGCCTCAGGGCGGCCCGTACCCGCTGGTCAACCGGTCACCCGCCTCAGGGCGGCCCGTACCCGCTGGTCCGACCGGTCACCCGCCTCTGGCGGCCCGTACGCGCTGGTCGCACCACTGCCGGGCGGCTTCGGTGACCTGGTCGAGTGCGCCCGGTTCCTCGAACAGGTGGGTGGCGCCGGGCACCACGTGGGAGGGTGGGCGGCGTGGGCAGCCGCCGTGCCGCCTCCTCGTTGAGCCGCAGCACGTGCGTGTCCCGGCCGCCCACGATCAGCAGTACCGGGGCCCGTACGGCGTCCAGGGCGTCACCCGCCAGGTCGGGCCGTCCGCCGCGCGAGACGACCGCCCGTACCCGGTCGGGCCGTCGTGCGGCGGCGACCAGGGCCGCACCCGCGCCGGTGCTGGCGCCGAACAGGACGACGGGCAGGCCGGCGGTGCCGGGTTCCCGCGCCAGCCAGTCGAGGGCGGCCACCAGCCGGCGGCCCAGCAGGGAGATGTCGAAGCGGAGTTCGGCTGTGCGGGCGTCGAGCCGTTCCTCCTCCTCGGTGAGCAGGTCGATCAGCAGGGTGCCGAGCCCGGCGGTGCGCAGACCGGCGGCGACCTCGCGGTTGCGGGGGCTGTGCCGGGAGCTGCCGCTGCCGTGTGCGAACAGCACGACGGCGAGGGCGTCCGGCGGCACGGTCAGATCGCCGGTGAGGGCTGCGTGGCCCGCGGGCAGGGTGACCGTCCGGGAGATCATCGTCAGCCTCCTCTCCCCCGGTTCCCGTGGTACCCACGCCGCGGTGGGCGTCCCATGGCGCGATCTGTGGGTTGCGTGTCGTTGACGCCGTACGGCGGGCCGGTGGAGCGTGAGGGGCGTGACCGATCGCCGTGTCGTCTTCGTCGTCTTCGATGATTTCCAGCCCCTCGACCTCACCGGACCGCACGAGGTGTTCCACAGCGCGGGCGAGTACGCCTGCGACGTCGTGGCGCCCCGGGCGGGGCCGGTCCGGTCGGCGAGCGGGCTGCTCGTGCACGCCGGGCACGGTGTCGCCGACCTCGATCCGGGCGGGACGGGCACCCTCGTGGTGGTCGGCGGCCAGGGCGTCGACCGGGCCCGCGAGGACGCGGACCTGGTCGCGTGGATCGCCGCCGCGGCGGCCGGTGCCCGGCGGGTGGCCTCGGTGTGCAGCGGCGTGTTCCTGCTGGCCGCCGCGGGGGTGCTGGACGGGCGGCGGGTCACCACGCACTGGGCCCGCGAGAAGCAGTTGGCCCGGGAGCATCCCGAGGTGCGGGTGGACTGCGACCCGATCTTCGTCCGGGACGGGCGGGTGTGGACGTCGGCCGGGGTGACGGCCGGGATGGATCTGGCGCTCGCCCTGGTGGAGGACGACCTGGGCCGGGACGTCGCGCACGAGGTGGCCCGCCGGCTGGTGCTGTTCCTGCGCCGTCCGGGCGGTCAGTCGCAGTTCAGTGTGGCTCTGTGGTCGCGGCAGCCGGCGACGGACCCGGTGCGGGCGGCGGTCACCGCGATCCACGCCGATCCCGGGGCCCGCCACGACATCGCCGGCCTCGCCGCGCACGCCGGGCTGAGCCCGCGTCATCTGCAGCGCCGCTTCACCGCCGAAATGGGCGCGCCGCCGGCCGCGTACGTCGAGCGGGTGCGCGTCGAGGCGGCGCAGCGCGCCCTCACGGACGGGGACGAGCCGGTCGAGGCCATCGCCCGTCGCTGCGGGTTCGCCACGGCCGAGACCTTGCGCCGCACGTTCCACCGCCGGCTCGGCGTCGCGCCGTCGGACTACCGCGCCCGGTTCCGCTCCACCGCGGAACCCCTTGAACCCCCGGCCCTCCGGGGCCCCTTGCCGGAATCCGCAGAGGAAGGACGAACCGCATGACGACCTACGGCCTGCTGGTCTTCGAGGACGCCGAGGAGCTCGACTTCGTGGGGCCCTGGGAGGTCTTCACCGTCTCGGCCCGGCTCCGGGAAGCCGGCGACACGGCGGTGCTGGTCTCCGAGCATCCGGGGCCGGTGCGTTGCAACAAGGGCCTGCGCGTCCTGCCCGACCACACCTTCGACGACCATCCGCCGCTGGACGTGTTGCATGTGCCGGGCGGGCGGGGCGCGCGTGAGGCCCAGCTGCACAACCCCGTGGTCACCGACTGGATCGGGAAGACGGCGGAACGGGCCGCGTGGGTCCACGGCGTGTGCACCGGCACGTTCCTGCTGCATGCCGCCGGACCCGCCCGGGGCCGCCGGGTGGCCACGCACTGGAGCCAGGAGGACACCCTGGAGACGCTGGGGGACGTGACGGTGGTCCGGGACGTCCGCTACGTCGTGGACGGGAACCTGGTCACCAGCCAGGGCGTCTCGGCCGGGATCGACAGTGCGTTGTGGCTGGTCGGGCGGTTGCACGGCCGGGAGCACGCGCGGGCCGTACGGCGATACATCCAGTACGACCCGGCGCCGCCGTACCTCGCGGACGAGCCCGTCTGAGCCGCACGCGCGGTCGCCCCCGTCGGCGAGGACGGCACGTCCTGCGCCCGAGCCGCTCGAGGTGTGGCCCGTGGGGCCGCATGGGAGGGCCAGCCTCGGGCAGGCGATGTTCATGGGCGGCGACACGGACGACGGCGGGCAAGGGCGGAAGCCGGGCGAGTTCGGGCACCGGGCGGTACCGCATCCGGGCGACATCCGGATCGAGGCGTGGGCGGCGTGCAGAGAGCATTGTCTGGCGGAGGCCGTGCTGGCGATGGTGGAGTGTTTCGCTGACGTCTCCGGGGTGCGGCCCACCGCCGTGGACCGGGTGCGGCTGCCCGAGGCCAGCGACGACGACCTGCTCGCCTCGCTGCTGGACGAGGTCATCTTCCGGCTGGAGGTGTACGGGCAGGTGCCCGTGGACGTGGAGGCGGACGAGGCCGACGGTGGCCTGGACGTACGGCTGGCCGTCACCGGCATCGCGGACGTGGAGATCACGGGGGCGGTCCCGGTGGCGGTGGCGTGGAACCGGCTGCGCATGGGCCCCGACCCGTACGGGTGGTCGTGCGCGGTGACGGTGGACGCCTGACCTACCGCGGTCGCGTGCGTGCGGACGTGGGAGGACGGCCGAGACCTCAACCCGCCCACGCCACCAGCCGTTCGCGGCTGTCCGGCTCCCGCAGCCGGGCCAGCGACTCCTTCTCCAGCTGACGCACCCGCTCACGGGTCAGACCGACGCGCCGGGCGACCTCGTCGAGTGTGCGGATGTGCCCGTCGTGCAGCCCGTAGCGCAGGCTGAGGATCATGGCCTCGCGGGGCGCGAGCGTGCCGACGGCCTCGCGGAGTTCCTCGGCGAGCGCCCGGAACTCGGCCACCTCCGGCGCCTGGAGCACCTCGGTGTCGGCGATGAGGTCGCCGACGACGGTCTCGCCCGACTCGTCCACCGGCGTGTCCAGGCTGACGGCGTCCCGCCCGAGGTGGCGCAGCCAGCCGATCCTGTCCTCGGCGAGGCCGCTCTCCCGGGCCACCTCCCCGACGCTCGGCTCACGCCCCAGGTCGAGGCGCAGCCGCCGCTCGACCTTGGCGATCTTCTGCAGTTGCTCCACGACGTGCATCGGGAGCCGGACGGAGCGGGCGTGCGCCGCGAGGCCCCGCTCGATCGCCTGGCGGATCCACCAGGTCGCGTAGGTGGAGAACTTGAAGCCCTTGGTGTGGTCGAACTTCTCCACGGCCCGGATCAGCCCCAGGTTTCCCTCCTGGATGACGTCCAGCAGGGGCAGACCGCGGTGGGCGTGCCGTTTCGCCATCGACACCACGAGCCGGAGGTTGGCCCGGACCATGTGGTCCTTGGCCGCCTGTCCGTCCCGGGCGGTCTCCTCCAGGTCGCCGCGCCCCCGTGCCGTGAGGTCGAGTTCCCCGGCGTCGGCCAGGTCCAGTCGCTCCAGTGCCCGCAGGCCGGTCTCCATCCGCCGGGCCAGCCGTACCTCGTCCTCCGCGGTGAGCAGCGGGGTCGCCGAGATCTGTGCGAGGTACTGGCCGAGGAGGTCCGGTTCCTCGTCGGGCTCGGGGATGCGCCTGCGCAGCCGGGCCGTGCGGGCCGGGGCGCGCCGGTCCTTGCGGACCTCCGCCGCGGGGTCTTCCGCCAGGGGAGACATCGTCGGGTTCCTCCCTCCCCCGCCTCGTTCCGGCTTCCCC
>NZ_POUC01000037.1 GCF_002891435.1 Streptomyces cahuitamycinicus
ACGCGAACACATCCGCCACGAACCCGGCTAACTCCGCCCGCAGGCCCTCCACTTGCCGCATATCCATACACCCACCGTGCCCCCGACGAGACACAACAGGCAAACACACCTAACGGAGTCCTACTAGAAGAAGGGGGAGGTGGACCTGCCGCCGAGGAGCACGTTTCCGGTGAGCTGCAGAATGGAGTCCTGCGCGACGGCGTGCTGGCACATGGTGTTGGCGTCACGGAGCCACCGGTCCATCGGGGACTTCCTGCGGTACACGGAGGACCCGCCCACCAGGTCGTAGAGCCGGTGCACGATGCGGCGTGCGGTGCGGAAGGCGTGGTAGCGGGCCAGGGCCGTCTGGACCCGCTCGTCGGCGGAGAGCTCGGTGCCGGTCTCCAGCGCGTTCCACTGGCGCTCGACGCTCGCGTACACGGCGGTCCGCGCCGCGGTGAGCTCCATCTCCAGCTCGGCGACGGCCATCTGCACCCGGTGGTCCTGGGACCAGGCCAGACCGGTCTCGCGGTCAACGCGATGGCCGGCCATCTCCCGTACATGGTCGAGCGCCGCGCGGGCGAGGCCGAGGGGGATGCCCGACATCTTGCGCAGGATCGCGTCCGGCGCGTCGTGCAGCGGGCCGCTGCGCACGGGTTCGGCGAACGAGAACGAGTGCTCGGCCGGCACGAACAGATCGTCGACCTGGTAGTCGATGGAGCCGGAGCCGGCCAGACCGGTCGTGTACCAGGTGTCGAGGTGCTCGAACTGGTCGGGGGTGGCCAGCACGACCCGCCACAGCCCCCGGCCCGTCGCGTCGTCGATGACGGGACTGCCGTTCTCGTAGACGGTGCAGCCGGCGGCGAGCATGTCGCAGTGCGTGGTGCCGGATCCGAAGCGCCACTGTCCCGAGACGCGGTATCCGCCGGTCACGCGTTCCGCCCGGCCCTGGGGGTAGATCCATCCGGACTGGGCCGTGTCCAGCGAGGAGTACAGCTTGCGGGCTGTCTCCTGGTCGAGGAAGCCGGAGTAGATGCCGGAGTCCATTCCGATCATGGAGCACCAGGCGGCGGACACATCGCCCTGGGCGATGGTCTCCAAGAGCCGTATCTGTTCGACGGAAGTGAGTTCGGGTCCGTCCCAAGCCCTGGGCATCGTGGCGCGGAAGACGCCGGCGGAGCGGAGGAGTTCGACGATGTCCTCCGGCAGACGCCGGTTCTCTTCGATCCGTGCCGCGTTCTCCCGCAGGACGGGCCGGATCTCCCGGGCACGGGCGATGATCGCGTCGGCGGTCTTCGGAATGCTCGCGGTGTTCGCGAGGGTCGCGGTGGTCATGGGGCTCCTTGTCAGGTGTAGCGGCCGTGCGCCATCACACGGTGGGGGTCGATCACGTCCCGGATACGCCGGGTGAGGGCCAGCGCGCCGGGATCGGTGAGCCGGTCGGTCCACTCCCCGTGGTCGACGTCCAGGCGGTAGGGGAGGTATCCGGCTTCGGTGAACAGCTCGTAGAGCAAGTCCAGGGCCTGGTGCGCCCGCGCGGTCTCGTCCGCGGTCCGCGCGAACCGGAGGGAGACCACCAGGTCGATGACATCCGGATCCAGGGCGTTGACGGTCGCTCCGGGCCGTATGCCGGTCTCGGCGTGCACCTGGTCGAGGAGGCGGAGGGCGGCGGTGACGTCCCTGCCGGTGTAGGGGACGAGAGGAAGGAAGAAGATCCAGCCGCCTCCGTGGTCGTCCACCCCCGGGGCTGCCTGCCCGACCGCGGAACGGAGCATCGCCTCGTGATGGGCGACGTCTCCTGCGTAGCCGTGCTGGACAACCAGGGAAACGATGTCATCATCCGCGGGAGGCTCCTGGTCCGAGCGGGCGACCGAGGTGAACAGGCCCGAGGCGTCGGCAAGTCGGCATGCGGTGTCGGTGAGGGCCGCCACCACTTCGCCGGTGCCGCCGAGGGGGACGTGGACGAGGTATCCGCCCTGTGCGCTGGTCCCGTAGGTGGTGGACGAGGTGGTGTCGTAGATCTTGAGGACACCGTGCACGAGGCCCTGAGCGTGCCAGCGCCGCAACTCGTCGACCGCCGCGGACAGCCGGTCGCGGTCGAAGGTGAGGCGGAGGACCCGCTGGATCTCGGGGCGTGGCAGGAGGCGGATCACGCCGGCAGTGACGATGCCGTAGTCGGACTGGGTGAACAGGTGCAGCAGCGAGGGCCCGAGTCCGTACGGGTTCGGCGCCGTGGCGGTGTCCTCGGCGGGCCACCACCCGACTCGGATCTGCTCGCCGTCCGGCAGGACGACTTCCAGGCCCACCAGGTCGTCGGTGCGTTGACGGCGGAGCCCCACTCCGCGGTCCAGGGCGTTCCCGAGGACGCTCGAATGCCCGGAGGAGGCCGTGACGTTCAGCATGCGCGGGGTGTCCGAGAGTTCGGCGGCGAGGTGTCGCTGGGTCACTCCGGGTTCGATGACGGCCCAGCCGTGCCGGGTGTCGAGGTCACGAATACGGTCGAGGCCGTCGAGTTCGATGCGGACGGTGTCGTGGCGGGTGGGCTCACGTGAGCCGAGGCCCCAGTTCCGCCCGGTGGAGACGGCGTGGAGTGGCGGCGCTTCGTCGTCGCCGAAGGCACGGACGATGCCGGGCACTTGGTGCGGGCTGGTCGGACGGATGACGGCGGGGACGCGACGGGACTCGAACATGGACACGTTGGCGCCGGCTCGCGCCGGGCGGACGATGCGGGAGGGGTCGTTGTCGACTGCGTGTCCGGCCTTGTCCAGGGCAGCCGACAGCGTGGTTTCGGGCATGGGGAGGCATCCTCGGTCGAGAGGGGCGAGGGAGACGACGGCGAGACACCCGGTTCAGGGTCTGTGCCCGGGACGTGGATCGAGGCTTGGCCTCGTGGGAGCGGCACCACTCAGGTAGACGTGCTCCAGGGGCTGGTCGGGCCCTTCGCGGACGAAGGCCATCACCCGGATCACCCTCGGCATCTCCCCGTCCCAGCGGGGCTCGGCCGCGCACAGACACGGCACGTCCAGGACGCCCTGTTCGGCGAGGACGAGCGGTGGGATGTCGGCGGTCAGATCCGAGGTCATCGTGAACATCAGGGCTTCGATGTCCTCGGGCCGTAGGTCGTTCTTCTGGAGCACCCCGTCGACAAGGTCGACGGTGGCGCGGGCGATGGCCTCGCGGGTGTTCGCGTCGGAGCGGATCGCACCACGGACGGCACGCACGGTGGAGTACACGGGCGGCCGGGTCAGACGGAGGCCATACGGCCCTGGTGGAACAGCAGTGCGCCTTGGTCCGTGTCGCCGTGGTGAGCGGCGGTGACTCGGCCGAGGAACAGACAGTGGTCACCTTCGAGGTGAGTGGTGGAGACAGTGCAGTGGAGCGTGGCCAGGGCACCGTCGAGGATGCGGCCCCCGTCGGCGGCGATGCCGAAGTACTTCTCCAGTTCGTGCCCCGTGGGCTTGTTCCTGGAGGCGAAGAGCCTGGCGTGGTCACCCTGCAGCCCGGAGAGGAAGCTCAGACAGAACCCTCCGGCGGCGGAGGTGATTGTGTGCGCTCGCGAATACTTTCGCAGCGACACCAGCACGGTCGGAGGCTCGAGCGTGACGGATGTGAGCGAGTTGACCGTAGTGGCCACGGTCTCGTCACCGCGACCGGCCAACAGGACGGCAACGCCCGTCGGGAACAGACGCATTACGGACCGGAGATCGGGCTCCGCAGGCGCGGCGGGATAGGTCCCCCTGGTCATCCCTGATTGTCCTTTCGTCCTTCATCTGCCCTTGTGAGGCAGGTCAGTGCGGCGTCCATCTGCGGGAGGACGGTCACACAACGGGAGTTGAGGGCTTTTGAACTGTTCAGTCCAGTAGGAATGAACGTAGCAGACACCGAACAGGCACACCACTGACCGTGACGGCGCGACAGCTTCCGGCAGCACTGTGTTACCGCTCGGTAGCCGAGGGTTCCTTTCGAGCGCGCCCCCTCCGTGAGCTGGCACGTTCCATGGCACTGACAGCAGTCCCGAGAAGTGCGGACATCGAGTGGCCCATGGATCCCTCGATCACGTCGGAGACATAGATCACGTCACCGCCGCTGAGGGATCTTGACCAAGAATGGACATTGCGGAAGCAACCGGTCGCGATCGCAGCACGCAGCCCCGTTTGCCGGATCCCGCGCCGAACCGTCACTACCGGCCGCCGCGGAAATCCGGGCGGAGGACCGGTCGTACCCGAAAGCACCAACTGGGCGCCGTCGAGCGTCATCGTGTGCCGCTTCGCGCGGTGCGGCGCGGTGCCGTGCGGTCACACGATCTGCCACTTCTGGTTGCTGCCGCCCCAGCAGTCCCACAGCTGGGTCCTGGACGTGGTCTGCTTGACATCGAGGCAGCGGCCGGACTGGGCGCCGTGGATCGTGCCGTCGGAGTGGAAGGTCCACTTCTGGTTGGCCGCGCCGTTGCAGTCGTTGATGCCGACCGCCGTGCCGTTGGCCGTGCCCGCCGCGGTGGCTTCGAGGCACTTGGCCCCGCCGTAGACGGCGATCTCGCCGCCGGCGGTCCTGGTCCACTTCTGGTTGGCGCCGCCGTTGCAGGTGTAGATCATGGTCTGGGTGCCGTTCACCTGGGCGGCACCGGGGACGTCGAGGCAGCCCGGGACGCCGGCGTTGCGCAGGCTCGTGGTGGGCGAGCCGTCCCCTGTGTTCCAGGCGTACTCCAGACGGTCGACCATGGTGGTGTTGCGGACACTCAGCGACAGGTTGGTGCCGGTGCCCTGGAGGGCGTAGAGGGAGTACCAGCCCATCGCCTTGGCCCGGACGGTGTCGGTGGCGGCGCGCATGTAACGGACGTAGTTGTCCGTGCTGCCCGCGTCGTTGTAGTTGCGGCCGTCGTCCAGCGGCACGCCGAACTCCCCCAGGACGGTACGGGCGCCGCAGGTGCCGATCCGGGAGTTGAACAGGCTGACCCAGTCGGTGTAGGAGCGGGCGCTGAACTGGAACGCGTAGAGGTGGAGGGAGAGGTACGTCCCGGCCAGGCGGCTGTCACCGCACACGGAGGTGACGTCGCCGTTGTAGCCGGTGCCGCTGACGAAGATCCGCTCCTTGGGGAGGGCCGGGTAGCGGGCGATCCAGTTGGCGGCGAAGTTGCGCCAGTCCGTGTCACTGTAGCCGTGGGGTTCGTTCATCGGCTCGAAGTAGACCCGGCTGTTGGAGCCGTACTTGGCGATGACGGCGTCCCACATCGCGCTGAAGGTGGCCGTGTCGACGACCTTGCCGGCGGAGGAGGCCGCGTCCTCCCAGTAGGACAGGACGACGTTGAAGCCCTTGGCCGTGGCGGCGTCGACGGCTCCGGCGTAGGCGTCGCCCCATGCCGTGCCGGGGACGGAGTTCCGGTTGATGGGCAGCCGTACGGTGTTGGCGCCGACGGTGCTCTGGAACCCGCTGTAGACGGCGTCCGCATTGGCCCTGACGGTCGCGTAGGTGTCGGTCGCGCTCATTCCGTCGAGAACGAGGGGGGCGTCGCCGAAGTTGTCTCCGACACGGGCCCAGTTCACGCCCCTGAACTGCGTGGGGTCCACGGCCGCGGCGGCCGGTGAGGCACCTGTGAGCAGGCTGACGGGCACGGCGACCAAGGTGGTCAGCGCGGCGGCCAGCACACGGCCGAGCAGGCGTCGGCGCACGGGAGATCTACCGGAGCGGGCGCTCCGGGTGGTGGTGCCGGCGGGACGGAGGTGAAGCATGGTTCTCCTCTCGGTACGGGCTGCCGGGGGCGGAAAACATAACGGGGGCAGCCACGCGCGGCCGCCGCTGTCCTCGGTGTCCAGCTCCAGCTGCGCGGCTCCAGCTACGACCAGGCCGAGGACCGCCGGCAGATCAGCCGGCTGATCGAGGCCAAGCAGGTACAGGGGCTGCTCCTGGCCCCCAAACCTCGACGGCGACGGCGTCGACGAGATGATCGACTGGATCGGCGATCTGCCGGTGCCGACCATCCTGGTGGAGCGGCAGATCTCCTCCTGGCCGCCGAACTCGCGCATGCAATCGACCACTCCCGATCACACCCGAACGGAAGGGGGCTGCTCGGCCCAGACGGTCTTGCCTCGGGCTCCGCGGTGGTGCCCGAGTTCCGGGCGAGCAGGCTTCCCACCTGCTCGAATGGTCCCGGCTCGTCTGAAGGAGCTGATTGCGGCAGAGCCCTGCCATTCCTCGGAGAGCCCTTCGCACCAAGGGTGCCCAGCCCATGAACGCGGTCCGCCGGGTCCGAGGGCGACCGGATACAGTGCGCGAGACGGCAGCCTGGTCAGGGAGGAAAGCGTGACCGACACCAGCAACGCCCGTTCCGCCGACAGCGAAGCGCAAGCTCCGCGGCAGAGCCGACTGCACCGCCTGATGCGCTACCTCCCCCTGATCGCCCCCGTCCTGCTGTGGACCGTGCCCTGCTGGGTGCTCCTGCACACCGGCCAGCACTGGCCGCTGCCCGTCACCCTGGTCGGCACCGCCCTGTTCGCCCTCGGCCTCGTCGGTATGCCGCTCGCGATGGCGCGCGGCCACGGACGGCGCCAGCAGGACCGGGCGGCGATCGTCGGTGACACCCTGCTGGGCGCCAGCTGGATCCTGTTCACCTGGTCCGTTCTGCTCGGCGTCCTCTTGCGGCTCGCCCTGACCGTGTCCGGCGTCGGCGAGAGCCAGGACCGGGCCCGGATGGTCACTTGGGCCGTCCTCGGCACCACGGCCGTACTGCTCGCCTGGGGATACGCCGAAGCCCGCCGCGTGCCGCGCGTGCGCCGACTGGACGTTCAACTCCCACGGCTGGGTGCCGGGTTGGACGGCATCCGCGTCGTCCTCATCACCGACACCCACTACGGCCCCCTCGACCGCGCCCGCTGGTCGGCACGGGTCTGCGACACGGTGAACACTCTGGATGCCGACCTGGTCTGCCACACCGGCGACATCGCGGACGGCACGGCCGAACGCCGCCGCGCCCAGGCCGCCCCCCTTGGTACGGTGCGGGCCAGCCGTGCCCGTGTCTACGTCACCGGCAACCACGAGTACTACAGCGAGGCCCAGGGCTGGGTCGACCTGATGGACGAGCTGGGCTGGGAGCCCCTGCGCAACCGCCACCTGCTGCTCGAACGCGGCGGCGACACCCTCGTGGTCGCCGGCGTGGATGACGTCACCGCCGAGTCCTCCGGCCTGGCAGGCCACCGCGCCCACCTCGCCGGAGCCTTGGACGGCGCCGACCCCGACCTGCCCGTGCTGCTCCTGGCACACCAGCCCAAGTTCGTCGACCGTGCGGCAGCCGCCGGCATCGACCTCCAGCTCTCCGGCCACACCCACGGCGGCCAGATCTGGCCCTTCCACCATCTCGTCGGCATCGACCAGCCCGCCCTTGCCGGCCTCAGCCACCACGGCCCCCGCACCCTCCTCTACACCAGCCGTGGCACCGGCTTCTGGGGCCCGCCGTTCCGCGTCTTCGCCCCCAGCGAGATCACGCTGCTCGTGCTCCGCAGCCCGCACCTGGCCCCTCCCTCGCCATAGCACGGGCGGGCCAATACATCCGCTTGAAGGCCCCGGGGACGACGCGGAGCGCAATGCCTTCCTGGATCGGTACGGAGCCGACCGCCCCCCTCGGCAGGATCACGTGGGGCGCCGCACGGCCGCAGTCGCTGCCCGCCGACGCCGAGCAGGCCATGCCGCGATCCTGCGACCGGTGGGCGTTCGGTCGCTTCCGGGAGCCAGGCATGCGTCGACAGGGCCCTCATGCCGGAAAAAATGCGGCTCAGATTCGCTCTCGCAGACAATTTTGCGGTGATCCATTGACCGGGGCCAAGGCGCCCGGATAGAAAGATCGCGATCAGGATCGCGATCGCGAGTCCGGTCCATACAGCTGCGCCCCGGGGGATTTCGCTTTTGCCGCACACAGATGCACTTCGTCCTGCCCGCGTCCTCGTGGTCGAACCCGCCTCCTCCGGAGGCGCCACCCTGATCGGCGTCGCGGCCGAGATGGGACTGCGGGTCGTCGTCGCCACCGCCGACTCCGGCGACCGCCGGCTCTCCGACGCCGTGCGCGCGGCGGCCGACTCGGTGCTGACGGTGGAGACCAACGACCAGGCCGCCCTCGAAGCGGCCGTGCTCGAACTGCACCGGACCGAGCCGTTCGAGGCGGTGCTGTCGGGCTCCGACATCTATGTGACGGCGACCGCGCGCGTCGCCGCGGCACTCGACCTGCCCGGGCTGCCCGTGGCGACCGTCGAGCGGGTCCGGGACAAGAGCGTCATGCGCGCCGCCGTGACGGAAGCATCCTCGTTCCGCAGTGCGGGCCGTCCTCCGCGATCACGGTGTCGCACACCGGAACGCGAACGTCCACCGGCCGCCGACCACCCGGCACGGGTGCCGTGACGGGTATGGGATCAAGCTCATCGACATCCCCGCCAGGCGTCTTGCCGTGGCGATCCCGGACGCGGGTGGGTCCGCCGCCAGAGTATGGGCCCGTTACTCGCGGACGCCGCGCCGCGCTGGGGCTGGGAGCCGACGAGCCTCCACCCCGTGCACGGTCGCGTGGTCAACCGGCAGCCTCACGCGGCGGGAAGGGCCTGAGGATGCCGAGACGCTGCATCTCGACGATGTGCTCTGCCGTGCGTCGCGGTGCTTCACCGCCGGTCACCAGGACACCCGCCTCGATGTTGCGCCGCGTGGCGGACTCGGTCAGGTTGGCGCTGCCGAGCAGGAGAGTGCGACGGTCCGCGACCGCGAGCTTGGCGTGCTGGCGTGAGCGGCCCCGTTCGGCCGGGTCCCGTGCCCAGACCCACAGCAGCAGTCCGGGCACGGAGGCGAACGCTTCAGCCGGTTCCCTCCCTGAGAGCAGGCCGCCTGCGCCGGCCAGGGTCTCGACCACGACATGCGTCCGGACTCCCCTGCCCGCAGCCTCGGTGAGGGCTCTGGTCAGGGCGGGATAGGGACGAGCCGCATACGTCATCGCCAGCAGCTCGTGCTGCGCCTCGTTGATGACCTCGACCAGTACCTGAGCGGTAGCCCGCACCGGCACCGCCGGTGTCGAGGGGCCGCTCCACACGGTGCGGACCTGGACGATGTCCCGGGCTGTCCGCCGGGCGGCGACATAGCCTCGCACGTAGGCAGCCGCCTCGGAGGGAGGTATCGACTCCGACTCCATGGCATCGTAGAACGCCGCGACAGCCGCGGTGACTCCTGGAGTCGCCAGTTCGGTGAGTATCCGTTCTCTGCTGCGTCCCCGGGCGAGCAGGCCGGCGAGATCCTTGCTGCGGGAGAGGCCGAGGGCCGCGATGGCGGCCTCGGCGGCGCCCTCGAACGCGGGTCGGCTCACGGCAGCAGACCGACCGGCGTCAGCACCGGATCCTGGTCCCCGGTCAGCGGGACGAGGAACCGACGGTCCAGGAACCTGTTGCCGCGTTCGCACGTGGTTTCCGACACGAACAGGCAGACGTGGCACGCGGCTCCGTGGAGGAAGTCCGCCGGGTCCTGCGGCAGGCGCTCGGCGCAGAGCGGGTCGGCCGAGCAGTGGCGGGCGTCAGTCAGGGCCCGGCGCACGATCCGGTCGAACTCCCGCTCTTCGGCCAGGGACACCAGACCGCCCAGGGTGCCCTCGGAGTCCGGGACGGCGGTGTAGATGAGGACGCCCGTCCTCGGATTCTGTTCGTCCCCCGCGTAGATCCGTTCGGCGAGCGAGGCCGAGTTGTAGCCGCACTCCAGGGCGATGGTGCGGATCAGCAGGTGGGAGAGGGTGTGCAGGGCGATGTACCGCGCTCCGGGCCAACCGGAGTAGGGGTCGAAGTCGCTCGTCTTGCGGTCCGACTTCCGGTTGGCGCGGAACCGTGCGTACGCCTGTCTGTGCGCATCCATCTGCGGTGACTTCTCCATACGGGCGGTCCATTCGGACATCAGACCGTCCCGTACGCGCAGAAACACGCCCTCGCCGCGCACCTCGCTGGCCGGCACCCAGTCTCGGACCCCGCGGGACAGCTCGACGCGCGTGGCGATCTCCGGTGATTCGGGGTCGGGCGCGTCGAGCCGGGTGAACCCGATCAGTGCCCGTGCCTCACGCAGCCGCTCGACCTGCCTGACGTCGGAGAACAGTTCGCTCAGACGGGCCGGCACGGGCATCTGCCGGAGTGCGAAGTCGTCGCTGGGGATGGGAACCGGGCCGGAGAGCGCGTCCCATTCGGGTCCGAAAAGGTCGGCCTGGACGTCGGGGGCGGAGGGGGCCGGCCCCGTGGTTCCCTGCTTGCGGGCCGTGATCGCCGCGACCACCGCGTCGGCGTCGAACTCCTTGAGAAAGGTGAACTTGGGCATGCGCGCCATGAAGTCGAACTGCCCGCGGTCCTCGATCAGTTCGAGGTCGGGCCAGTGGTCGTCCAGGAGCTTGTCGATGTCTCCGCCCTGTGCCTTGGGCAGGGCCAGGGCACTGAGGGTGAGCGGGAACCACTGATTGGACGCACCCGCCACCATCAGGACCGGTTCCTGGGCGCAGCCGTTCGTCTCGTAGGTACCGAGATGTGGGTGCCTTCCACGGCAGCCGGGCAGGTTGCGCCGCCCTCGTTCGCCCATGGCTTCCCGGATGTTGCGCTTCACACCGCAGGCGACGCACTCGATGGTGACGTTGGCGGCCTGGTTGCCGCCGTGGTCCTTCATGCGCAGTTTCGGGCGCGGCGTCCTGCCACAGGTCTGCCCGCGGTGCACGTACGGGGTGTACGGGAACTCGTCGAGGTGCCCGGCGGTGCACACGAGGGTGAAACGGGCCGCCACCGCCAGCGGCTTGCCCCGCTTGCAGTCGTGGACGAACTTCGCCTCGTGCGGCGTGCGTGGGTTGGCGTTGACGAAGGCGAACTCGCCCGAGTCGATCGCGGCCAGCACGTTGCATGCGGTGCAGCGCAGCCACTGCGGGAACGGCGTGACGGGCACTCCGACACCTTGTGCCGCCCAGCCTTTCGGGTCCGCGTCGGCGCCCTCCAGCCAGGGGGCGGCACGCAACTGCTCGATCTGGCCGCGTCCGTAGCGTTGGAGCGACCGGTTGACGGCGGCGCGCAGCCGGGGTTCGTCGATGTCGTAGTCGGTGACTCCGGAGTGACTCCAGGAGTCGATCCCACGGATCAGGACGGAGAAGTTGGGCAGGTCGACGAGGGCGCCGATCCCGGCGGTGAACATGAGGTGGCTGGGCCGTACGGCGCCGACTCTGCGGTTGCTGCCCTGGCTGCTCATCGCTGTGCCTTCCTGACCGTGTCGGCCGTGACGGGCCCGTACTCGTCGCTGTCCACGGTGCTCGCCGTGTCCGGGTCGGTGTCGGGGTCGGCGCCGGACGCGCCGAACGTCCAGTCGGGTCCGTCGCCCGAGGGTTCCTCCAGGAACGCGCCGCCGCCGGGGAGGAGCAGGTTGATCTCGTTCTCCGTCTCACGCATCGACATGCCGACGGTCAGCTCGGTCCACCGGGATCCGTCCGCCCGTCGCAGCAGGCCGTTCACGACGGTCGTCTTGTGCTTCTCCTTGCGGTAGGCGAGGGCCGAACTGCTCTCGTCGCGTTTGCGGCGCCATTCGTCCTTGAGCCGGTCCAGACGTTCGCTCAGGTACTGGCGGGGCAGGTCGCCTCCCACCCGTTCGGCGCGTTCGAGGAGCCGCCGTTCGACCTCCTGGGCGAGCGGTCCGTCGAGGTCGAGGTGGTGGGCGTCGAGGTTGCGGGAGAAGTCGTAGGCCGCGTGACGCAGGGCGGCGACATAGGTGGCGGCGACACCGCGGTCGAGCGCCCGGCGCGTGTAGGGGGTGACGGAGAGTGCCTCCACCTGGCGGTAGAACGTCGCGTGATAGTGCTCGAAGTCCTCGTAGTGGGCGAGGTCGCGGGGGCGTGACCAGTTGTAGAGGGTCACCACCAGGCCCGGACGGGCGGCGTCACGGCCGACTCGCGAGGACGCCTGGATGTATTCGGCGGTGTTCTTGGGCTGGCCCACGACGAGCATCAGGCCGAAGCGGGAGACGTCGACACCGACCTGGAGCATGGAGGTTGCGAGGACGACGTCGACGGCTTGGCGCACGGTCGGTGTCATGGACGCGCGGGGTTCGCGCTTGTCCTTCATGGCGGCGGCGTACTCGCGCAGGAAGGCCCGCCTGCGCACCGAGGTGTCCCGCTCGGGGTCGAATTCGATCTCCAGCCGTTTCAGGGCCGCGCCGACGTCCGAGGAGGAGATGCGTGAGGTCAGTTCCTGGATGCCGAGCATCCCAGCCTTGCTGACGATGCGGTCCGACAGCGTGTCCTGGCCCTTGCGGCTGCCGTTCGACCGCACACGGGTGGTGATGTCGTCGTCCATGTACCGCCGCATGCCGGCGAGTTCACGGGTCGCGTTGAAGTAGCCGACCAGCGTCATGTACGGGTCCGCCGGCCTGCCGTGGTCGTCGAAGAGCTGCTGTGCCGCGAGCAGCAGGATCTCCGCGACACGGATCTCGGCGGCCTTGAGACGGGTGCCGTGGGCGCAGACGCCGAGGTAGCGGCGGCCGGGGTTCTCCCGGCTCAGGTCCACCTGCCGGGAGAAGAAGGTGTCACCGACATCCAGCACCTGGGGAGGGAAGACGGCGACCTTGCGGCCGAAGACACCGAGCACCTGGTCGGCGGCGCGCTTGGTGGTCGCCGTGGAGGCGACGATCTTGGGGCCGACTTCGTGACGTCCTCCGTGCGCGTCGGTGAAGCTCCACGTGCACAACTGGTCGACGGCCGCTTCGAAGAGGCCCACGGTGGTGCCGAGGGCTCCGGAGATCAGGTGCAGCTCGTCCTGGATGATCAGGTCCGGAGGCCGCAGGCGCGTGACGGGCTGGGCGGTGACGCCGGGCAGATCGCCTCGGGCATTGTGGCGGCCACCGCAGCCGGTCTTGGCGTCCAGGTCGTCATGGCGGTAGCCGTGGCGGGGGCACAACTCGGTGACCCTGCCGAACAGCAGGCCGGAGTAGCCGTTCCAGGGAAGCTGGGCGAGCTTGTCGACCGTGGCGATCAAGAGCGAGGGGGCCAGCCGGTAGATCTCCTCGTCGACGGTGAGCACCGGGATGCCCTCGCCGAGCGCTTCGCGACGGGAGAAGGGGCAGAGGTCCTCCCCCTCGCCACGGGGGCAGTACAGCAGGACCCTGCGGCGGCCTTCGTCGTACTCCATGTTCGAGCGGGCGGTGAGCCCGCTGCCGCACCAGGGGCAGGTGAGGACCTGCAGGACGCGGGCGTGCTTGTCGCTGGCGTTCTCCTTGGCTTCGGCGATCTGTTCCTTGGCCTCGTCGAACCAGTTCGGTGAGACGGAGGTGCCCACCCAGAGCCCGATGCGGAACGGGGTGGGTCCCCAGCGCCGGTCCCGCGCGAACTCCTCGCGACGCAGGACCTCGCAGGCGCTCACCAGGGCGGCGGCCCGCTGGAACTGCTGGGCGGTCAGCAGCCGCAGGGTGTAGCGCATGAGGACGCCGACGCCCGCCTCGCCGCTTCGCGCTTCCGCACCCGAGCCCAAGGTGCCCTGAAGGCGTCTCAGTGCGAAGGTGTAGGCGGCGAGTCCGAGGTAGGCCTCGGTCTTGCCGCCACCGGTCGGGAAGAACAGCAGGTCGACGAGGGCTTCACGGCCGGTGCCCCGGTGCGGGTGTCCGGGCCGGGTGAGGGAGTCGGTGTTCAGCAGGACGAAGGCCAGCTGGAACGGGCGCCAGCTGGCTGCCGCCTTGCCCTTGCCGTGCACCTCGTCGTAGGCCTCCTGGTAGGAGCGGGAGTCGTTCTCGCGGCCGGTGCGGGAGGTGGCGATCGCCGTGTTGCGGCGCTGCAGGGCCATGGCCCGGTTGGCGAACCGGAAGGCCAGCAGGGCCGTCTCGTCGGCCAGGAGCCGGTCGATGCCGAGGGTGATGCGGTCACAGACCTCGAGCGCCTGGTCGATGGCGGTCTCGGCCGCCGCTCGCAGGTCCTCGGGGAGTGCGGCGGCACTGCGGCGCTGCTGCTCCAGCCACGTGCCATAGCCGTCGGCCAACGGAGCCAGGGCGGTGCTGAGTTCGGCCCGTCGGGCGGGCACGGCGAGGGCCGCCAGCTCGTCCATGCCCAGCTCCAGACCCTGGAGGAGGTCCTGCTCCTCGAGTGCCGGTGCGGTGGTCGCTCTGACGTCGTACTCGGGAAGCCAGACGGTGGTCAGCCGGTGCGCGTTGCGCTCTCCGTCGCGGACGTGCGCGTGAACGGCGACGTTGCGGCCTGTGGCATGGCTGAGGCTGTCCCGGTAGAGCAGGCGCAGCCGCCGCTCCTCGGCGTCCTCGGGCGCGTTGCCGTGGCTCGCGGGGTCGAGGGGGTCGTCGACCGGCAGGAAGACGGCCGCCTGGTCGTCGGGAAAGGCGGTGACGTCGATCTCGGTCTGGAAGAGCCAGTGCGCGTCGCGCGCGTCCGCGCTGTCCTGTTGCCGGTTCACCAGGGCGAGTTCGACTATGCGCAGATCCTCGGCGCCCGTGCGGCCCGTGTGCCGGCGTACCTGCACGTCGAGGACGACGCTGTCGCCGTCGAGCTGAACGGTGCGGTCGGCCCCGTCGGTCACGTCGATGTCCACCAGACGCTCGACCGGTTCACGTGACCAGGCCCGGCGCGTCGTTCCCCGCTCGGTGGCCTCGCCCGACTGGCTGTAGCGGCCCCAGCGGACCGTGGCGCTGAGCGTGCCGACCGAGGCCGCGGCGGTGAAGGACAGTCCCATGGAGGATGCCCAGATGTGTCCGGCGGCCTGGGGACTCAGCCGGTCCTGCAGGTCGCCGTCTTCGCCTTCCTGCTCGTCGCCCGACTCGCCGTCCGCGCCCTGAGCGGCGGCACGGGCGATCCGGTCCGCGGTGACGGCTTGCGGGCGCGGACCGAGCATGCCGACCAGATACCGGTCGCGGGGACCCGAGGAGGCGCTCGGCAGGGTTTCCGTCTCACCGTCCCAGGGACCCAGCAGATCCCGGCGGATGTAGTGCACGAGAGCGTCGCGCACCGCGTAGGAGTCCCCGGCGCGGAACGTCTGGGGTACTTCGTCGAGCGGGTGCGGAACAGCGGCCTGGGCAGGCTGGGCCGGCATGCGGTGGGTCCTTCCGGACAGGGCCGTGGGAGCAGGGATGTGCGTCGTTGGTGTGACAGCACAAGAAATATAGACCCGTTGACTCAGTTCACACAACGAATTCGGGAGGTCCTTCACTCGGTGCTCCGTGGGTCTCTAGGCTGGTGGCCGCCCACTGCCTGTCCGCGACCCGAGGACCTCCATGCCCCGCCTCGCCCTCTCCGACGACTTCGTCACGGATCTGATCTCCTTGCAGAGACCTGTCCAGAAGGAGGTCAACGACGCGATCCGGATGTTCCGGAGCCTGACCGTGCCTCAGCTGCATGCCAGTAAGGGAATGCATCTGGAGAAGCTGGAGCGGGCGCGCGACCCCCGGATCCGTACCATCCGGGTCACCAGGTTCTACCGCGGCGTTCTCCTCGCCCCGGACGACGGCAGCGAGTTGTTCACCCTCCTCAGGGTGGCACCACACGACGAGGCGATCAACTGGGCCTGCAAGCGCGCCTATTCGGTCAACGGCGCCACCGGAGGCCTGGAGGTCCGCAACGTAGAGGCCCTCGAGCAGATGGAGACCTACTTCGAGACGAAGGCGGTCCGGACCCCTGACCGGCTCTTCGCGCACCATTCCGACACCGTACTGCGTGATCTCGGCATCGACGAGCAGGTCCTGCGACTGGCACGCGTGTGCGTCACCGCCGACGACCTGGCGGTCATGGCGCCCCCCATGATGCCCGCTGATCAGTACGAGGTACTGGAATACCTGGCGGCCGACTGCTCGCCCCAGGACGTCTGGGAGCAACTGATCGCCCCGCGCGGGCAGACGGTGCGCACGGCGGAGGAGCGGCCGGCTGTCACGCTCAGCGAGGCGATCCTCAACACGCCCGACCGGATCGTGGAGGTCACCGGCCCCGGCGAGCTGGAGCGAATCCTCACCGAGGACTTCACCCGCTGGCGGGTCTTCCTGCACCCCGCCCAGCGCAGGTACGCCTACCACGCGGGCTTCAACGGGCCGGCCCAGGTGACGGGCGGCCCCGGCACCGGCAAGACGGTCGCCGCCCTGCACCGGGTGAGGCACCTGCTGCGCACCGGACGCGAGGACGACCGGATCCTGCTCACCACCTTCACCAACGCGATGGCGGCCGCCCTGCGGGACAGCCTGGCCCTCCTGCTCGGCGACGCGGACGCGCGTCTGCTCGACCGTGTCGATGTCACGACGGTGGACTCACTGGCCGCCCGGGTCGTCCGGGAAGCCAGGGGCGGCTCGCCGAAACCGCTGTCGGCCGCGGCGGAGAAGAGCGCGTGGACCCGCGCCGCCGCCCGCGAGGACCTGCCCTGGTCGGAGCGCTTCCTGTCCCAGGAGTTCCGGGGCGTCGTCCTGGCGCAGGGACTGCGCACGCCGGAGGAGTACCTGAGATGTGTGCGCAGAGGGCGCGGCACACCGGTGGGACGAGTCCAACGAGCCCGTCTGTGGCGGGTCATGGAGAAGTTCACGGGGGATCTGGCCTCCCGCGACTCCGCGACGTACACCATGGTGTGCGACCAGGCCGCCCGGATCCTGGCCGAGCGAGGGCCGCGTTACCGCCACGTCGTGGTGGACGAGGCGCAGGACCTGCACCCGGCCCAGTGGCGGGTGCTGCGTGCCTGCGTGGCCGAGCAGGCCGATGACCTGTTCCTCGTGGGTGACCCCCACCAGCGCATCTACGACTCCCGGGTCTCGCTGCGGTCCCTGGGCGTCAACGTGCGGGGACGGACGTCCCGACTGCGCCTCAACTACCGCAGCACGGAGGAGATCCTGCGCTGGTCCGCGTCCCTCCTGGACGGTCAGCCGGTGGGCCGGCTCGGTGAGGACGACGAGGACGACGGCGCCCGGGACTCGCTGCGGGGCTACCGTTCCGAGCTGCACGGCCGCGTCCCGGTGGCTCGCGGCCATGGCAGCCAGGACGACGAACTGCACGCGCTGGTGGAGCAGATCCGCATCTGGATCGAGCAGGACGGTGTGAAGCCGTCCGAAGTGGCGGTGTGCGCCCGGTTCAACACCCTGGTCGACGCCGTCATCGCCCGCCTGCGCCGGGAAGGCCTCCCCGCTGTCGCCGTCAAGGACAACCCCGGGCCGACGGTTTCGGGTGTGCGCGTGGCGACGATGCATGCCATGAAGGGGCTGGAGTTCCGCTGTGTGGCCGTCGTCGGCGTGACGGCCAACGCGTTGCCGTTCGCCCCGCAGGTGACGCCGGCCGACGAGGACGCCGTGCAGCACCGCTCGGATCTGCTGGCCGAGCACTGTCTGCTCTTCGTGGCCTGTACGCGGGCGCGCGACGCGCTGGCGATCTCCTGGAGCGGTGAGCGGAGCCGCATGCTGGACCCGGTCACCGGCTGAACCGCACCGGGCCCTGCCCCGCGGGCCGCAAGGCGGCCCGCGGGGCAGGGCACCCGTCCGGTCACGAAGCCGTCAGCGCGGTCAGACGCGGATCTCCCGCACGACGACCGTGCGCGACTTGCCCCGGGACGCGTCGTACGAGATCTCGCGTCCCGTCGGCTGCCAGGTGAGCGCGTGGCCGAGAGGAGAGGACGGAGAGACGATGTCCGCCTCCTCGGTGGGAAGTTCGGCGATCGTGTACAGAGTGTCCTCGTCCACCTGACCGTCGAACTCCAGGCGGAGCAGCGCGCCCGGAATGACGACGTCGGGGACCGTTCCCTCCTGTCCGACGCCGACGGAGTCGAGGAAGGTGCGCAAGAAGGCCAGGCGCTTGGTGCGCCGGTCGCGTTGCTCGGCCTGGGTCTTCCTGAGGAACACCAGCTGCGCCGCGTCCGCTCCGTCGGGGATCTCGGCGGGAGCATCGACGGCCGCCTGCAACTGCTGCACCTCACGGAACAGGCGCTGGAAAGCCGCGGCGGGGATCTCCCGGACCGGCAGAGGGCTCGGGGCGGTCCGGCTCGGCCTCGACGACGGCGCAGGACCATCGAGCCGTACGACGTGCACGGCCGGGCGGGCCGCCCCTGTCGGCCGTGCCGCAGACGGTGCCTCGGGCATCGTCGTTCCCGCCGCCCGTGCGGGAGCGGCTCCGTTGTCCGCGGTCGTCGCACGCGGCGGCGTCGGAGCGAGGGTCGGCCGTCGGGCCGGACCGCTCAGGAACTCGCGCGGGTCGGTGGCCCTGGGCGCGGGCACCGCCCCGAGGGTCGCCGCCGATCCCGTCGGCGGCGGGAGCGGCGGTGAGCGTGCCGGTGGACGGGTCGAGCTGGAGGGTGGCCCGGTGCGTGACGAGGTGTCGCTCCACTCGCTGCCCGGTGCTCGTCTGCCAGGTGAGCCGGCCCAGTCCGAGGACGAGTTCGTACGCCTCTCCGAGGCCCGCGGCGTCCTCGTGCATCTTGTGCAGCCGGTCGTACAGCCTGACCAGGGGGTCGATCGCGCGGCGCCGTTCCGCCCAGGCGAGCCATTCCTGCTCCCAGGCGGCGTACAGCTTCTCGATCTTCTCGCGCTGGGGGTGTCGGTCGAGCTCGTGGTAGGTCTTGTCGAGCGGGATGCCCCGGGACCAGTCCGGGAACTCGGGTTCGATGCGCCGGCGCAGGTGCGGGGCGCGAGGCTCCTTGAAGTCGCGGACACGGGTCTCGTCCACCCAGGGCGCGAGCAGGGCCCTGGGCTGGGGCGCTTCCTCCCTTTCGGGGCGGGCGACGGTCAGCCAGGCCGGGTCGTCCCCGACGAGGGCGCCGTCGGTCATCACCTCGACGCCGTCGCCGTCCGGCAGCTCGTAGAACCACACGGCGCCGGCCGCCCCGTCGAGCGTGCGCACGGGGCGTGTCTTCGACTCCTCGGCCTC
Source organism: Streptomyces cahuitamycinicus (assembly GCF_002891435.1). Lineage (GTDB taxonomy): Bacteria > Actinomycetota > Actinomycetes > Streptomycetales > Streptomycetaceae > Streptomyces > Streptomyces cahuitamycinicus. The sequence goes on from NZ_POUC01000037.1 coordinate 18,815, forward strand.
GGCGAGGAACCGGAAGATCTGCCGGACGCGGGCGGCGTCCAGATCGTCGGCGGTGACCTCCGGGGCCGACGATGGGGCGCTCCGACGTCCGGGGCCGGTCGGCTGGGCCGGGACGGCGTCGAGTCCGACGGGTGCCGTCTCCGGCTCCCGCCTGCGGCCGAGACGGCGTACCCGGCCCTGGTCACGGACTTCGCGGCGCCTTGCGGCTTCGTGAACAACGACTGCTGTTGCTCACCGAACAGCACGGACTGATCGAATACGATCGGTACAGGTCGCTCGTCGGCCACCGTGCCGACCGCCGACGCCGTGCCGAACGTGACGCTCCCCCGGTCACCGGCCGGGAAACGGACCTCGATGTCCAGGTCATCGGCGGTGCCGGGCGGAATGCTGTACGCCCACGTGACGGAGACCCTGCGCCCGGCACGCAGGGTGCCCTCCAGCGCGTCGTCGATGACGTCACTGCGGTAGTCCTGCACCTGACGGCCCGTCTTGCCGTACGGCCCACCCCGCACCAACACCGTGACCCCGTCGAGCTCGAACGGCCTCCCGGTGCCGTTGCTCAGGGACAGGGTGCAGCGCACCAGGTCGTCCCCCTGCCGGTACCCGTGACTGTCCTCGGCGTCCGCCAGCACGTGGGGCACCACGTCGTCCACCCACACATACAGGCCGTCGTCGTACCGGTAGACCGAACCGACGGACTGCAGCCCGTCACTCAGCCCGCGCTCATCCTGACTCACACGCCCACCCCCACCACTGCTCCTGAGGGCCATCCGGTGGCCCATCCGGTCATCCCGCCCCGACCACCACGAGCCCGATCACAAGGCACCCCCCGGTGCACGAACTCGAGTGTGAACTGAGCACACACCGCGAGCGTATCAGCAACCGCGGACACCCGCGGCCCCATGCCGCCCATCCACAACAGCCCCGCACCCGCCGGGTGATCGACACGGGCAATGAACCAACCCGGACCACCCAGCCGACACCTCGGCACCCGATCTCCTTTCCCGCAACAGCGTTGACTTAGTTCACAATTCACGACAGGCTGTAGGCGATGTCACCCCAGAGGAAGGCAAAGGTGCCATGCACATGCAAGTGGTCGACGTGTCACCGCAGTTGGCGGCACAGTGGCTCACCCGCAACACCAGCAACCGGCCGCTCAGCAAGAGCACGGTGCAGCACCTGGCCGGTCAGATCCAGCGCGGGGAGTGGCAGCTGACGCACCAGGGCATCGCCTTCGACGAGGACGACGTACTCATCGACGGACAGCACCGCCTGGCAGCCATCGTCAAGGCGGGCGTCACCGTGCCCCTGACCGTCACACACGGCGTGCCGCGCACCGCGTTCACCGTGATGGACACGGGCCGCAAGCGCACCGGCCGGGACGCGCTGGCCCTCGCGGGGGAGGCCAACGCGACCCACCTGGCGGCCGCACTGCGCGGACTGCACCTGTACCGCAACTCACCCAACTCCCCGTGGAGCGGCGGCTCGTCGGTCACGAGCAACGACCAACTGCTGACCCTGCTCGGCGAGCACCCCGGTATCCGCGATGCCCTGCACCACGGCATCGCACTGAACCGGGGGTGCCGCATCACCGTCACGGCCGCGACGATCGGCTGGTACGTCACCAGTGAGGCCCGTCCCGACATCGACCAGTCCGACTGGGAGGAGGGGGTCGTCACCGGGGCCCGCCTGGAGCCGGGCGATCCACGTCTGACGTTGCGCAACACCATGCTCAACCTGGCCCTGGGCAACGCGCACCGGCGCCGCGACGACTCGCGCGAGCACCTGCTCTACTACCTCAAAGCCTGGAACGCGTGGGTCGAGGGCCGCACCATCAAACTGTTGCGCCGCTCCCCGAACGAGACGATGCCGCGCATCTCGAACCGTTCGTCCCTGACATCGGCGGACAACGGCGCCTGAAAAGGCATAGATTCAACGGACAACTGCCCATGGCGCGCAAGGCGTCGGACATGAATGGGCTTGCCCTGTGCCTCCGTCGGGGGTGCCGTAGGGAAAGGAGGCGCATGCGCGCCCAGGAGATCACCTTCCTCAAGCTCGTCCAAGGGGACAAGCAGTTCCAGGTGCCGCTCTACCAGCGCACGTACAGCTGGGGCAGGGAGCAGCTTCAGCGGCTGTGGGAGGACATCGGGGAACTGGTCGATCAGCACCTGGCCGGAGAGCCGGCCGCGCCGCACTTCCTCGGCTCGGTGGTGCTCGCACCCGGTCAGATCCAGGCGGGCGGCGTGCAAAGGTGGCTCGTGGTCGACGGGCAACAGCGGTTGACCACCCTGATGCTGGCCTTCACCGCGCTGCGCGACCACCTGAAGGAGTCGGGTGACGCGCGAGGGGTGGACCGGGTGCACCGCCAGGTACTGGTCAACGAGTTCCACGAGGGCGCGGACCACTATCGGTTGCTGCCGACGCAGGCGGACCGAGACGCCTACACCGCCTGCGTCCAGTCCCGGGCGGACGCCGGCGGGGGCGACAACATCGGGGCTGCCTACCGGTTCTTCCGCGGTGCCCTCGCACAGGGCCACGAGGCGGGCGACGAGCGGTGGGCCTCCACGGTCGAGACCGTGCTCAAGGACCTGCTTTCCATCGTGGAGATCACCGCCGAGCCGGGCGACAACGTGTACCGGATCTTCGAGTCGATCAACAACACAGGTGTCGGGCTCAGTCAGAGCGACCTGTTGCGCAACTACGTGTTCATGCTGCTGCCCAAGCGAGGCGAGCGGATCTACCAGGAACTGTGGCTGCCCATGCAGCAGAGTCTCGGCCCGAAGAACCTCGAACTCCTGGTCTGGCTCGACCTGGTGGTACGCGGCCACTACAAGACCAAGCAGAGCGAAATCTACCGCGAGCAGCAGAAGCGGCTCCAGCCGCTGGCCGGTGCCGCTGGCGACGAGGACGCGTTGCAGCGCGAGATCGAGCAACTGGCCGAGCGGGCCGCGAGGTTCCTGCGCATCGTCGAACCCGCCCGCGAGCAGGCTCCCGCCCTCCGCGCAATCCTGGAGCGTCTGGCCTCCTGGGGTGGCCAGACGCACTACCCGCTCGCGTTGCACCTGTTGGACCTTCTGGCGGCGGGCAGGACGACACCCGACGACGCGGCTCAGGCGCTGGGCTACGTCGAGTCCTATCTGGTCCGGCGCCTGATCTGCCAGACGCCCACGACCGGCCTCAACCGTATCTTCATGGAAGCGCCGAAGGAGCTTGAGACCGACCGGCCGGCCGCCGAGGCGGTAAGGCGGTTCCTGTCCGGCCGACGCAGGCGTTGGCCGAGCGACGAGGAACTGCGCGCGGCGGTCCGCGCCAAACCGTTCTACTGGTCCGGGCGCCCTTCACAACGCAGTTATATTCTGCGCCGTCTCGAGGAGAGTTACCGGGCCTCCGAGCCCGTGGACTTCGTCAAGGCGTCCCTGAGCGTGGAGCACGTCCTGCCACAACGCCCCGCCCCCGCCTGGTTCGATCTGCTCGCCGAGGAAACCGAGCCGGACCAGACTCCGCAGGAACTGCACGACCTACTGGTGCACACGCTCGGCAACCTGACGCTGACCGGGGACAACACCAAGCTTTCCAACCACCCGTTCGAACGCAAGCAGCAGATCCTCGACGCCAGTGCCCTGCGCATGAACCTCGAGATCGCCTCGGCACAGCGCTGGGGAAAGGCGCAGATTCTCGAACGGGCGGGTCGTCTGGCCGACCGCGCCGCGGAACTGTGGCCGGGTCCGATCGGCGGGGTCAAGCCGAGCGGTGAGGAATCACCGGGCTGGGTCGAACTGCGGGCCGCTCTGGTGGCGATGCCGAGCGGCACCTGGACGACGTACGGCGATGTCGCCGAGCTGATCGGCAGCCACCCGGTGCCTGTCGGGGCCTACCTGGGCGCCAACACGGGCGTGATCGGCGCCTACCGGGTACTCACTGTGGAGGGCAGGGTCTCCCCCTCGTTCCGCTGGGCGGACGGCAGTGACCGGCCGCCCCCGCAGGAACTGCTGGCGAGCGAGGGAGTGCGCTTCGACTCCTTCGGGCGGGCCCATCCCTCCCAGCGCCTGTCCGCCGCCGAGCTGGCCACCCTGCTGGGCCGGGACGTGGTGCAGCCCTCCGCACACGATCCGCTGCCCGAGGGGGAGGACGCGGCGGCGGCCGAGCGGTTCCGTGCGCAGCTGCGCGAGAATTGGCCTGCCGCGTTCACGGGAGTCGTGGCGGCCCTCGAGTTCTGGCGCCGCCAGGGCGGCCATGTGACGTACGGCCGGCACGAGGAGACGAGTTGCTTCCCCATGCTGGACCTCGGGACCAGCCATGGGCCGCACCTCATGTGGCCGGTCGGGATCTATCCCGTCAGCGGAACGGTCGAGGTGGTCTTCCAGTACCTCAAAACGCGCAGCCCCTTCGACGACACGGAGCAACGCCGGGAACTCCTGAACCGGCTGAACAAGATCGACGGCATCGACCTGCCCGAGGCGAAGCTGGAGCTGCGTCCCTCTTTCCCGGTCAGTGTCTTCGCGGAGCACGGCGACGAGATCTGCGAAGTGCTGGACTGGTTCGTCGGGGTGGCTGCGCTGGATCTGGCGCAGCGGAACTGAACGCTTGTCGGGATTTCTCAATGGAGGCATCACTCGTGCAGTTACTGAACGACCTCACCCTGGCCCGGACCAGCGGAAACGTCATCGAGAAGAGCGGGACGACGTGTTCCGGAGAAATGTCCAGGTCGACCGCCGCCTCGTGGGAACTACGCCTACCCGGCCAGCCCTCGCTGACGGTACATGACAACCACTGGATGAACGGCGAGCGCGACCTGGTGCTCCACAAGCCCACGGTGGTCCCCGAGATGCCGTCGGCCCTCTCCAATCTGCACAACAGACTGCGCTCCGGGATCTGCGCCTCTGCAAGACATGGCGAACTGCGCATCATGGTGTTCCCCACGTACGTCGACGCGCATGGCCGGCCACGGATCAAGAAGTCGCTCACCACCTGGGACCTCGCGAACGCCGTGGGACTGCACCATCTCAGAGAGCTGACCGCTCGGGAGGGTGTCGGTCTGGAGGCCGCGTTCGACCGACCGGATCTGCCTCCTGTGGACCTGGACGACCCACAACACGAGAAGCCCCTCCAGCACGCCCTGCTCTTTCCCGCCACCGATGACGAGACACCGGTGATCGCCTTCGTCCGCTTCCGGATCGTGCCCGTACTCCGGCACATCGGCTGGCTGTCGTCGGACAACGACTGAGAGAGGCAGCACCTGTGCCAGGACGACCGTGCCGAGGAACTGTTCACAGGCTCAATGGTCAGACGATCTGCTTCACAGGCCGTGTTCTGGTCGACGGCGAGTGGAGGGTCAGAGCGCATTGCGCCGAGAGAGCCGAGCAACAGGGCGCTACCCCCAAGACCGACTTCTCACACAAGGTCACCCTTGTCGTCTACGGCGATCTGGCGAGCAAGGTCGTGACCGACGATCGTCGCATCTACAGCAGTACGCTCGTGGACGCCGAGGCCGAGCGCAGCCGTGGACGGCACGTCTGCGTCGTGGACGCGGACGGCTTCTCGGCACTGCTCAGGGGAAGGCCCGCACCGTGCCTGGAGCTGAGAAGAGCGCGCACGGGACGCGTTCGTCCCGTCGCGGCCGCTACAACCGAAGCACGCGTTCTCGGCGGTCCTCTTCGGGCACGGAGGACCGGCCGACGCGCCTCCGGCGATCTCACGCTGGACCTGAGCCGTCTCGACGAGGCGACGGCGGCGCACGAGGCGACGGTCGGAGCGCTCATCGAGCACCTGTCCCGCCAGGGCGTCGAGGCATGTACGAACGCTGCGGGCGCCCCGGAATTCGACGCCGGGTGGTCCCTCGGTGAAGACATCTTCGTCGCCGAGGTCAAGAGCCTCACCGGAGCTCGCGAGGACCAGCAGATCCGCCTGGGCATCGGACAGATCCTCGACTACACCCACCAGCTCCGGAGCACCTGCCCAAGCGCTGCTGTACGCCCGGTCCTGGTACTGGAGAAACGCCCGTCTGCAGTCCGTTGGACCGCACTGGCCGACGGTGTCGGCCTACGACTCACCTGGGCACCCGAATTCGCCGGGATCTGAACGACCGTGATGTCCGCGGGGCGTGGCCGGGTTGACCCTCGACCTTGTCGAGGGCTCAGGGTTCCGGGTGTGGAGAACGACATGCGCAGCATCGGGGAGATGGCCCGGGACGGCGGACTGAGCGTGAGCGCGCTGCGGTTCTACGACCGGGCCGGTGTGCTGGTCCCCGCCTGGGTGGACCCGGTCAGCGGCTACCGCTGGTACGAGCCCGGGCAGCTGGAGGAGGCACGGTTGCTGGCCCGGCTGCGCCGGGCGGGCATGCCGCTGGCCGACATCCGGCTCGTACTGGTCGGCTGGGCCGGCTCCGACACCGACCTGGTGCGCGGTCTGCTTCAGGCGCACCTGCGCCGTCTCGAGCTGGGGCTGTCCGATGCCCGCGTCGAGTTCTCCACGCTCCGAGCTCTACTCGACCGCAGGGAGACAGACCCCATGACCTCGCTCCACACCGCCAACACCACCGCCCGGTTGTCCGTCCTCGCGCCGGAGCTGGGCGCCGCGCTGGACGCCGTCCGTTTCGCGGCCGGTACCGACGCGGAGCTGCCGATGCTCGGCGGTGTCCTGTTCGACGTCGAGGGCGACGGCCTTCACCTCGTGGCCACCGACCGCTACCGGATGGCCGTCGCACAGACGCCCACGACCGGGCACGGCGGACCCCGGACGCAGGTCGTCGTGCCTCTTCCGCTCGTCGACTCGATGCGGGCGCTGCTGACGGGCGAGGAGCCTGTCCGACTCGCGGTGGACGGTGACCGCGTGACGCTGGAGACCGGCGACCGGCAGACGGCCGGCCGGAGCCTCGGCCACGAGTTCCCCGACTACCGCCGTCTCGTCGACCTCCCGGCCGGTCGCCGGGCCCACGTCGATACGGCGGCCTTCCGTCAGGCTCTGGAGACCGGCCCGGTACGGGTGAGCGAGACACGTGAGCAGGACGCCGAGCCGCATGACCTCAGTGTGCTCAAGGTGGCGGAGAACGGGTCCGTGATCGTGTGCGACGACGGGGACGACGACCCGGACAACGTGGCCGTCAACCGCGAGTTCCTGCTGGACGCGCTCGCCGCCGGGGCCCGGGACGAGCTGATCCTCGAACTGGGCGCGCCCACGGCGCCGCTCGCGATCCGCCGGCCTGACGACGAAGGCGCCGTCTCGCTCCTCATGCCGGTCCGGCTGGAGAACTAGGCCGCGCAGAGGGCCGGTTGGCTTCTGCCTACCGCCGCTCGCCTCGACCGCGCGGCGGGGCCGAGGGCACCTCGTGCCGTACGAGTGACCTGGCGATGGGTTCGCCGCTGCGCCGGGCGTACGTCATCCGTTCGCGGACCTCCCCCAGGGTGCGGGGACGATAGCCGGGACCGCCACAACAGCCCTTGTGGAAGCGGACGCCGGCGTGCAGCAGGACGGACAGCGTCCGCCAGGCCGCGGTGTCCCGTCGGCGGGGTGCGGCGAAGGCGGAGCCCACGTGGATCAGCGGCTGCGCGCAGCGAGGACAGACCCGCTCCCTGTCCCTGTCGTAGGGCTGCTTGTACGAGGCCCGGCAGGGCAGGCAGACGTAGGAGGTCTTCGCGTGGGCCATGCCAGCAGGATAGGCGCCGCCCCGGGGGAACTCGAAGGGATTTTCGGCACGGTGAGTGTCACTAGGTCAGCTCGCCGGACGCGCTGGGTTCGTCGGATCCCGTGGAGAGCGAGATCTGCCTGACCTTGCCGGTGTAGTCGCCCACGGCTCCGTCCTCGGTCGATCCGTCGGTCTGTCGGTAGGCGGGCCGACCGGAGTCAGTGGGCCTGCCGGGCTCGCCATTCCAGCAGCGCGTCCCTGGCCGTCTCGAAATCCATCGGGCCCTTCTCGATGCGGAGGTTCCGCAGGTACTCATAGGCTCGTCCGAGTTCGGCCCCGGGACGGATGCCGAGAATCTCCATGATCTGGTGGCCGTTGAGGTCCGGGCGGGCGGCCTGCCGTGCGTCCTCGACCGCCAGGCGCTCGATGCGCTCTTCCAGGGAGTCGTAAGCACGGGCGAGCGCATGCGCCTTGCGTCGGTCACGCGTGGTGCAGTCGGCACGGATGAGTTTGTGCAGCCGGCCGAGCAGCGGGCCGGCGTCGCGGACGTAGCGGCGCACGGCGGGGTCGGTCCACTTCTCGTCGATGTAGCCGTGGAACCGGAGATGCAGCTCCACCAGTCTGACGACGTCCGCGACCAGTTGCTCCGGACAGGCCAGGAAACGCAGTCGCTTGCGGGCCATCTTGGCGCCCACCACCTCGTGGTGGTGAAAGGAGACCTGACCGTTGCGTCCGGTCCGGCGTGTGCGTGGCGTACCGATGTCGTGGAGCAACGCTGCCCACCTCAGGGTGAGGTCGGGTCCTTCTGTTTCCAGGGCGATGGCCTGGTCCAGGACGGTCAGTGTGTGCTCGTAGATGTCCTTGTGCCGGTGGTGCCCGGCGCTCTCGAACCGCAGGGCCGGCAGCTCCGGCAGGACGTGTTCGGCGAGTCCGGTGTCGACCAACAGGCGCAGACCGGTTCCGGGCCTGGTCGCGAGCAGGAGGGCGGTGAGCTCCTCTCGCACTTGTTCGGCGGGGATCTCGGTGACATGTCGCGCCATCGCGCTCATCGCGTCCCTCAGCTCCGGCACCGGTTCAAAGCCGATTCGGGCTGCACAGCGCACCACGCGAAGCATCAGCGGCGGGTCGTTGACGATCGACGCCGTGGGTGCGCGCGGGGTGCGCAGTACGCGCCGCTCCAGGTCCTGAAGGCCACCGAAGGGATCCGTCAGGGTCACGTGCGACAGCCCGAGGGATGGCGTCGATGGTGAAGTCCCCGCGCCGCAGGTACGCCTCCAACGCCTTCTCGTGTTCCGCACGCCGCGACCTGGGAGGACGATGGTGCGAGGGTGACGGACGTGCGTTGATCCGCAGGGTGTAGATGTCACCGTCCCACCGCTTGCGCAGGCTCACGACACCGGGTGCGTCGTCTCGGTGGACACGGACCTCGTCACCCCAGCCGTGGAGGATCTGTCGTACACGTCGCACGTCGGAGTCCGTGACGAAGTCGAGTTCGTGCCCGGCGCCGCCCTCCAGCGCCTGGCGCACCGAGGCGCCGACCAGTGTGAGGGAGAGCCCCGCGGTCGTGAAGCGGTGCAGGAGGTCGTCGACGACCGGCGGGAGCGCAGCCCGTGCCGCCTGCGCCCGGGGATCGGCAGGTTCATCGTGTGCGGGCCCGGCCGTCTCGAGTGACCGGGGGTCAGCGGTCGGCGGCTGCTGTTCCCGCCCTCGCGATTCGACCCGGCCGGTTGCCTGTCGGTGCGGTTGAGACGCCGGCGTCTCGGCCCCCACCGCTCTCTTGAGACGCAGGACGTCGCCGTCCGGGACCGCTTCGAGTGACGGCGTCACGAGTCCGAGGTCGCTGAGGCGGCACCGTGCGAGAGTCGTCCACTGAACGGTGTGATCAGGCGACTGCGTACCGATCGACACCTCTCGCGTGCCGTCACGCGTCTCGCACCGGAAACGCAGAGCGTATCCGGCGGCCTGCACCTCGTAGGGGGAGAGTTCGCTTTCCGGCCCGTACGTGCGGATCACCGGGCTCTTGGCCGGCGTGGCTTCGAGCCTCCTTCCGTCGTCCTTCCACTGGGAGAAGGAGCGCCGGGCCATCTGCACATGCAGAAGGCGGCACCGTCCTTTCCGGCCGAAGCGGATCTCGATCGAGTCACTGCGGGCGTGGGCCTGCTGGACGTACGCGACCGTGACGTTCTTCTGGCCCTGCCCGCGCAGCCAGTGGACGAGGGCCTCTCCGATGTACAGGTGGTCCGCGCTGCTCTCTCCCACGGCGGTGCGGCGGCACCGTACGGGCGGGCGGTGGGCGAAGTGGGATTTCCTGTCACCGCAGGCGCGCAGGGTCAGCACCTGGCCGCAGCCTCCGAGGAGGACACCGCAGCTGAACGCGTCGGCGCCGCGCAGTTGCCTCAGACGCTGCGCGTCCTCTTTCTCGTAGGGAAGGAAGACCGGCTGATGCCCCTGGGATCCGCCCAGGACGGCGGTCTGTACCTTGCGGTTGTCCTCTTCGGTCACGGCCGAGGCCATCTTCACGCACCCTCATGTCTCACGCGAAATGTCAGTGGCGTCCACGCGCTGTCCGAGCGTGGCTGACGTTCAGCGCTCACTCAGCATCGCTCGCTGCCTGCTCCTCGCCCCCGCGCAGACGACGTGCTCGCTCGGCGATCCCGTCGGCGAGTCTGCCCTTGACCGAGCCGGCGCGGTCGAGGGTCAGCTTGCCGCGGCTTCGAGCGGCATCGACGCCCTTCGCGCCCGTCTCGAGCGCCTTGTCCCTCACGTCGGTGGCCGCTTCCACCCATCGTCTCGCCTCCGACGACCGGCGGCCGGACTCGATGCCGAGCCGCTCGTGGAAGTCATGGACGCCGATGGCCATCTGGTTGCTCGACTGGACCACAGCCGGGGACTTGGCCGGATGCAGCAGCACCTTTGCGTTGGCCGTGCCGGCGACCGCGTCCATCCGCGCCACCAGACGCCCGGTACTCCGCGAGATGAGTTCCCGCCGGTCCTGCCGGGCGGCCTTCAGTCCGAGGCGGTGACCGTCCAGTTCGTCCGGGGACGCGTCCAGCACCCGGTCGAGTTCGAGCACGGCGATCGCGTCCTGCAACTGGAAGCAGCGAGCCAGAACCGCGAGCCACTCCCGAACCGGCGCCTCGGCTTCCCTGACCGTCGCGGCGAGATCACCGATCTTGGACTGCCGCTCCATCTTCTCCGCGATCGCGTCGAGTTGACGCAAGGCGTACACCTGGGTCTCCGCGATCGCCGTCGGTGCGTCCTGCACCTTCGACCACATGGTCTCGTCGACCCTGCCCCGCTGCTCGCGGATGGTCATGGTCTCCTCGATGACGAAGCCCACTCCGATCATGCGGGACAGCACGGTGTCCTTCTGGGCGCGCAACACGTCGTCGACCTTCGCGTCGATCGCGGCGAGGTAGTCGGTGATCTCGTCCATGCTCTGCTGCATCGCCACCTGCGACATGAGCTTCGCGGCATTGGCGAGAGCAGCCGGGTTGGTCAGGAACGACCGCGGCCCCTTCACGAACTCCACGAATCCCCTGATCTGGCCCTTCTGCCCCTTCACCACACCCGTGCCGAAACCGGTCTTCGAGCTCTCCCTCAACCCGTACTTCTTCACGAGCTGCGCCGACTTCGGAGTCAGCTTTACCCAGCGACCGGAGTTCTCGGCGATCTCCGAACCAGCCTGCGCGACTGCGGCACCGGCACCGAAGACGGACTTGAGCCATTGCGGTCCGAGATCCTTCGACGACGACAGTCCCTCCGAGATGAGGAAGCGGTCGACATCCGCCGCGTTCCCGATGACCATCAGCCCGTCATCGTCACTGATCAGCTGGATCTCGCTGTCCATTGCCCGCTCCTGAAGTCGCTTCTCGCAGCTGTGGGTGGTCGGGGTGCGCCCGGCGATCGCCGGGCGGGGCCGAGGTCTTGCGATGACGGGAGCGAGGTGCCGGCCCCGGGCAGCGCCGGAGCGCGCATCCTCCCGCACGGACGTGGAGTCGACGTCCGTGCCTGGCGCCATGTCGTCATGGCTCGGGCCGGGTTCGAGCCGGCTCGTCGTCGGGTCGGCGACAACTCGGGCCGACCGTGCTTTCCTGGCCTGCCACGTCGTGGCAGCTGACCGCCGGTGTCATCGCTGCGGAACCGGAAGCGCACATGCTGGTTGGCCGCGCCCATCCGTTCACTCATCCCCCCGCCACGCACGCCTGCCCGCCGAGAGGGCGGGCGGCAGTTGATCGCCCTCAGTATGAGACCCATGCACTCAGTTCACAAGGGGAACATGTTCACTTCGCGCATTCGGGACGCGCTCACACCGACGGTGGCGTAGGTTCGGCGGTCGTCGGGATCCGAGGTCGGGAGGGCACATGCAGAAGGGCACGCTGGAGTACGAGCAGGCTCTGGACGCCGTGATCGAGATCCTGCGTTCACGGGCACGCCAGGGCGCGGCGCCCCTTTCGTACGGCGACCTGAGCAGTGAACTGGCACGGCTCGGTCATCACGTCCCCGCCCACGAGGGCCCCATGCCCTACCTGTTGGAGGACGCCTCCGTCCGGGAGAGCCCGGACGGGTCGCTGCCCCTGCTGTCGGCACTCGTGGTGCTGAAGGACAGCGGCTGGCCGTCCGGCGGCTTCTTCAAGCTGGCCCGGCGGTCGCCGTACGGACGCTCGGGTGACGACGCGCTGCTGTGGACGCGGGAAATCAAGGCGCTAGCGGAACACTACGTAGGCCGCTGACACTCGTTTCGCCGACGCTCCATGCCGTCCCGGCGGGCCAGACGGCGGCCCCTGTGGCCAGGTCGGCAGAAGTCCTTATGCTCTGGCCATGACATCCGGATTGACACCTCAACACGCCCTTCGTACCTGGCTGTTGAATGTGCTGGCGGAGCTGGGCGGCAGTGCACCCACCGGTCACGCACTCAAGCGCATGGAGCGACGCTACGGGACACTCCTCTCGCCCGAAGACCATGAAGGAACGGAGCGAGACAATGAGCCCAAATGGCACAACAGAACCAGGTTTGAACGAAAGAGGATGGAACGATCAGGTCTTCTGGTCCCGGCCCGGGAGTCGCGTGGCGTCTGGACACTCACTGAAGCCGGCTGGGACCAGTTTCACCTCCTCAGAGACACAAACGCCGAGTTCGGCACGGGGGCGGAGGATCCCCCCGGGCCATCCGCCCACACGCCGAAAGGAGACGAGACGCCCTCACGCGCAGAACAGACGACTCAACGCATAGTCAGGAGTACCGCCGTTGCGGACTATGTGAAACGAGTGCACGACTACAGTTGTCAGGTTTGTGGCATTCGACTTGCAACGCCAGCAGGAGCGTACGCAGAAGCAGCACACATCCGAGCCCTGGGACGCCCTCACGATGGGCCCGACATCCCAGCCAACGTACTCTGCCTGTGCCCGAACCATCATGTTCTCTTCGACTTCGGCATGTTGACCATAAGTGAAGATTTGACCGTCGCTGATCACTCTTCCGGAGCTTCGCCATGTCGACTCAGAGAGATACCGGAACACAGAATCGACCGTCAGTACCTGGCGTACCACCGTGCCCACCACAGCGGAACGGCGCGGCCTTTTACCTCGTGACAAACACACTCACGCTTGGGTCCTACGTCTCCCGAGGAATTGTAGAAGCTGTGGCGGGGCTGCAGGCGAGGCAGGGCTGCTGTGGTGTCGAGCAGCAGCTTCGACGCCGAGGTTCCGGAGCGTAGAGGTCGTCATCGCGGGCGAAGCCCGGCTCGTACGGGTTCTGCTGCGTCGGTTCGCCGTGGGAGGGCGTCAGAAAGCGGATCGGTGCGGCAGGGCAGGGGTTGCACACTTCTCGGCTGATCGCGTCGCACCCTGTTGTAGAGGTGTCTCCCGCGGGCTTCACTTTGTGGCCGACCGCCGAGCCGAACGGTACGGCTTCCTACCGCTCCACGGTGGGCTCAATGCCGCCGAGGTCGGCACGGCGGCGCGAGCATCGCCGAACACTCGGGTCGCCCGTCATCTGTCGGACCGGACGAGCGAGGTCACAGCCGCGTTGGCGCGGGACTTGCTCTTGGGACACGGCGGTCGTGCCGTTAGCTCCGCCCGTGTCGTAAGTCCCTATGTCTCGCGCACCTGGCCGACGGCTTCGGTCCGGGCATGGACCGGTCGGGGGCACGGCGAGAGGTTCAGCGGTTGGTGTCGTACCTCCGCCCACACGGTCTTGGTGTAGCCGTCGGGAACGTCGCATCCCCAGCGGTCGGCGTACGCCTCGACCAGCAGCAGGCCACGACCGGAGGAGACGTCGACGGCCGGCGGCCCCAGATCCGTAGGACGAGGGAGACGTCGTTCGGGGCGGGTGTCCGTCACCTCGAGGCGGAAGCAGTCGGGCAAGAGGAGCAGCGTCAGGCGGAAGTCCCGGCCGGGGAGGCTGCCGTGACGGACCGCGTTCGACGCCAGCTCGGCGGTGACGAGGGCGACGGCACGGGCGGGGTCGGAGTCGTACGGCAGGCCTGTCCACTCGGTGAACTGCTGAACGGCGAGCCGGCGGGCGAGACGGGCGCCGCGCCGGGTTCCGCTGAAGCGCAGGGTCAGTTGGCGGACCGGTGTGAGAGGCGGTCGCGCCTCGTCAGTGAGCTGATGGTAGGTCACGGTGTCAGCGTGGCGGGGCGCCTGGTCCGCTGACCAGGTACGACGGCCGTACGTCGGGCTCGTCGTACGGAGTGGGCGGAGCGCTGTCGGCCTGGTTGTACGGGGCTTGTACGGGCGTTGTACGGGTCCGGCGCGTGTCCCGGTTCCCGCGCCTCGCGTTGGACATGGACCGGTGGCGAGCGCGGCCGTGGCGGGGCGCGGAACGGGATGGGAAGGGCGTGGGACTGTGAGGACGGTACGGGACGCACGAGAGACGCGGACGGGGCGGGGCGCGAAGACCAAGGACGAGGGGCCCGATGTGCCGGGCGTGTGGTCGGCGTACGGGGTGCTGTTGCAGTACCTGCGCAAGCGGGCCGGGTTGAACCAGCAGCAGCTCGGGGACGTGATCGGCTACTCGCTGGAGCAGGTGGCCTCGGTGGAGCAGGGAC
>NZ_POUC01000380.1 GCF_002891435.1 Streptomyces cahuitamycinicus
GTGCTGGGGTGGGGCGTGACCGCCGTACGACGGTGAGGTGCTGCTGCCGTACGGCGGTCCGGGGTCGGGTCAGAGGCTGGTGACGTCCAGCGACGCCCTGCGCGTACTGCCTGCGCAGCACCTTCTCCAAGGACCTTCATCAAACACACTAGTTCTGCGCTACCTTCATGATCCACGATCAGCGCAGGTCAGGCACGCAGCCTGCCACATGCGCGAACCCGCAAGGGTCGGGGAGGGGTCACGGTGGTTGTGAGGCTCGGGGGGTACGCCCGGATCAGTCTCGACAAGAACGGCGAGGAGCTGGGCGTAGAGCGGCAGCGCCGCGACTACCGACAGGTCGCCGGGGTGCGCCCCGGCTGGGAGGTAGCGCGCGACTACGTCGACAACGACATGAGCGCCTTCAAGCGCAACGTGGTCCGCCCCGAGTTTGAGCGGCTTCTAGTCGATCTCCAGTCGGGTGTCATTGACGGCGTAATCGCCTATGACCTTGACCGCCTGGCCAGACAGCCGCGAGACCTTGAACGGCTCATCGACGTTTTCGAGGACCGGCCGGAGCTGATCTTTTGCACGGTCACGAACGACATTGACCTGTCGACCTCGGACGGCAGGACGATGGCTCGGGTCATGGTGGCCTTCGCCAATAAGGCGAGCGCCGACACGGGTAGGCGAGTAGCCCGTAAGCATCGTGAGCTTGCAGACGCCGGGAAGAACGGCGGCGGTTTCCCGCCGTTCGGCTGGAAGGCCGATCGAGTCACGATTGATCCGGAACAAGCCGAACTGATCACTAAGACCGTGTTTGAGATCTGCCATGCGGCCCGCTGCTGGACGCTGTGTTCAGCAACTTTCCTCGATATAGAGGAGGGTGAGGCCGTCTGTGGAGACGAACTCATACGGGGCGTAACTAGGTATGCAGTCCGCCATGAGCCGGTCTTTGATCTGGTTCCAGGCCGCGAGCCGGTCAGGTGCGGGCACGTGGCGGAATTCTCCTCCGCCGGCTTCTCCGATGATCAGCGCATCCGCTTGGGTCGCCAGACGCTGGGTGAGCCGTCGGTGGAGCGGGCCTCGGACCTTCCGCCAGAGTTGGCCCTCGTCGTCGACGAACTCCTCACGGCCGGCGGGCGACCGCACCCATTCGACGGGCGGGTCCGGGGCCGGCGGCAACGAGGCCACTATCTCGGCCAGTGTCGCGTTGCGCGGACGCTTATTGGGCACGGCTGCATTCTTCCAGGTGTTGCGGCACGATGCCTCATGGTTCTGTGTGCCTGAGAGGCCGTGGTCCTGACCGGGTGGCCGGTCCCCGCCGGGCGAGCCGGCGGACTATCACGCCGATCATGGCCCAGCGGATCATGGTCTCGGCGTGAGCGGTGTGGTGCTCGTAGTCGCGAGCCAGGCGGCGGTGGGCAGTGAGCCAGGCAAAAGTGCGCTCGACGGCCCATCGCTTGGGCTGGACATGGAAGCCTCGCTGTCCGGGCTCCTTGCGGACGATCTCCAGGGAACGCTTGAGGGTGGTGGCCGTCCAGTCGACCAGGCGACCGGCGAAACCTTGATCGGCCCAGACCTTCAGCACGGTGGGATGGTCCAGCCGTGTCCACAACAGGGATCGCTTGGCCCCGTCGCGGTCCTGGACACTGGCCGTCACGACGTGGACGGTCAGCAGCAAACCGAGGGTATCGGTGACGATGAACCGCTTCCGGCCCTTGACCTTCTTGCCCGCGTCGAAGCCGCGAGTCATGCTCGGGACCGTGTCGGCGGTGCGTATTGACTGGGAGTCGATCAGTCCGGCCGTGGGCTCGGCATTTCGGCCCTCGGCCTGACGAGCCTGGGCACGCAGTGCGTTGTGGATGTGGGTGACAGTGCCCTCGTCGTGCCAGCGCACGAAATACCAGTACACGGTCTGCCAGGGCGGGAAGTCGTGTGGCAGCTGCCGCCAGGCGCATCCGGTGCGTAACACGTACATGATCGCGTCCACCGTCCGGCGTCGCGGATGCTTCTCCCGCCGCCCGCCCTTCGGCCCCGTCCGCGGCGCAGGCAGCAACGGCTCCACCAACGCCCACTGCTCATCGGTCAGGTCCGACGGATAACCCTGCCCAGCACCGCTCACGTCGAGATCAACGAGCACCCACGGCCAGCGGCACGACAGATCTCAAACGCGCTCATAGATATCCCGTAGCTATAGACCAGAGAGAAGGTGTACCCGCGTGGGTACACCTTGCCCTGGCCGAACGATAATGAGAGACAGCAGGCACCCTGGCGGAGCCTGCTTCAGCTAATGATGAAAACTCGAAGCTGCGGAGCAAAGCTGAGAGCTGACGCAACGAGACTCCTTCGGCTTGTAAGCCTTCGGAGTCTCTTACGGCCAAGGCAGAGCGAACGATTCCTTGGGGAGTCGGAGCGAAGAAGTGTTTCACTCAACCTAGGTAAAGAAAAGCGTAGGCCACTTACCAATCATTCTGGGACAATAGAGCCGTCGGCGCTCTCCACTTGGCGCCGCCGATAGAATTCTCCCTTCAAGTCACTACGGGTTTCCTTGAGTGTCTTAGAAATTTCCCGCAATGCCTTTGCGGCATCATGCGTGCGATACTCGGTAATGGAGAGGAGGCTGTAGCGAATCGAGAGATCAAGAATGTAGGTGAGGGGTTCTTGCGGCTTACCGTGTGCGTCTTCGAACTCGACCGTGGCTGTGTATTTCATAGGCAGCCCTGCTGCATGCCGATCATGCGATACATCAAAGAGTGCGATGATGCGCTTACCTGGCGGCAGTGATGGAATGGCTTGTGTGAGAAGAGGCGAAGACCCCAAGGCATGCCCGCTGTCATCCATCGTTGTTTGAAACGGCGGATCTACCTTGATCTTGACGTTTTTCGCCAGGGTCTGTCCCATGTTCTCGACGACAAAGTCGATTGCCTTGTTCCAAACAGGATTATCGGCGAAGTCAACCACGACGAATGGCTGAGCTTGATCCTCACGCAACTGTCGAGCCAAGGTGACCTGCTGCCGCGCGTACAGCGCGGCAGCAACGGCGATAGCTACAGTGAAGAGGGTTAGCACGGCTGTAGCGACTGTCGCTGCGGCCGACCAGTCGTCCGGAGTCCAGGCACCGAAGTCGACTGCCAGCACAGTGGGTTCACGCGTCATGGTTGCACGCTAGTCGACTCGCGGCCGGCATGACAGAGGCGTTGCCGCTTCTCGTATGCGTGCGTGCGGGCGGGCGATCGGGTCGGAAGGGGAGTCTGAAACTTGCCGGGCGCCCTTCCCCGCACCCGCGCCCTACCCTCGGCGTGAGCGCGCGGGGGTTAGCCCGAAGTCGTGGGACCGCAACCCGCCAGTATCCAGCCAAGGCTTTGAATCGCTCCATGAATCGCGTGTGGTGACGCGTAGGGTTTCGTACGCCTTAACAGGTCTTCTACTGACGCAACAACGACTTCGATCCCTTCGGGGGTCGGGGGAGGAAGCGCCACGGGGCGGTGCGAGGACGACGGCCCGGCTTCACGGCATCTTTCCAAATGTGGCCGTGGGGTCGGGCTGCCTTGCGTTCCGTCGCCGAACATTGCACTCCCCTCGAACGATCTCGAAGAGACATGGGACATGAACAACACAGTCGAGCTGAAGTGCTGGGCTTGTGAGAAGCCGTTCAATATGCAGTACGGCGGCCCTGGTCGGCCGCCCCGGTATTGCGGCCCTTCCTGCAAAAACATAGCCCGAGCCATTGCACGCCGAGTCCGCTTCGTGGAACGCATCGAGCAACAGCGTGCCGCACACGCTAAGAAGTCGACCATCGAAAACAACTCCGCAACGTAGCGGAGTAAACAGCCATCCCCAAGCCGCCCCACCCGTTTCCGGGTGTTGGGCGGCTTTGTCATTCCCGGCCGCTTCCGGCCTCGATCAATGAGCTTCTTCGAATTGGCCACCGATCGGGTGATGGGCCGTGAAGCGCAACGAGCGAGGCCCCCGGCTGTTGATCGAGATGTCTGACGTCTCAATCACGTTGCTCGGGGGCCTCGTTGGTCATCCATCCTGCCGCCCTCGACCTTCCGCATGCACTCGTGGAGTGGCCGCTCACGAGTCAGGCGACGACCGCCCCCTCCATGTCTGACCTTGCGGACCTCGAAGTCCATCGCATCCCCTGAGCTGGGGTGTTGCGACGACTACTAGAACTCAAGGCACGCTGGGGGCTCTGGGGGCCTGCTGGGTCAGTCCAGCTTGGTCACGTCCAGCTGACCCAACCTGAGTGATTCACGAATCTTCTTCTTGTCGAACTTGCCCACGCTCGTCTTCGGGACCGTCTCGACGATCGTCCAGCGCTCGGGGAGCTGCCACTTGGCGATCTTGCCCTCGTCGGCGAGGAAGGTGCGCAGCGTCTCGAAGGTGGCGGTGGAGCCCTCCTTGAGGACGACCGTGGCCAGGGGGCGCTCGCCCCACCTGTCGTCGGGGACGGCCACGACGGCCGCCTCGGCGACGTCCGGGTGGGACATCAGCGCGTTCTCCAGCTCCACCGACGAGATCCACTCGCCGCCGGACTTGATGACGTCCTTGGCCCTGTCGGTGAGGGTGAGGTAGCCGTCGGCGGAGATGGTGCCGACGTCGCCCGTCTTGAGCCAGCCGTCCTCGCTGAACTTGTCCGCGGGGCGGAGCAGTTCGCCGTCGGGCCCGTTGTAGTAGGCACCGGCGATCCAGGGGCCGCGCACCTCCAGCTCGCCGGCGGACTCCCCGTCCCAGGGGAGGCGTTCGCCGCCGGGGCCGGTCAGGCGGCCCTCGACGCCGGCCGGGAAGCGGCCCTGGGTGAGGCGGTAGGCGAACTCCTCCTCCGTGCCGGCCACAGCGGCAGGCGGACGGGCGATCGTGCCCAGCGGGGACGTCTCCGTCATGCCCCAGGCGTGACAGACCCGCATGCCCAGCTTGTCGAAGGCCTCCATCAGCGAGGGCGGGCAGGCCGAGCCGCCGATGGTGACCTGGTCGAGGGAGGAGACGTCGCGGGGGCTCGCGGTCAGCTCGGCGAGCAGGCCCTGCCAGATGGTGGGGACGGCGGCGGCGTGGGTCGGCCGCTCGCTCTCGATCATCGCGGCGAGCGGGGCCGGCTGGAGGAAGCGGTCCGGCATCAGCATGTTGACGCCGGTCATGAAGGTCGCGTGCGGCAGGCCCCAGGCGTTCACGTGGAACTGGGGCACCACCACCAGGGAGGTGTCCTGGTCGGTCAGGCCCATCGACTGGGCCATGTTGACCTGCATGGAGTGCAGGTAGACGGAGCGGTGGCTGTAGACCACGCCCTTGGGGTCGCCGGTGGTGCCGGAGGTGTAGCACATGGCGGCGGCCTGGCGTTCGTCCAGCTCGGGCCAGTCGTATGCGGTGGGCTTGCCGGCGATCAGGTCCTCGTACTCGTGGACGCGGACGGCCGCGCCGGCGAGGAGCGAACGGTCTCCGGGACCCGTGAGGACCACGTGCTCGACCGGCTTCAGGTGCGGGAGCAGCGGGGCGAGCAGCGGGAGCAGCGAACCGTTGGCGATGATCACGCGGTCGGCGGCGTGGTTGACGATCCAGGCCAGCTGCTCGGGCGGGAGGCGGAGGTTCAGGGTGTGGAGGACAGCGCCCATTGAGGGGATCGCGAAGTACGCCTCGACGTGTTCCGCGTTGTTCCAGGCCAGGGTTGCCACGCGCTCGTCGCCGGTGACGCCGAGGTCGTCCCTCAGCGCGTGGGCCAGCTGGGCCGCGCGGGCGCCGATCTCCGCGAAGGAGCGGCGGTGCGGCTCGTCCTCACCGGTCCAGGTGGTCACCTGCGATGTCCCGTGGATCGTCGACCCGTGGGTCAGGATCCTTGAGATCAACAGCGGTACGTCCTGCATGGTGCTCAGCACGGCGTCCTCCCGGGGGCGACTTTGCCTACGCGGTGGTAAAGGTTGCGCTGATTCTGCGCACATACCGCGTGGTATGTCACTAGAACCGGGTGATCGATCAGATCACGCCATGCCTGAGGGGTGGCTCACAAGCGGTCGGGACACCGCCTCACTGGCGGACAAGCCCCAGCTCAGCATCCTCGCGGAGCTTGCCGAGCGCCCGGGAGACGGCCGACTTCACCGTGCCCACCGAGACGCCGAGCACCTCGGCCGTCTGGACCTCACTGAGGTCCTCGTAGTACCTGAGGACCAGCATCGCCCGCTGCCGGGTGGGCAGCCGCATGATCGCCCGCCACATCGCGTCGCGCAGCGCCTGCTGTTCGGCCGGGTCGGCACCGCCGGGCACCGGGTCCGGCTCGGGCAGCTCGTCGCAGGCGAACTCGTCGACCTTGCGCTTGCGCCACTGCGAGGTCCGGGTGTTCAGCAGCGCCCGGCGCACATAGCCGTCGAGGGCGCGGTGGTCCTCGATGCGCTCCCAGGCGACGTACGTCTTGGTGAGGGCGGTCTGCAGCAGGTCCTCCGCGTCGCTCGGGTTGCCGGTGAGCGAGCGGGCGGTACGCAGCAGTACCGGCTGGCGGGCCCTGACGTACGACGAGAACGACGGGTACGGAAGGGTCTGCGCCGCTGGTCCGGCCGCCTTGGAAGCGCTCGTGCAGACGAGTGTGGTCATGGCTCAACGCTATGAGCGGGAGCGGGGCCGGCGGATCGGCCGCAGGTCCCGAAGCGGGGTCCCCCTCAGGTTGTAGGGGTGGGGCCCGCCGCACCTCCTGTAGGTGGAGCGGTGGGCCTGGGGTACTGCGGGTTCACCCCTGGGGGGCGGCGGTCAGTACGAGTCCCGACGTGGGCACGCCCGTCCCGGCTGTCACCAGGACCCGTTCCGCCCCGGGCACCTGGTTCACCGCCGTGCCCCTGATCTGCCGTACGGCCTCCGCGATGCCGTTCATGCCGTGCAGGTACGCCTCCCCCAGCTGCCCGCCGTGCGTGTTGAGCGGCAGGTGCTCCTCGGCCACGAAGTCGGCCGCCTCGCCGGGTCCGCAGAAGCCGTACTCCTCCAGCTGTGTCAGCACGAACGGCGTGAAGTGGTCGTAGAGGATCCCCACGTCGATGTCGGCGGGCCCGAGCCCCGAGGCGCGCCACAGCTGCCGGGCGACCACCGCGGCCTCGGGCAGGCCGGTCAGGTCGCCGCGGTAGAAGCCGGTCATCTGCTCCTGGGCGCGTCCGGCGCCCTGGGCGGCCGCGGCGATCACGGCGGGTGGATGGGGCAGGTCGCGGGCCCGTTCGACGGAGGTGACGACGAGGGCCTGGCCCCCGTCCGTCTCCTGGCAGCAGTCGAGCAGCCGCAGCGGTTCGGCGATCCAGCGCGAGGCGCCGTGGTCGGCCAGGGTGATGGGCCGGCCGTGGAAGTGGGCCGCCGGGTTGGTCGCCGCGTACTTCCGGCCGACGACCGCCACGTGCCCGAACGCCTCCGGGGTCAGCCCGTGGGTGTGGAGGTAGCGCCGGGCCGCCATCGCCACCCACGAGGCCGGGGTGAGCAGGCCGAACGGCAGGGACCAGCCGAGGGCCGCGCCCTCCGCCGTCGGCTCCCGGTGCCGCACCCCGGAGCCGAAGCGGCGGCCCGAGCGCTCGTTGAACGCCCGGTAGCAGACGACCACGTCCGCCACGCCCGCGTCGATCGCCAGAGCCGCCTGCTGCACGGTCGCGCAGGCCGCGCCGCCGCCGTAGTGGACGCGGGAGAAGAAGGACAGCTCCCCGATGCCCGCCGCCTGGGCGACGGTGATCTCGGGGCTGGTGTCCATGGTGAAGGTGACCATCCCGTCGACATCGGCCGGGGTCAGCCCGGCGTCCGCCAGGGCCGCCCGCACCGCCTCGACGGCGAGGCCCAGTTCGCTGCGGCCCGAGTCCTTGGAGAAGGCCGTGGCCCCCGCACCGACGACGGCCGCGCGCCCCCCGAA
>NZ_POUC01000381.1 GCF_002891435.1 Streptomyces cahuitamycinicus
CTGCTGTTGCTGCGCAGGCGTGACCAGGGGCGGCGGGAGGGGGCGCGTAACGCCTGACCCGCGGTCTCTCACCCTTCGGCGGACGGCGACAGCGGCGGGGGAGCGCGGAAACCGTCCCGCGCTCGCACGTTCCTCAGCCGGACGCCGCGCCCGGTCGCCGACCCCTGAGCCGTCACCGGCCGGCTCCCGGCTCCCGTTCCTCAGCCGGACGCCGCATCCGGTCGCCGACCCCCAAGCCGTCACCGGCCGGCTCCCGGCTCCCACGTTCCTCAGCCGGACGCCGTACCCGGTCGTCGGCCCCTACCATGTGGGCGAAGTCCCGCCCGCCCTCCGGCGAACGAAGGGACTGCGGCCATACCGCAGCCAGCCGCGTCACCGGCCTGCCCGGACAACACACCTAAGCCGTCGCCTGTCGGCTCCCGTCCGTCCCCGGGCCTGGCTCGGCGTCGTCGTCGGACCAGCCGGTGTCCGCGCTGCCCGCCGCCGTGAGCGGCTTGGCGATGTCCTCCAGGGAGCGGCGTTCCGCCTTCACCGCGAGGAGGGCCGCGACCAGGCCCGCCAGGCACATCAGCGTCGCGCCGATCGAGAAGGCGAGGACCGTGTCGCCGACGACACCGGATTCGGTGAGCTTGGCGAAGAGGAGCGGGCCGCTGATGCCGCCCGCTGCCGTGCCGATGGCGTAGAAGAACGCGATCGACATGGCGCGGGTCTCCATGGGGAAGACCTCGGAGACCGTGAGGTAGGCGCTGGACGCGCCGGCCGAGGCGAAGAACAGGACCGCGCACCAGCACGCCGTCATCGTGGTCGCGCTCAGGGAGCCCTGGTCGAAGAGCCAGGCCGTGCCGAAGAGGAGCAGGCCGGACAGGATGTACGTGCCGGAGATCATGATGCGGCGGCCGACCGTGTCGAAGAGCTTGCCGAGGAGCAGCGGGCCGAAGAAGTTGCCGAGTGCGATGACCGCGAAGTAGTAGCCGGTGCTGCCGCTCGGGACGTCGAAGAACGTCGTCAGGATCGCGCCGAAGCCGAAGGTGATCGCGTTGTAGAGGAAAGCCTGGCCGATGAAGAGGGAGAAGCCCAGGACGGCGCGGCGGCGGTAGTCGGAGAAGACCGTGCGGCCGATCTCGATGAAGGAGACGCTGCGGCGCTGGTGGATGGTGATCTCGCCCTCGGGGCGCGGCAGCGGCTCACCCCTCTCCTCCTCGATCTTGCCTTCGATGGAGGAGACGATGCGTTCGGCTTCGTCGTCGCGGCCGTGGATCATCAGCCAGCGAGGGCTTTCGGGGACGTGCCGGCGGACGAGGAGGATGACCAGGGCGAGGACCGCGCCAAGGGCGAAGGTGAGGCGCCAGCCGACGTCCGCCGCGAAGATGTCCGTGTCCAGCGCGACGATCGACAGCAGGGAGCCGAAGACGGCGCCCAGCCAGAAGCTGCCGTTGATCATCAAGTCGGTGCGGCCGCGGTACTCCTTGGGGATCAGCTCGTCGATCGCGGAGTTGATCGCCGCGTACTCGCCGCCGATGCCGAACCCGGTGAGGAAGCGGAAGAGGAAGAACCACCAGGTGTCGAAGGAGATCGCGGTGAGGGCCGTGGCTCCCAGGTAGACCGCCAGGGTGATCATGAAGAGCTTCTTGCGGCCCCACTTGTCGGTCAGGCGGCCCCAGAAGAGGGCGCCCAGGCAGGCGCCCGCCACGTAGAGGGCGGCCGCCATACCGGTGACCTCGCCGGAGGTGATGGGCAGACCGCTGCCCGGTTCCGACAGGCGGCTGGCGATGTTGCCGACGACGGTGACTTCGAGTCCGTCGAGGATCCACACGGTGCCGAGACCGATGACGATCGTCCAGTGCCAGCGCGACCACGGGAGGCGGTCGAGGCGGGCGGGGATGTCGGTCGTCACGGTTCGGCCGGTCTCGGCCTGCGCGGTGGTCATGGGCTCCCTCCTCGGCGAGCGAACCCGAGTCGAGTGCCCTGAGCGCCTTTCCTTACGCCCTGGCCTCACGCCCCCCAGCGCGCGGCCCTACGCCCGCCAACGCCCCGGCCTCACGCCGCCCTACGCCCGCCAACGCGCGGCCGTACGCCCCCAGCACGCGGCCCTACGCCCCCCAGCGCACGGCCTCACGCCCCCAGCGCGCGGGAGACCGTGTAGATCAGGAGGCCGGCCAGGGAGCCGACGACCGTGCCGTTGATGCGGATGAACTGCAGGTCGCGGCCGATGTTGGCCTCGATCTTCTTCGTGGTGTGCTCGGCGTCCCAGCTCGCCACCGTGTCCGTGATCAGGGAGGTGATCTCCTTGCGGTAGGTGGTGACGACGTAGACGGCCGCGTCCTCCACCCACTTGTCGACCTTGTCCTGCACCTTGCGCTCGGCCGCCATGCGCGAGCCCAGCGACAGCAGGGACGCCCGCACGCGCAGCCGCAGTTCGCTGCGCTCGTCCTCCGCGGCGGCGACGATCATGGACCGTACGGCCGTCCAGGCGCTGGCGATGAGGTCCTGGACCTCGCCGCGGCCCAGCACCTCGCCCTTGAGCCGCTCGATGCGGGCCCGGGTGTCGGTGTCGGACTGGAGGTCGGAGGCGAAGTCGGTGAGGAAGCGGTCGAGGGCGCCGCGGGCGGGGTGGCCGGGCATGTCGCGCATCTCGGTGGTGAAGCGCAGCAGCTCCCGGTAGACCCGCTCGCCGACCTTGCGGTCGACGAACTTCGGCGTCCAGCCGGGGGCGCCGCCCTCCACGGCGTCCATCACCTCGTCGCGGTGCAGCACCAGCCAGTCGTGCGCGCGGTTGACGACGAGGTCGACGACCCGTTTGTGACCGCCGTCGGCGACGACCTTCTCCAGCATCTTGCCGATGCCGGGCCCGATCTCCTGGGCGTTCGCGCGGCGGGTGATGGCCTCTCCGACCACGGCCTGGACGTCGGAGTCGCGCAGGACCGTCAGGGCGCCGCGCAGGGCGGTGGACAGCTCGGCGGTGACCCGGTCGGCGTGTTCGGGGACCGCGAGCCAGGCGCCGAGGCGGCTGCCGATGCCGACGGCGTGCAGCCGCTGGCGTACGACGTCCTCGGAGAGGAAGTTCTCGCCGACGAACTCGCCCAGGGAGACGCCGAGCTGGTCCTTCTTGGTGGGGATGATCGCGGTGTGCGGGATGGGGATGCCGAGGGGGTGCCGGAAGAGGGCGGTGACGGCGAACCAGTCGGCGAGCGCGCCGACCATGCCCGCCTCGGCGGCCGCGGCGACATAGCCCGCCCAGGGGCCGGCGCCGGAGTTCTGCGCCCACTTGGCGAGGACGTAGACCAGGGCGACGAACACCAGAAGACCGGTGGCGGTGAGCTTCATCTGCCGCACGCCGCGCTGTTTCTCCTGGTCCGCCGGGCTGAAGGTCGTCATCGCACGGTTCACCGCGCCGCCGGGCCGGGCATGCTGCCCTCCGGTACCGGCGCCCTTTTCTGCTGCTTTCGTCCGTTCCATCCGCTCCACCCGCTCGGTGATCCCGCACACACATTGTCCCTTCCTGACCGACTCCTGGAACGGAACAGGAGTTCCCGGCGTCTGTCGGGAGGGGGTATTGCCACGGGGTCCTGTGAGCTTCCCCCGGGCCCATGACGCATCATGGGCACATCAGATCGGAGCCTTGGGCTCCCATCGCCCGAGGAGAACAACACAGCATGACCCGAGGACGTGGCTACGCCCTCCTGGCCCTGGTCGTCGCAGCGATCGTGGGCCTTTCCACCGCCATATACGTCGGCGTGGCGCCCGACGACGCCCTGCGCAACCGGAACGCCCTCGGCGACGGCCGCGCCCCCCACAACTCCGCCGCACCCGCCTCCACCGGCACCTGGGTCGGCACCTGGTCCACCTCTCCCTCCGCCGCCGAACCCGGCACCGAGACAACCGGCATGGCGGACCGTTCGGTACGCAACGTCGTCCACACCAGCGTCGGCGGTACGGGTGCCCGCGTGACGCTGTCCAATCTCTACGGCCAGTCGCCGCTGAACATCACACGGGCGACGATCGCCGTGTCCGCGGGCAACGGTACGGCGGCGGCACTCGCGGACACCATGCGGCAGCTGACCTTCGGCGGCGGACCCACGGTCGTCATCCCGCCCGGCCGGCAGGTCATGAGCGACGCCGTACGGGTCGTCGTCCCGCACGACGCCGACGTCCTGATCACCACCTACACCCCGACCAGCTCCGGCCCGGTGACCTACCACCGGCACGCCCGGCAGGTCTCCTACATCGCCCAGGGCGACCACACGCAGGACGCGACCGGCACCCCCTACACCGAGCGGACCGGCTCCTGGCGGTACCTGACCGCGCTGGACGTGCTGAGCAACGAGTCCGACGGCACGATCGTCGCCCTCGGCGACTCGCTGACCGACGGCGTCACCTCCACGCCGAACACCAACAGCCGCTGGACCGACGTGCTCGCCGACCGGCTGCGCGCGGAGATCGCGGCCGGACGGGACCTGCCCCGCTACAGCGTCGTCAACCAGGGCATCAGCGGCAACCAGGTCCTCGCCGACGGGCTGGGCCGCCCCGCGGACAACCCCAGCGGGCTGAACCGCTTCGGGCGGGACGTCCTGGAGCGGACGAACGTCAAGGTCGTCGTCATCGACCTCGGCGTCAACGACATCCTGCGCAACCCACGGCTCGCCGACCCGAACGCGATCCTGAACGGCCTGCGCACGATGGTGGGGCAGGCCCACGCCCGCGGGGCGAAGGTCGTCGGCGCGACGCTGATGCCGTTCTACGGGCACCGCGGGTACACGGAGGCCCGGGAGGCGGTCCGCCAGACGATCAACGCGGAGATCCGCGCCGGGCGGGTGTTCGACGCCGTGGCCGACTTCGACCAGGCGCTGCGCGATCCGTACGACCCGCGCCGGCTGCGCGCCGACTACGACTCGGGGGACCATCTGCACCCCAGCGACAAGGGATACGCGCGGATGGCGGAGTCCTTCGACCTGGAGACGCTGAAGGGATCGGCCCCGGCGGAGCTGTAACCCGCCCCGCCCGATCCCGTCCGGTCCCGTCCAACGCCTGTCGCCTGTCGCCTGTCGCCTGTCGCCTGTCCGCGGGCGGCGGGCACACGGACGGAGCCGTAGCCCGTCCCGTCTGATCCCGTCCCGTGCCCGTCGCCTGTCCGCAGGCGGCAGGCGGCAGGCACGCGGCTCGCGGCCCTCAGTACTCCCCGTCCAGCTCCCGCCGCCCCGCCCTGCGCTCCAGCTTCTCCTGGCGGCGCTCCTCGCGGATCCGCAGCTTCTCCGCCCGGGTCAGCTTCCGCTGGACACCCACGCCGCCCCACAGAGCGAAGCCCGTGACGACGACCCGCGGGGCGCCCGGCTCACCCGGCACACCCTCCTCACGGTGGTCGAAGCCGCCCATGACGCCGATGCCGCGCACGACGACCTCGACGCCGGGCGGCACGATCACATCCACCCCGCCCATGATCGCGATCGCGTTGACCTCGACCTCGCGATCCGCGAAGTTCGCCTCGCGCAGGTCGATCTCCCCGCCGCCCCAGAAGGCGAGGCAGGTGAACCGCCGGGGCATCGTCCAGTGCCCCTTGCGCTGGAAGCCCGACATCACGGCCACCGCCCACGAGGAAGACCCCTCGCCGCCGACGATCCGCCCGGACCAGTCGGAGCCGGCCGCCGGTTCCTTCGTCAGGGACACCGCCGGGACCGGCACGCCCGCGGCCGGCAGGTCCCGGGTGATCGGCGCCAGCTCCCCGTACGTCCGTGCCCTGTACGTCGCGTCGAGCCGCTCCTCGAACTCCTCCATGTCGAGGCGGCCCTCCGCGAGGGCGTCCCGCAGGATGCCGGCGACCTGCTCACGGTCGGCGTCGGAGGCGCGGAGGTCCGGGACGGCGTCGTCGGTCATACACAGCAGCCTACGAGTTCACCCCGCCGGGGGCTACGAGATCGCCCGCTCCGCCTGATCCGCGTACATCTTCGCGATCACCGCCTCGATGTCCGGCTCCCGCACCGACAGGTCCACCAGCGGGTAGTCGGCCGCGATCCGCGCCACCAGCGGCGCCGCCGACTCCCCCGCCGGGAACGCCAGCCACTGCCGCGGACCGTCCACCCGGACGACCCGCGCCGGCGGCGGCGCCTCGATCGGAGGCAGTTCCCGCTCCAGGTCCACCACCAGGGTCCGCTCGCTCTCCCCCGCCTCGTGAAGCCCGGTGAGCGGGCCGTCGTACATCAGGCGCCCGTGGTCGATGACCATCACCCGCTTGCACAACTGCTCGATGTCCTGCAGATCGTGCGTGGTCAGCAGCACCGTCGTGCCGCGCTCGGCGTTCAGCTCCCGCAGGAACTCCCGCACCCTGGACTTCGACACCACGTCCAGCCCGATGGTCGGCTCGTCGAGGTACAGCACCTCCGGGTCGTGCAGCAGCGCCGCCACGATGTCGCCGCGCATCCGCTGCCCGAGGGAGAGCTGACGCACCGGCACGTCCAGCAGGTCGCCGAGATCGAGGAGTTCGACCAGACGGTCGAGGTTCTCCCGGTAACGGGCGTCCGGGATCCGGTACATGCGATGCATCAGCCGGTAGGAGGCGAGCAGCGGCAGGTCCCACCACAGCGTCGTGCGCTGCCCGAACACCACGCCGATGCGGTACGCGAGCCGCGTCCGCTCCCGGGAGGGGTCGATGCCGGCCACCCGGAGCCGGCCCGCGCTGGGCGTGAGGATGCCCGTCAGCATCTTGATCGTGGTGGACTTGCCGGCGCCGTTGGGCCCGATGTAGCCGACCATCTCGCCACGCTGCACGCGGAACGAGATCGAGTCGACGGCCCGCACCTGCCGCCGCTCCCGCTTCATGAAGCCGGTCTTCCTGCGCACCTCGAAGACCTTCTCCACACCGTCGAGTTCGATGAACCCGCCCTCCGAGGCGACAGACCCGCTTTTCGAGGGGATGGACCCGCTTTCCGATCCGGTCAACTCAGCTCCCTGTACTCCGGTACGAACGAAGCCCCGTCCGCCACGCCAACCCGGCCAGCACACAGCAGGCCACCGCCACCAGCGGCGAGGCGAACGGCGCCCACCCGGGCAGCCCGACCGGATACGGCCGCCCCAGCACATGGGCGGCCGACACCCAGTTGACGAAGGCCAGCGGCAGCATGAAGGTCACGCCCCGCACCAGGTCCTTGCCGAACACCGTCGGCGGATACTGCAACAGCGTCGTCCCGCCGTAGGTGAACGCGTTCTGCACCTCGGCGGCGTCCTGCGCGTAGATCTGGAAGGCCGCACCCGCCACGAACACCGCCGAGAAGATCGCCGCACCGCTGACCACCATCACCGGCACCAGCAGCACCTTCGGCACGCTCCAGTCGACGTCCACCGACACCAGCGCCCAGCCCAGCACCACCACGCCCTGCGTGATCCGGCCCAAACGGCGCAGCGCGAACCGGTCCGCCCCGACCTGGGCGAGCACCGGCGCCGGACGCACCAACAGGGTGTCGAACGAGCCGTCACGCATCCGGGCACCCAGGACGTCCATCGAGCCGAGCGCCAGATCGGCGATCCCGAACGACGTCGCGGACAGCCCGTAGAGGAAGGCGACCTCGGGCAGCGACCAGCCGCCCAGCGAGTCCACGTGCGAGAACATCAGCAGGATCCCCACGAAGTCCAGGCAGGTCACCGTCAGGTTCCCGAGCACCGTGACGACGAAGGAGGTGCGGTAGGTCATGCTCGACCGGATCCACATCCCGGCGATCAGCCGATAGGCCCGCAGCCCCTCGGCCACGGCCCCACGCTCAGCCACCCTGCACCACCACCCTGCGCGTCGCAGCCGACTGCAGCAGCCGCCCCGCCGCCAGC
>NZ_POUC01000382.1 GCF_002891435.1 Streptomyces cahuitamycinicus
GTGCAAATGGGGTCCCAGCGAGGGGTGGTGCTGGGCGGAGCGCAGGGCCTCGGCGGCTTCGCGCACGGCGGCCGTGTGCGGCTGGGGCACCGGCTGAACGGGCGCGTGCAGCTGCGCGGACAGCTGGGAGACCAGCTCCGGGCGCAGGGCCCCGCCCCCGGCGAGCAGCGGCCCGCGGTCAAGGGCGTCGACGAACTGCGGCAGCGGATCGTCGCGCATCATCGTGGTGACCACGGCCGTGATGTCAGTGACCAGATCCGCCGGGCCGCTGTCCTCCAGGTCGCGGGTGCCCCTGGCTTCCCGCCGGGCGGTCATGATCTCGCCGTCAGCCAGCAGCGCCACCTCGATCAGGTGGAAGCCGATGTCGATCACGAGCAGCGGACGAAACGGGTCAGCGCCGGTGGCCAGGGCGATGGCCATGACGCTGTCGAGCGCCAGCACGGTGCGCGGGCGCAGCATCTGAAGGGCGCCCACGGCGGTGGTGTAGTGCTGCTGGCCGCTGAGGACCGGCATGGTGAACGCGATCACCGGCTGCGCGTCCTTGGGGATGCGGTGGGCAAGCAGGCGGGACAGCATCCGCGCGGTACCGGCCGGATCGACGATGGTGCCGCGCTGGACGGGGTGGGCGGCGAGGTCGTCCGGGCCGGTGACGGTGGGCACGTCGATGATGCCGTGGCGGCCGGCTGTCCAGGCGCGGGTTCGGGCGCTGCCCAGGTCGATGGCGATCGCGGGGCAGCGTCGGCAGGCCGGCCACCGAGGGCGACGAGCAGTGGTGATCATGAGCGGGCCTCCCTGACCTGGTGGCAGCGCCCGCAGTAGCGGGCCTGCGGCACGATGCGCAGCCGTGTCGGCTCGATGGGGTGCCGGCACTGCTGGCAGATGCCGTACGTGCCCTGGTCCATGCGCTCGAGAGCGGCTTCGACGTCGGCGAGGACCATGCGGGCCGAGGCGCACAGCTTGAGGTGGACCTCCAGCTGGGCGACCGCAGCGCGTTCGCGGGCGCGCTGGGCTCGGGCGGGAGCGCCTTGCCAGAGCTGGGCGAGCTGGTCCAGGCGAAAGGCACGCTGCTCGTTGAGGTTCTCCCGCAGCGCAGACAGTTCGGCCGCGCTCAGGCCCGTACTGGTGACGGCATCGATGACCTGCTGGTTCACGACTTCACCGCTTTCCACAGGGGAGGCCGCGCTGATCAGCCGGCGCGCTGCCGGCAGGGCACGCAGCACCGCGCGTACGGAAGGATCTCCAGCCGCTCCATCGGGATCGACCTGCCGCACCCCTGGCAGATGCCGTACGTGCCCTGCTCCAGCCGCCCGAAGGCGGCGTCGATCTCCTTCAGCGCCTGTTCGATCGCCCCCCTCTGCACGACCCGTAGATCATCGGTCTGCGGAGCACCACCGGAGGCTTCGTCGACAGCCTGCAACTGGTCGAGACGTGCGCTGCGCTCGTGTTCCAGACGGTGGCGTGCCTCAGGCACACTGAGGCGTTCGACAGTAGAACCAGCGTGGGCCGTGGAGTTCAGCGACATCACGAAACAGTCCCTTCCCACATCAGCCGAGCAGGGAGACCACCGCGTTCACGGACACTCTCCCCTTGGCCTTCCACCCTCATCGCCAGGGCAGGAGAAGGCCATCGGGCGCAGGCCCCATTTCGTTGAGAACACACAGTGCAGACGGTCCAGCCCGGTGCCGGGCCGGCACGGTTCAGACGAAGGCATCCGGGAGACCCGCGGCGGCCGCAAAAACTTCCTGTACTCGCGCCTGATGTGCTGGGTCGTGGACCCTCGCGATGGATCCATCACGCTTGCCGAAGACATCGCCTCGCATTGGGCGCCGGGCACCAGGGGCGTTCCAAAGACCCAGGACAACCAGGAGCGCAGGGCACGCCTTCACACCATTCCGCATCCGGGCGAATTCCCGCTCCGGAACATCACGGCGGCCGAACTTCGCTCGTACACAGTCCGCGGCACCGAATAGCCGGCGTTGGCCAAGGCCGGCGTCACTCCGCCGCGCGCCAAGGGTGTGAAGGACTGGCAGTGGGAGGCGGCGCCGAAGGACGGTTTTCACGAGCTCGGCACACCTACGCCTCGATCATGCTGGAGGCGGGGGAGCCCGTGGTGGCGCTGGCGCGATGGCTCGGGCACTCCTCCCCGGCTGTCACGCTTGGTTACTATGCTCACTTCATGCCGGAGGCCGGAAGCAAGGGGCGCACCGCTATTGACGGACTGCTGGGGAGAGCGGGAGACGAGCATGCCGGCCGAAACTCCCCAGATTCTCCCCAGGATTGAACGGGGAGGTTTCCCGGATTGCACCGCGTTGGAGCTGGCCGTGAAAGGTAAGGCAATCGAAGTGTGGGGCCTTTGAAGATGCTGAGAGAGGTCACCGCGACCCGCTACATCGAACCCCTGCGATCCGGTGGCTCCGTCCCCGGAGTCGTCGAGGCCGACGACCTCGGCACTTACGTCGTGAAGTTCACCGGCTCCGCGCAGGGCCGCAAGGCACTCGTCGCCGAGGTGATCGTGGGGGAGCTGGCCCGCGCCCTCGGGCTGCGCTTCCCCGAGCTGGTCCTGGTGCACTTCGACCCCGCGATCGCTGACGACGAGCCGCATCAGGAGGTGCGGGGCCTGCACGCGGCCAGCGCGGGCCTCAACCTCGGCATGGACCACCTGCCGGGCGCCCGGGACTTCACCCCGGAGATCGCCCGGGTCTTCCCCGTCGACCCGCTGGAGGCGGGGAAGATCGTCTGGCTGGACGCCCTGACCGTGAACGTCGACCGCACGGTCCACAGTTCCAACCTGATGGTCTGGCCCACCCTCGGCGTCGCACCCCCGCGCCTGTGGCTGATCGACCACGGCGCCGCCCTGGTCTTCCACCACCGCTGGGACGCCACCGACCCCCGCAAGGCCTACGACTTCCGGCACCACGCCCTCGGCCACTACGGGCCCGACGTCCGGGCCGCCGACGCCGAGCTGGCGCCCCGGGTCGCCGAGGAGCTGCTGCGGCACATCCTCGCCGAGGTCCCGGACGCCTGGCTGGCCGACGAGCCGGGCTTCGCCACCGCGGACGAGGTGCGCGAGGCGTACGTGACGTACCTGCACGCGCGTGTGCAGGCCTCCCGGGACTGGCTGCCCACGGGCTTCCCCACCCGGGAGGAACTCGCCGCCGAGGAGGCCCTGCGGACGGCGAAGAACCAGCAAGGACGCCCCGCGTGGCTCAAGCAGGTGCCCGACCTGCACGGCAAGCCCGCGGTTCGGCAGGATGGGTCGGTGCACCTCGGATGACGGACGTTCAGCGGACCGAAACCGAACGGCCGGGGGACTCCCCGGGCGCCGCGCGGCGGGTCGAGATCGAGTACTGCACCCGGTGCCGCTGGCTGCCCCGTGCGGCCTGGCTGGCGCAGGAACTGCTCACGACCTTCGAGGCCGAACTCACGGAACTGGCCCTGAAGCCCGGCACGGGCGGGGTGTTCGTGGTCCGCGTCGGCGACGAGGTCGTCTGGGACCGGCGCGAGCAGGGCTTCCCGGAGCCGACGGCCGTGAAGCAGGCCGTACGCGACCGAGTGGCCCCGGGGAAACCCCTGGGCCACTCGGAGAAGCCGTCCGCGCAGTGAGTCAGCCCTTGAGCTGCTCGTACGCCGGGAGCGTCAGGAAGTCGGCGTAGTCCTCGTCGAGGGAGACCGTCAGCAGCAGGTCGTGCGCCTGCTGCCAGTTGCCGGCCGCGAAGGCCTCGTCGCCGATCTCGGCCTTGATGTTCGCCAGTTCCCCGGCGGCGACCTCACGGGCCAGATCGGCGGTGACCTGCTCGCCGTTGTCGAGGACGACCTCCGCGTTGATCCACTGCCAGATCTGGGAGCGGGAGATCTCCGCGGTGGCGGCGTCCTCCATCAGGTTGAAGATGGCGACGGCCCCCATGCCGCGCAGCCAGGCCTCGATGTAACGGATGCCGACCTGCACGGCGTTGACCAGACCCGCGTAGGTGGGCTTGGCGTCCAGCGAGTCGACGGCGATGAGGTCGGCCGCCTTGACGTCGACGTCCTCGCGCAGCCGGTCCTTCTGGTTGGGCTTGTCGCCGAGGACCTTGTCGAAGGACTCCATGGCGATCGGCACCAGGTCGGGGTGGGCGACCCAGGAGCCGTCGAAGCCGTCGCCGGCCTCGCGGTCCTTGTCGGCGCGGACCTTCTCGAAGGCGACCTTGTTGACCTCCGCGTCCCGGCGGGAGGGGATGAAGGCCGCCATGCCGCCGATGGCGTGGGCGCCGCGCTTGTGGCAGGTGCGGACGAGGAGTTCGGTGTAGGCGCGCATGAACGGGGCCGTCATCGTCACCGCGTTGCGGTCCGGCAGGACGAACCTGGCGCCGCCGTCACGGAAGTTCTTGACGATGGAGAACAGATAGTCCCAGCGGCCGGCGTTCAGCCCGGAGGCGTGGTCGCGCAGCTCGTAGAGGATCTCCTCCATCTCGTACGCGGCGGTGATCGTCTCGATGAGGACGGTCGCGCGGACCGTGCCCTGCGGGATGCCGCAGTACTCCTGCGCGAAGACGAACACCTCGTTCCAGAGGCGGGCCTCCAGGTGGGACTCGGTCTTGGGGAGGTAGAAGTACGGGCCCTTGCCGAGGTCCAGCAGGCGCTGGGCGTTGTGGAAGAAGTACAGGCCGAAGTCGACGAGGGCGCCGGGCACCGGGGTGCCGTCGGCGTCGACGAGATGACGCTCGTTCAGGTGCCAGCCGCGCGGGCGCATGACGACCGTGGCGAGTTCCTCGTTCGCCTTGAGGGCGTAGGACTTGCCGGACTTCGGGTCGGTGAAGTCGATGGTGCGGGTGTAGGCGTCGCTCAGGTTGACCTGGCCGAGGACCACGTTCTCCCAGGTGGGCGCTGAGGCGTCCTCGAAGTCCGCGAGCCACACCTTTGCGCCCGAGTTGAGGGCGTTGATGGTCATCTTGCGGTCGGTGGGGCCGGTGATCTCGACCCGGCGGTCGTTCAGGGCGTCCGGGGCGGGGGCGACCTTCCAGGAGTCGTCGGCGCGGATCGCGGCCGTCTCCGGGAGGAAGTCGAGGGTGGAGGTGCGGGCGATCGCGGCGCGGCGCTCGGCGCGGCGGGCGAGGAGCTCGTCACGCCGGGGTGTGAACCGCCGGTGCAGCTCGGCCACGAAGGCGAGCGCCGCTTCGGTGAGGACCTCCTCCTGCCGGGGCAGGGGCTCGGCGTCGACGATGGCCAGCGGGGACGGCGCTGGTGCGGACATGAACGGTCACTTCCTTCAGCGAGCTGTGAAGACGAGCCGGCGTGCTTGGCACCGGGTGCCAGTCTTCCCGGATACGGCGTTCGGCGTCCGCGGAGCAGACGGACGCTTCTGAACAGTGGATACTAGTTTCCTCATGGTGGAAGTTCAATCGTCTGTTGATGTCGAGATTCTCCGGGTCGAGGCAAGGTGGCGCTCCGTGCCACCCCGCTCACTCCAGGTGGGCCAGATCGGCTTCGGTGTCGATGTCGAAGGGCCGGGCGACGTCCCCGCACTCCACGAGGGCGACCTCCGGCCGGTGCTCCTTCAGGTAGACGCGTGCCCCTCGGTCTCCTTGCGCAGTCGCGGTGATGCCCGCCCAGTGGGCGGCGCCGAACAGCACCGGATGGCCGCGCACGCCGTCGTACGAGGCGGAAACGAGCGATTCCGCGCCCGTGTGGGCCGCGAGGACCCGGGCCACCGCCTCCGGTCCGATGCCGGGCTGGTCGACCAGTGACACCAGGGCGGCAGCCGCGCCCGTACCGGCGAGGGAGCCGAGCCCGGCGCGCAGGGAAGTCCCCATGCCCTGCTCCCAGTCGGGGTTGTCGACCAGGACGCACCCCGGCAGCGAGGCCCGGGCGCGCACCTCGTCGGCCTGGGCGCCCAGGACCACGTGGACGGTCGCGCAGCCGCCCTCGCGCAGCACCCGCACCGCGTGCTCCACGAGAGGCCGTCCCCGGTGCGGGAGCAGCGCCTTGGGCCGCCCGCCGAGCCGCCGTCCGCCACCGGCCGCCAGCAGCAGTCCCGCAACCACCGGTGCCTCGTTCGTCGTCTCCCGTGTCGTCATGGCTCCTGCATACCGCACGCCCCGTACAGGGGTGCGACGGTGCAAGGGGCGCGTCGGACGGGCGTGCGCCTCGGGCCAGAAAGTCACTCAGCGAAACAAGTCGATGACGCAATGGACTGGCGCCCGGCGGCCCGCGTCGTTTACTGTCGCCCGCACCGACCGGCCGGGTCTCCGACGGCTGCCCGGTGTGGGGGACTTGGCGTCGGAAGGGCATGCGCACGGTGAGGTGCGAGGGGGAGGACTGTGTTGCGGAGCGTCGAACAGAAGCGGCAGGGGCCCGTGACCGGCGGCGACGAGGACCCGCGCGTGACGGAGCTGCGCTCCGCCGTGTCGCGGCTGCGCCGCCGGCTGGCCGCCCATCCCGGCGAGTTCGCCGACCGGACCATCGCCGAGGAGGAACTGGCCAACGTGGCCGCCATGGCCGCCGACGGCATCCCCGAGATCCCCTGCCTGCGCCGCTCCCTGCTGCTGATCGCGGGCGCGATCGGCTCGGTGAGCGCGCTGTCCGCGGAGCTGACGGAGGTCCGGCGGGCGGTGGATCTCTTCGGCGGGCAGGTGCGGGGCCAGGGCTAGTCCTTCCCTGCACGCCGGGGCCCGGGAGACGCCGGGCCGGCCCCGGGCCCGTGGGGTTCCCGTGTGACGCGGGGCTGATCCGAGCTGTGGCGTTCCGTGCGGACGCCGGGCCGGCCCGAGCGCCAGGTGCCATTGCGGACGCCGGGCCGGTCCGAGTGCCGGGTTCAGCGCTGACGCCGGGCTGTCCGGGCCGCCAGGTTCCCGTGCAGACTCCGGGCTGGTCCGGGTCGCGGGGGTGAGTGCGGGCGCCGGGCCGGGCCGAGCGCCCGGTTTAGCGCTGACGCCGGGCCGGTTCGCGCGTCAGAGTGCGGAGTCGTCGCCGTTACGGCCCCGTCAGGGCGCGGTGGGGGCGCCGGGCCCTGAGGGTTCGCGCCGTTACGCGGGGCTCTGACTCGCGAGCGCCTCGGACAGTTCCCCCGCGACCTGCTGGAGCACCGGCACGATCTTGTCCGTCGCCGCCTCCGTGACCCGTCCCGCCGGGCCCGAGATGGAGATGGCCGCGGCGGTGGGGGAGTCGGGCACCGGGACCGCGAGGCAACGGACCCCGATCTCCTGTTCGTTGTCGTCGATGGCGTAGCCCTGCCGGCGCACGTCCTCCAGGGCCGCGAGGAACCCGTCGGGCGTCGTGATCGTCTTCTCCGTCGCCGCGGGCATGCCCGTACGGGAGAGCAGCGCCCGCACCTCCTCCGGCGGGAAACCGGCGAGCAGGGCCTTGCCCACGCCCGTGGAGTGCGGCAGCACCCTCCGGCCGACCTCCGTGAACATGCGCATCGAGTGCTTCGAAGGCACCTGGGCCACGTAGACGATCTCGTCCCCGTCCAGCAGGGCCATGTTCGCCGTCTCGCCGGTCTCCTCGACCAGTCGCGCCAGGTACGGCCGCGCCCAGGTGCCCAGCAGCCGGGAGGCCGACTCGCCGAGGCGGATCAGGCGCGGGCCGAGTGCGTACCGCCGGTTGGTCTGCTGACGTACGTACCCGCAGGCCACCAGCGTGCGCATCAGCCGGTGGATGGTCGGCAGGGGCAGGCCGCTGCTCGCGGACAGCTCGCTCAGGCCCACTTCCCCGCCCGCGTCCGCCATCCGTTCGAGCAGGTCGAAGGCGCGCTCCAGGGACTGGACGCCGCCGTTGGCGGAGGACCGGGCGGAGTCGGTGGTGCTGGCGCTGGACGTCGGCACGGCGCGTTCC
>NZ_POUC01000383.1 GCF_002891435.1 Streptomyces cahuitamycinicus
GCGTCCTGCCGGCCCGGCCCTCGGAGGCCGTGACTGTCGGGGTGGGGTCGGCGGCAGGCTCGCTCGTCGGCACGGACGGGGTGCTGCCGTCGGTCATGGTCGCGGGCAGGTTCGTCTCGGGCTGCTCGGTCGGCGTCGTGCTCGGCGCCGGTGGGGCGGTCGTCGGCGTGCTGTCCGGCGAGGTCGTCGGGCTCGTCGCCGGCTGCGGCCGGTGATCGGCGGGCTGCGCCCGGGTGAGCATGCTGGGCAGCAGGGCCAGCCCGACACTGAGCCCGGCCACCGCCACGGCGGAGCCCCCCGCCTTCCACAGCAGTCGCGACCGGCGGCGGGACCGGATGCCCGCGTGCAGCCGCTGCCGGTGCTCGGGCTCATAGGGGGTGTGCTGCCGGGTGTCGCGCATCAGCCGCGACAGGTCCCGCTCGAAGTCGTCCATCGGTTCTCCTTTCACCCCACGGGCCTGACGGCGTCGGACAGGATCCGGCGGAGCCGCGCGACTCCGCGCGACGCATGGGACCGGGCGGTGCCCACCGGGCAGCCCAACGCCTCGGCGACCTGCGCCTCGGGCAGGTCCTCGTAGTAGCGCAGCACCACCGCGGCCCGCTGCTTCGGCGACAGCAGGGCGAGCGCCGCCTCCAACCGCGAACGCTCCGCGACGGCCGACGACATGTCGCCCGGGTCGGCCCGGTCCGGCAGCTGCTCCACCGGGCGCTCCCCCCACCAGCGCCGCCGCGCCGAGCGGGCCGCCAGCCGCACCAGCACCGTGCGGACGTACGCCTCCGGAGCCTGCTCGGCGACCTTCGGCCAGGCGAACCACAACTTGACCAAGGCCTCCTGCACCAGATCCTCGGCACGCTGCCGATCGCCCCCCGTGAGCAGACGCGCGACATGGAGCAGCGCCGACCAACGGGCGGCCGCGAACTCGTCGAAGCCGTCCGCCCGAACCTGCTCCATTCTCACCGTCCTGCGTCTCAGTGGCCCCCTACACCTCTGAAAAGTCGCTGGCCCCCGCCCCACGCTGCACTCCAAACCTGTGATCCACCTCACTTCACCGGAGGCGAGGCATGGCAAAGGGCCCGTGCACAGGCACGGGCCCCTTTCCTGGGCGGTGTGGCTTCCTAGGTGCGGTCACCCTTCGGCTGGGCAGGCTGGTCCGGTGTGCCGTGCGGCGGCGGGCTGTGCGGCTGCGGCGAGGTCGCCGGCGACACGGGAGAGCCTCCCCTGGTGCCCGCCCCCGCTTCGGGGCGCAGGGCGTTCGGGTCGCCGGACGTCGGTTCGGCGCCCCCCTGCAACTGCTCAAGCCGGGAGTCGAGCACCCGGATCACCGGCAGCCGGCCGGCGTGCGACCGCTCGTACGCGAGCAGCCGCTCGACCTCGTCCGCGGACAGCGACCGCACCCGGCTCTCCAGGCCGCCGATCGGCAGGTGGTCGTAGTCGGGCAGAGGCAGAGTGCTGCGGGCGGGATCGGCCATGGTTCTCACTTCCCTGTGTACGCGTGCTGTACGAGCCGGTGGCGGCTCAGCGGGCTCCCGGGCCGCCGCTGCCGAAGCCACCGCTGCTGCCCTCGTTCCAGCGCGGGCGCGTCTGCGAGGCGCTGGTCCGATCGCTCTGGTTGCCGTGCGTCTTCAGCTCGTGCGGCGTCAGACGCTCCTCACTTCTCGGCATCTCGTCCGGCTCACGGCGCTCCAGCGTCTCGCGGACCGGGCCGCCCTCGGGGAGCCTGGGCTGCTCGTCGGGCCGCGGCGGGCGCCGGCGCTTGTGCCGCAGGCCCAGGATGAAGGCGCCCAACAGCAGGGCCACGACCACCAGACCGGTCACGACGAACCCGAAGCCGGGGGCGTCGCCGCCCGCGGCCATCTCCATCCATGCGCTATTCATGGCACGCGGGTACCCCTGGTCCTTCGGTCCTCACCATGAACCCGGCCCCCGCGGCCGGCGGGAGGGGGCCGGGGTCACGAACGGTTCTCCGCAGGGGCACCGGTTTGACCGGTGCCGACCGGGGCTACCCGCGCGGTGTGACTTCGACGACATCCCAGCAGGAGCTGTTCCGGTTCCTCGAGGACCGTTTCGCTTGTGCGCAGGCGTGCACCGAGTGCGCACGGGCGTGCGCGCTGCGCGCGAGCCTCGTGGATCCCGACGGCACCGAGAACCAGGAACTCGTACGACGCAAGGGCATCATGTGCGCGGAGGTCTGTGACGCGACCTGCCGCGTGCTGTCCGAGCAGAACCAGGTGGACGAGGCAGGCATTCGGGTCCAGGTGGAGTGGTGCCGGACCGTGTGCCTGGAGGCCGCCCACGTCTTCGACCGGCAACCAGGAGCGGAGGACTCGGCGGCGGCATGCCGCGCTTGCGCGCGGGCGTGCACGGACTTCCTCGCCACGCTGAACTGACAACGCCATTCCCTATTTCTGGAACACGTTCTACGGTGTGCGCCGACAGGACCGGCCTTGGGAGCCTGGAGGCGCCGTGCACCTCGAATACACGCCCGAGCAACAGCGGCTGCGCACCGAACTGCGGTCCTACTTCGCCGAACTGGTCCCGGACCACCTGTACGCCCGGCACGGCGAGCCGGCCGCACAGAAGCGGTTCTACCGCGAGACCATCCGGCGGCTCGGCACGGACGGCTGGCTCGGTGTGGGCTGGCCGAGGGAGTACGGCGGGCGCGGTCTGACGGCCATGGAGCAGTTCATCTTCTTCGACGAGGCCGCCCAGGCCGGCGTCCCGCTGCCGCTCATGGCGCTGAACACCGTCGGCCCGACGATCATGCAGTACGGCACCGACGAGCAGAAGGCGTACTTCCTGCCGCGGATCCTCTCCGGCGAGATCGACCTCGCCATCGGCTACAGCGAGCCGGGCGCCGGCACGGACCTCGCGTCCCTGCGCACCAGGGCGGTACGGGACGGTGACGAGTACGTCGTCGACGGCCAGAAGATCTGGACGACCAACGGCGACACGGCCGACTGGGTGTGGCTGGCCGTGCGCACCGACCCCGACGCCCCGCCGCACAAGGGCATCACCATGCTCCTGGTGCCGACCACCGACCCCGGCTACTCCTGCACCCTGATCAACACCCTCGCCTCGCACGACACCACCGCCGGCTACTACGAGAACGTCCGCGTCCCCGTCTCCCGCCGGGTCGGCGCCGAGAACCAGGGCTGGCGGCTGATCACCAATCAGCTCAACCACGAGCGCGTGACCCTGGCCGCCCACGGCACCATGGCGATCCGCGCCCTGCACGACGTGCAGCGCTGGGCGATGGAGACCAAACTCGCCGACGGCCGCCGCGTCGCCGACCTGCCCTGGGTGCGGCGCCTCCTGGCCCGCACCCACACCCGCCTGGACGCGCTCAAACTGCTCAACTGGCAGATGGTCAGCGCCGTCCAGGACGGCACCCTCACCCCGCAGGACGCCTCAGCCGTCAAGGTCTACGGCTCCGAGGCCCGACGCGACGCCTACGCCTGGCTGATGGAGATCGTCGCGGCCCCCGGTGTCCTGAAGGAGGGCTCGGCCGGCGCGGTCCTGCGCGGCGAACTGGAACGCGGCTACCGCTCGGCGGTCATCTTCACCTTCGGCGGCGGCAACAACGAGATCCAGCGGGAGATCATCTCGTGGATCGGGCTGGGGATGCCCAGGGTGCGGCGCTGACGGCCGGCGCGGTGGAAAATCACGTCCGCAGCATCTTTGCCAAGTTGGGCCTGTACGTCGAGGACACCGACCACCACCGCCGGGTGCGCGCGGTGCTGGCCTACCTGCGTTCCTGAGCGCCCATGGCGGGGATGCCGCCTTTGTCGTGCTCGGAAACGTGAGCGAAGGCCTCGCTGGTGGCGGTGATGGTGCGCGTGACCGCGCTCGCCGGGTAGTTTCGTCGTTTGGGCCGTCCTCAGCGGTTTGACCTGGGGCGACTGTCGGGTGGTGCCGAGCGGGCGCCGGCCAGTACCAGGTCCACGAGTC
Organism: Streptomyces cahuitamycinicus; assembly: GCF_002891435.1. Lineage (GTDB taxonomy): Bacteria > Actinomycetota > Actinomycetes > Streptomycetales > Streptomycetaceae > Streptomyces > Streptomyces cahuitamycinicus. The sequence goes on from NZ_POUC01000383.1 coordinate 3,949, forward strand.
GACTCACGTAGGCGTGTCCTGCGGGCTGGTCGCGTTGCACGATGCGCAGGTGGAGGGGGCCGGTCAGGGCTTCGAGGAGGAACTCGGGGTTGCTGTCCGGTGGGAGGTCGCCGCGGTCGATGCCGCGTTGGACGAGGATGCGCGCGCGGTCCAGGCGGGCGGTCCAGAACCGGTTGCGGAGTTGGTCGGACTGGGGCTCGTCGTCCGGTGCGGCTCGCCCGCGAAGGAGACGTGGTCGTCGTCACCGTCAGTTACCGGCTTGGCGTGCTCGGCTATCTGCGCGCACCGGGGATCTCCGAAGGCAATCTGGGCCTGGCCGACCAGCTCGCCGCGCTGCGGTGGGTGCGCGAGAACATCTCCGCGTTCGGCGGTGACCCGGACGCGGTGACCGTGGCCGGTCAGTCCGCCGGCGCCCACACCGTGCAGTGTCTGCTGGGTATGCCCGACGCCGAGGGACTGTTCCGCCGGGCCGTCGTTCAAAGTTCCCCCGCCGCTCTCGGCCTCGGGAGCGCCCGCAGCGCCCGGAAGGCCGCCGACCGGTTTCTCACCCGGCTCGGCGCAGACCCGCGTACCGTCTCCGTCGTCGATGTCCTGGACGCCCAGACCGCGCTCGCACGAGAAGCGGCAGGCAGACTCGGGCTCCGTGCGGTCCCCTTGTTCAGACCGGTCGCCGGAGTCGGCCCGCTCCCGGACGCAGCACGCTGGGCCGCATGTCTGGCAGGCGGAGCTCCCGGTCTGGACGTCATCATCGGCACCACCGGGCGGGAGATGAGCGCCTTCTACACCCCGGGCCCGGCGCTGCGCCGCCTGCGCCGGGTCCCGGCACTGGGTTCGGCGACTGCGGACGCTGTGGAACGTGCCGCGGGTGCGGCCTTCTTCGACCGTCCCGCCCGCCGCCTGGCTGCCCGGCTGAGCGAGGCAGGTGCCCGCGTGTGGACCTACCGCTTCGACTACGCGGCCCCCGCCTCCCCCTTCGGCGCCACACACTGCATCGAACTGCCCTTCCTGTTCGGCACCGATGCCGACTGGACCGCCGCCCCGATGCTCGCCGGCGCCGACCCGCACGACATCGACACCCTGGGCCGAGCCCTGCGCACCGCCTGGCTCAGCTTCATCCGCACCGGCACCCCGAGCACCGACACCCCCTGGCCGCCGTTCACGGCGGCCGCCCCCGCCGTACACCACTGGCGCCCCTGAGGGCACCGGACAGTGCGGCCGGAACGCAGGATCGCTCAACCAGGGGGCTCCCCGTCAAAGGAAGTGGTCACCGAAGCCGAACAGCTCGCCGTGCGCGCCGCCGGGGCTGCTGCCTCGTGGCCTGCCTCCATCCGATCGCCAAAGCCACCCAGGTAGGTCACGCTCGAGCGAGGCCGAGAGCGGGTGAGCGCCTCCTGCGCGCCGACGGCGAGCAGGTCAACCACAAGCTCATTTGGTGAGCCGGCGGAAGCGGATGAGGGTGCAGGCGGCGCCAACCGGTCAGCAGCAGGCGGTGCGTTCGATCGTCCAGCGGTGGCAGCCCCAGGCGGCTCGAGGACTCCATGTCCTAGCGGGTGACGCCGCGCTGCGGGGCCAACGACTCGGGTGGTCGTACTCGTACCCCTTGTCGGCGTGGAGCTTGGCGGGCCGGCGTCGGCGCGGACCGCAGCCGGAACGGATCCCTGGCCACTGCGCCCGGGAGCCAACAGCGTTACGGGGCGGAAGGGCCGGGGAGTTCCGTCACCACCGATTCCGGAGATCCCCACGGTTCCTCCAGTGCGGCCCGAAGTGCGAGGACGGTATCCGCACCGACGCGCCCGGCGAGCCCGGCTTCGAGCCCGGCCAGTATCTGCATCGTCTCCGCGCGGCGCCGGACACCGGCCGCCGAGAGGAGCACGAGCTTCGACCGGGCGGAGTGCGGATCGCTCTCCACGGTCACCGCGCCCGCGGCGACCAGTTCATGGACCCACTGGTGCGCTGTCGGGGCGCTGACGCCCAGACGCCGGGCCAGCTCGGCGATGCTGGCCCCCTCTGACGGGAGCTGACTGAGCAGGGTCACGTGTGCCGCGCTGATGGTCGCCCCGTCTTCCTGGGCCTCGAACGCGGTGGTCAGGGCGGTTCGGAACCAGTGGTGTGCGCGCCACAGCAGCCGGATGAGCGGCTCGGATTCAGGCGGGGAGGAGGACATGCGGTTCTGCTTTCACGGTGGGCGGTCGGTTCGGCGCGGTCTGCCGATCGTAAGCCGGTCAGGGCTGGCGCCCAACATCACCGGAGCCCCTGGACCATTCTTCATTAGGTAGCCTACGATTAGGTCACCTAATGGTGAGGTTGGACTCGATCCCCGCCTCCCGGCCCATGCCCCTGATTCCCGTAAACCGATGGAAAGGCAGGACGATGACGACAGGATCGTCTGTATCCCCCCTCGCCGCGGACACCTCGCGGCGGCGTCTGCTGGCCGCCGCGGCCGGCGTCACCGCCGGCACGGCAGCCCTCGCGGCCCCGCCCACAGCCGCCCGGGCCGCCACCTCCACGTCGGCCGGGACCGCCACCGGCCGCCCGGGGCGCCGCATGAAGGTGATCGCGGTCGAAGAGGCGTTCTCCGTTCCGGAGCTGATCCCGTGGCCGGGCGAAGCCCAGATGCCCCCCGGCTGGGGGCAGGAATGGGGGCGCCGGCTCGCCGATTTCACGGAGTCGCGGCTGGCGGACATGGACGAGCATGGCGTGGACATGCAGGTCCTGTCGCTCACCTCACCCGGCGTGGAGGCCATCAAGGACCCCTCCGAGGCCGTGGCCACGGCCCGCCGGGTCAACGACCACCTGGCCGACGTGGTCGCCGCCCACCCGACACGGTTCGCCGGCTTCGCCACCCTGCCGTTTCAGAACCCGAAGGCCGCCGTGGCCGAACTGCGCCGGGCGGTGGAGCAACTCGGGCTCAAGGGGGTCCTGCACAACGACCACGTTCTGGGCCACTACCTCGACGAGCCGCAGTTCCGGCCGGTGTGGGCCGAGCTTGAACGGCTCGGCGTGACGCTCTACATCCATCCCGCGCTCTTCCCCGCCGATCAGTGGCGGGTGTTCCAGGGGTACCCCGTGCTGAGCGGGCCGTCCTGGGGATGGACAGCGCAGGTCGGCGCCCACGCACTGCGCCTGATCTACGGCGGAGTGTTCGACGAGTTCCCTCGGGCCTCGGTGACGCTGGGGCACATGGGAGAACTGCTTCCTTTCCAGCTGGCCCGGCTCGACAGCCGCTACCACCAGGCCGACCCCAAGAGCAGGCCACGACAACTGCCCTCCCACTACCTGCGGCACAACCTCTACGCGACCACCAGCGGCGTCTTCTCCCACGCGGCCCTCCTCGGAGCCGTCCAGGCCATCGGCGCCGACCGGCTGCTGTTCGCCGTCGACTACCCCTACGAATCAACGGCCGAGGCAGTCGAGTTCCTCCGCACAGCGCCGTTCTCCCGCGCCGACCTCAAACGCATCGCACACCGCAACGCGGCACATCTGCTGAACCTCTGACCAAGACAGCAGCAGGTCAGGAGTGCGGCTGGGCCGACGGCACATCCATGTGCCGTCGGCCCAGCCCCGCGAGCACCGGCACAGAATGCCCGGTGTCCTGAGCCGACGGGATCCGCCCGCACGTCGATGGCGTTGGTACGCCGCTTGAGCAGACCTTCAAGCGATGATGCTCGTCCGGCTGAGCGCGACTTCCGTCGGGCAGGGCCAAGCCTGGCCCACCACGCCGACAGCAAGAACGAATCCCCCGCACCTTGGGAAGACAGGCTCAGGCCATGGCAGACGCACTTCTGACCGACACCACCACGGGAACCGTTCGCGGATGCGCACTCCCGGACGGAGGCCGTGTCTTCGCCGGTATCC
>NZ_POUC01000384.1 GCF_002891435.1 Streptomyces cahuitamycinicus
CCCCGCCTCCCGGCCCATCCCGGATCACCACCGGCGGCGGCACCGCGGTTACCTCCGACGTAATCGACGCTCCTCCGGCGTCCTGGCAGGCTGGGTCCCATGACACCTGCCGACACCGCGGAAGCCACCCGTCTCACCGTCCAGAGGTTCCTCGGACTCCGGCTCGCCGGTGACACCGAGGGGCTCGCCGCGCTCTTCGCCGACGAGGTCGACTGGATGCTCGCCGACAACCCCGGCGTCCCCTGGATCCGGCCCCGGTCCACCGCCGCCGAATGTGCGGCACAGGCCGATGAGCTGGCCCGGTACACCGTCCCGGAGGACGCTCGCGCGTCCGTGGACGCCGTCCTCGTGGACGGGACCGACGCCGTGCTGATGGGGCAGCTCTCCGGGACGGTCCGGGCGACCGGGAAGTCCTTCTCGGGGCCCTTCGCTCTGCGGCTCACCGTCGAGGACGGGCGGATCACCCGGCACCACCTCTACGAGAACAGCCTGTCGATCGCCCAGGCCTGCGCCCCGTGACCACGCCCTACCGCTGAGCCAGGACGTTCGTGGACGCCGGGTCGCCGGAGATGCCCGAGGGTTCGTCAGGGTCGGACGGCCACCAAGGGGCCGTGACCGCGGCGGACAGTACCGCGCCGGCTCCCAGGGAGTTCGTTGCCGCTCCGGGCGGCAGGGCGACGCGGATGCGGACGGTGCGGGAACGGCCGGGCGGGAGCGTGAACTCGTCCGTCTCGACGTGCGTCCGGCCCGTCAGGTCGGTCCACCGGCCGTCCCCGCCGATCGACCAGGGCAGGTGGCCGACGGACCGGCCGACGTCTCCCGGGCTCAGGGTGACGGCGATGCGCAGGCCGGAGCGGGTGCGGGTGCCCGCCGCGTTGCGCACGCGCACCTTCCACTCCACGGGTGGGCCGCCCTTGACCGCCCTGGGCAGGTTCGGGGCCTCGATGGTGAGGTGCGTGGGGTCGACCGGCAGGCGGACTCGCGGCGCCGATGCCACCGGGTGGGGACCGGGTGTCCAGCCCTTCGGGGCCAGCTGCGCGGCGATGCGCAGGGCGGAGAGTCCGGCCTGCGTGGAGTCCCGCTCCCTGTCGGCGGTGAACACCCGGAAGTCGAACAGCGCCCGGGGCTTGCCGCGGTGCGCGAGCGGCAGTACGGCGGCGAACTCGCCGTCGTCGTCCTGCTCGTTGGTCCACAGGAGCGGCACGTCGTGCCACGCGCCGTCTTCCCGGACCTGGAGCCGGTCGGGGATCAGGCCGAGGTGGAGCCCCAGTACGCGTTGTGCCGCCTGGGCGCGGGTCAGGCGGCCCTCGACGGAGACACGGAAGGGGACCGGCGGGCCGCCGGGGACCACCTCGCGGCCGTCGTCCTCGTCCAGGTGAATGGCCGGGCGGGGCGCGGATCCGGCCGGGCTCCGGTCCGACGACGCGTCGGGGGCCCGGTCGGCGCACCCCGCGATTAACGCCGTGGCGACGAGCAACGCGAGCGCGGCGGCTGAGCCGGGTGAGCGGGTCACTGTCACGGGGACCTCCGCACGGAGTTTAGGGGGCCAGGGGGCTTCTACCCTCGGGACCGCCGGCGCGGGCCGACCCCGTGAAGCTCAATCCCGTCGCACCAGCCGCCAGTACTGCCGCTTCTCCTCGTCCCGTACGACCACCCCGAGCCGCAGCAGCTCTCCGCGCAACTCCCGGGCGTCCTTGGCGTCGTCCTCGTGTTTGCGGGCCTGCGCGCGTGCCCTCAGCAGGGCGTCCGCGCCCTCGGGCAGGCCGGGGGTGCCGGGCACCCAGCGGCGGAACTCGGCGCGGTACGGGTCCTCCTCCGCCCACGCGTGTCCGTGTTCCGCGAGGGCGTCCGCAAGGCGTCGCCAGGGCAGGCCGCAGTGCTCCCTTGCCAGTTCCATGCCGTCCGGGCCGAGCAGGACGAGCTGCTTGCCGTCCCGGAAGAACACGGAGATCTCCTCGCGGGTGAACTCCTGGGAGCCGTCCCGGAAGGCCAGGGTCACATGGGTGTCGCGGACGCGCACGGACAGCGACTCGTGTGCCGCCGTGAAGCCGAGCAGCAGGCCGCCGAGCACGCCCACCGTGATCGTGCCGAGGGTGAGGGCGGGTTCCGGGACCGAGGTCAGCAGCTCGGCCGGGCCTTCGAGCGGCGCCCACGGCAGGGTGAGCAGCCAGCGGGCGAGGAGCGGCAGCAGCACGCCGCCGACGGCACCGCAGGCCACGCAGAAGAGCACGATGGCCCATGCCGATTCGGCGAGTTGCGTGGTCTGGTCGTCCGTAGGCGTGGACGGTACGGGCCTCTTCCCCAAGCGAACTTTCCTGGCTTCCTCCATGGAAGCAGTCTCGGGAAGGGCCGTCCGCGCTGTCATCAGCCGTCGGTCTACGTGCCTCCGACTTTGGTCTCAGGGATGCATCCGTGCTCCCTTGACCACCTTGTCCACCGCGTTCCTCGGGCCGTGGACCGCGAGCCCGGCCAGGTCCAGGTCCGCGGTGGGCACGGCCCGTACGGCGGCGCGGTTGTCGCGGTCGTTGCCCGTGGTGAAGAGGTCGGAGGTGAAAACCGCGCGGGGCAGGGCGCGGGAGAGGGCCCGGGTGTGGGCGGTGGCCAGGGTTTCCTTGGTGGCCTCGAAGACCATGACCGGCTGGCGGAACATGGGGAGGTAGGGCACGCCGTCCGCGTCCTCGTAGGGTTCGCCGATCACCTCGGGGAGCTGGGTTCCCAGGCCGCTGACCAGGAACGACGTCACGTTGAGGCGCTGCCAGGGCTCCAGGTCCGCGCGCAGCAGCACGGCGATCTTCGTGTCGAAGCGGATCGGCTCCGGCCGCGGGGGTTCGATGATCGTGTTCATGATCCGAGCGTGCCGGGCGGTCCTCGTCGAGGTCTTGTACGTTCTTTGCATGGCCCCCCAGCCCGCCCGGATCGTCTCCGCCTGGCGGCCCGCCGTCCCGGGTGTCGTCGAGGTCTTCCACGCGCGGTTCACCGAGTACGCGTATCCGATGCACGTCCACGACGCCTGGACGCTGCTGATCGTCGACCGGGGCGCCGTGCGGTACGACCTCGACCGGCACGAGCGCGGCACCCCGCACGACAGCGTGTCGCTGCTGCCGCCGCACGTGCCGCACAACGGCTCCCCCGTCACCCCGGAGGGCTTCCGCAAGCGGGTGCTGTACCTCGACGGGACGCATCTGGGCGACGAGTTCATCGGGGCCGCCGTCGACCGGCCCGATCTGCGCGATCCGCTGCTGCGGCGGCGCGTGGGGCAGTTGCACGGCACGCTGGGGCGGCCCGGTGAGGAACTGGAGGCCGAGAGCAGGCTGTTGTTCGTCGGGGAGCGGTTGCGCGGGCATCTGGAGGGGGACCCCGCCTCCCCCCGGTCCGCCGATTCCGTTCTCGCGCGGCGGCTGCGCGAGTTGCTGGACGAGCGGATCGTCGAGGGCGTCGTCCTGCGGGAGGCCGCCGGACTGCTCGGCGCCCATCCCGCCCATCTCGTACGCGCGTTCAGCACGGCCTACGGCATCGCCCCGCACCAGTACCTGACGTCCCTGCGCGTGGGGCGCGCCCGGCGGCTGCTCCTGGAGGGCCGCTCACCGGGGGACGTGGCGGTGGCGTCCGGGTTCTACGACCAGTCGCACCTCACCCGGCACTTCCGCAAACTGGTGGGGGTGCCGCCTGGGCGCTACAAGGCCGGCTAGGGCCGCTCGGGGCGCTGGGTCAGGTGAGTGAACGCGTCCAGGTTGCGCGTGGACTCCCCCCGCGACACCCGCCACTCGTACTCCTTGCGGATCGCCGAGGCGAAGCCCAGCTCCAGCAGGGTGTTGAAGGCGCCGTCGGACGCCTCCAGGACCTGGCCGAGCAGGCGGTCGAGCTCGTCGGCGGTGACGGCGGGCAGGGAGAGCCGGCCGGTGACGTAGACGTCGCCGTGCTGGTCGACGGCGTAACTCACGCCGTAGAGCTTGAGGTTGCGTTCCAGGAGCCAGCGGTGGACGCCCTGCTCGTTCTCGTCGGGGTGGCGGATGACGAAGGCGTTCAGCGACAGGGAGTGCCGGCCGACGATCAGGGAGAGCGTCGTCTTCAGCTTGCGGGTGCCGGGGAGCTGCGCGACGTACGTGCCGGGCCGGGGGCTCTCCCACTCCAGTTCGGCGTCCTTGAGCACTTCCTCGATGACCTGGGCCGCGCGCTGTTCCTGATCGGTTTCACCCATGCAGCGAGCGTACGCGACGGCGGTGTGCCTGCATCGCGGCCGTGTAGACGTCCGCCGTGGCCGCGGCGGCCGTGTCCCAGCCGAAGGACTGGGCGTGCCGGGCGGCCTGCCCGCCGAGCCGGGGCACCAGCTGCGGGTCGTCGGCGAAATCGCCGAGCACGCGCGCGTACTCGGCCGGATCGTGCCCCTGGACGAGGAAGCCGGTGTGCCCGTCGCGCACGGCGACCGGCAGGCCGCCGACCGACGCCGCGAGCACCGGCGTGCCGGCCGCCTGCGCCTCTATGGCGACCAGGCCGAAGGACTCGCTGTAGGAGGGCATGACCAGCACGGAGGCGGCGCGGAACCAGTCCGCCAGCTGCTCCTGGCCGACCGGCGGGCGGAACCGTACGATGTCGGCGATGCCCAGGCGCGCGGCGAGTTTCTGCAGGCCCTCGGGCTTGGCGAGGCCGCTGCCGGAGGGCCCGCCTACGACGGGCACGAGGATGCGCGAGCGCAGTTCGGGCCGCTGGTCGAGGAGGACGGCTACGGCGCGCAGCAGCACGTCCGGGGCCTTCAGGGGCTGGATGCGCCCCGCGAAGAGCGGGATGAGGGCGTCCTGGGGCAGACCGAGGCGGGCCCGGGCGGCGGCGCGGCCGTCAGCGGGCGAGAAGCGGCTGAGGTTCACGCCGGGGTGGACGACTGCGACCTTGTCGGTCTCGGCCTCGTAGTGCCGGACCAGTTCGTCGGCCTCTTCGGTGGTGTTGGCGATGAGCCGGTCGGCGGCGGCGACGATCTGGGTCTCGCCGATCACGCGGGCGGCCGGTTCGGGGGTGTCGCCGTCGGCGAGGTTGGCGTTCTTGACCTTGGCCATGGTGTGCATGGCGTGCACCAGGGGGACGCCCCAGCGCTGGGCGGCGAGCCAGCCGACGTGGCCGGAGAGCCAGTAGTGGGAGTGGACCAGGTCGTAGTGGCCGGGCCGCTGGTGGGCCCAGGCCTGCATGACGCCGTGGGTGAAGGCGCACAGCTGGGCGGGGAGGTCCTCCTTGTTGAGGCCCTCGTAAGGACCGGCGTCGACGTGCCGGACGAGGACGCCGGGGGCCATCTCGACGGTCGGGGGGAGGGCCGCCGCGGTCGCGCGCGTGAAGATCTCGACCTCGACGCCGTGCGCGGCGAGGCGCTGGGCGAGCTCCACGATGTAGACGTTCATGCCGCCGGCGTCGCCGGTGCCCGGCTGGTGGAGCGGGGAGGTGTGCACGGAGAGCATGGCGACGCGGCGGGGCCTGCGGTGCAGCCGGAGGCGCGCGGGCGACGACGCGGAGCGCCGACCGAGCCTGCCGATGTACTGGCTCACGTGGCGTTCCTCCTCGCTCGGGCATGCCTTCCGCAGGGCGCACGCTGCCCTCCGACGGAGTCCAACGCCGGAAGCAGGTGCTCCATTTCCCGATTCGGAGGTTTTACCGAATCATTACCGCTTGTCGCTCAACCGTTCGAGGGTGAGGGAGTCCGGGGCCGATGAGTTTTCGCGCCCCGCGCTGTCTGAACCACTGACGGCGACAAGCGGGAAGAAGGCGGTGCGTGATGAAACTGGTGGTGCAGGAGTTCCTGTCGCTCGACGGTGTCTCCCAGGGGCCGGGCGCGCCGGACGAGGACCCCAGTGACGGCTTCGAGCGGGGCGGCTGGTTCGTACCGCATCTGGACGAGGAGTTCGAGCGGCTGGCCGGCAGCTGGCTCGGTGAGGCGGACGCGCTGCTGTTCGGGCGCCGTACGTACACGAGCTTCGCCCGTGACTGGCCCGCGATGACCGGGCATCCGCTCGCCGGGATCATGAACGGCCTGCCGAAGTACGTCGCCTCCCACAGCCTGACCGAGGCCGGGTGGAACCCGACCACGATCCTGTCCGGCGACGTGCCCGCCCAGGTCGCGGAGCTGAAACGGCAGCCCGGCCGGGAGCTCCAGATCCACGGCAGCGCCCGCCTCGCCCAGTCCCTGCTGGCCGCCGGACTGGTCGACACCCTCCGGCTGGCGATCGCACCGGTCGTGGTCGGCCAGGGGCGGCGCCTCTTCCCGGACGGCGGGGCCCCCGCGGGGCTCCGGCTGACCGGCCACCGGACGACACCGGGCGGCCTCTCGGTGCATGTCTTCGAGTCGGCGGGGGCGGCGCGGCTCGGGACATACGGGGGAAGGCAGTAGCCGCCGGGGCGCCGGAAGGCGAGGCGGTGAGGTCCCGGGATCCCTACCCTTCCGGGCATGACAGGCCCACGGCATCGCGCCGCACCTCCGCCACCTCCTCCGCCGCCTGCGCCTGCGCCCGAGGAGCTCCTCCCCTGCCCGTGCTGCGGCCACCGGACCCCGGGCGAGCTGTGGGCCTACGAGATCTGCCCCGTCTGCTACTGGGAGGAGGATCCCTTCCAGCTCCGCCACCCCACGGCCGGCACAGGCCCCAACCACGGGCTGAACCTGATCGAGGCGCAGGCCAACTACCGGCGGCTCGGGGCCGTGACCGAGGAGATGCGACGCTACGTGCGGCCACCGCGGGAGGACGAGCCGCTGGACCCGGGCTTCCGGCCCGCCGACCCGGACCGGGACCCCTTCGAACAGGGGCCGGCCGGCACCCCGATGCCCGACGACCTCACCGGCCTCTACTACTGGCGTCCCACCTACTGGCGGCGGCACCTCGCCCCGTGACAGCGGCAGGAAGCGGCCTAACCTCGTACCCATGACACCCCGCGCGACCACCCGCCCCTTCGGAACGGTGACCCGCGGGACGACCAACCCCAACCGGCTCCGCCGCATGGACCGCTGGATCGCGGCCACGCACGGCGCCGAGCTGCGCCGCGCCGCCGACCCGGTGGCGGTCGACCTCGGGTACGGCGCCGCACCCTGGACGGCCGTCGAACTGCTGCAGCGCCTGCGTACGGTCGCGCCACGCGCGCGCGTGGTGGGCGTCGAGATCGAACCGGCACGGGTCGCGGCGGCGCTGCCCTACGAGCGCCCGGGCCTCGTCTTCCGGCACGGCGGCTTCGAGATCCCCATCCCGCAGCGGCCCCTGCTCGTGCGCGCGGCGAACGTGCTGCGGCAGTACGAGGAGGGCGAGGTCGCGGCCGTGTGGCGACGGCTGTGCGCGCGGCTCGCACCGGCGGACCCGGCGGCCGGGTCGCGCGGCGGGCTGCTGGTCGAGGGGACCTGCGACGAGATCGGGCGCCGGCACGTCTGGGTCGCGCTCGGCCCGGAGGGACCGCGCACCGTCACCTTCGCGACCCGGCTGGGCTCCCTGGAGCGCCCTTCGGACCTGGCGGAACGGCTGCCGAAGGCACTCATCCACCGCAATGTCCCCGGTGAGCCGGTGCACGCCTTCCTGCGCGACTTCGACCGCGCCTGGGCGGCCGCCGCGCCCTACGCCTCGTACGGTGCCCGGCAGCGCTGGATCCGCGCGGTCCGGGACCTGGCGGCCGACTGGCCGGTGGTGGACGGGCCGGTGCGGTGGCGGCAGGGCGAAGTGACACTGCGCTGGGAGGCGTTGGCACCGGGCATCTGACTCCTGCGGTGCGGGCATCCGACTCCTGCGGTCCGGACACCTGACGCCTCCGGCCCGGGCGGGGGCTGTTGCGGCCCGGGCCGGAGG
>NZ_POUC01000385.1 GCF_002891435.1 Streptomyces cahuitamycinicus
GGCCAGGGGGACATGAACCGCACCTGCTTCACCGTCCCTCAACTGGCCTACGCGCCTTGAGGACAGTGGTTGTCCGCAAGGCCTGGCAGACTCGCCCCATGTTGGAGACCTCGGCCCGTCTGCTGCGTCTGCTGTCCCTGCTCCAGGCCCACCGCGAGTGGTCCGGCGCCGACCTCGCCGGCCGGCTCGGCGTCAGCGCCCGCACCCTGCGGCGGGACGTCGACCGGCTGCGTGAGCTGGGCTACCCGGTCAACGCCAGCCCCGGCACCGGCGGCGGCTACCAACTGGGCGCCGGCGCGGAACTGCCCCCGCTGCTCCTGGACGACGACGAGGCCGTCGCCGTGGCGGTCGGGCTGCGCACCGCCGCCGGGCAGGGCATCGACGGCATCGGAGAGACCTCGGTACGGGCCCTCGCCAAGCTGGAGCAGGTGCTGCCGAACCGGCTGCGGCGACGGGTGAGCGCCCTGAACGCCGTCACCGTGCCGATGCTGCGCAGCACGCTGCCCTCCTCGGTCGACCCGGCCGTGCTCACCGAACTCGCCCACCTGTGCCGGGACGCCGAACGGCTGCGCTTCGAGTACCGCGGCCACGACGGCACCACCACCCGCCGCAGCGTCGAACCGCACCGCCTGGTGTGCACCGAGCGCCGCTGGTACCTGGTCGCCTGGGACCTCGACCGGGACGACTGGCGCACGTTCCGCGTGGACCGCGTCACGCCCAGGCCCCCGCACGGCCCGCGTTTCACCCCGCGCCGCCCGCCCGCCGAGGACCTCGCCGCCTACGTCTCCCAGGGCGTCTCCACGCGCGCGTACGCCACCCACGCCGTCGTGCGGCTCCTGGTGCCCCTGGAGGAGGCGGGCGAGCACATCTCACCCTCCGCCGGGGTGCTGGAGGCCGAGGGCCCCGACACCTGCCTGCTGCGCTGCGGCGCCGGCAGCCTCGACGTGATGGTCATCCATGTGGTGATGCTGGGCTTCGAGTTCGAGGTGCTGGAGCCGGACGGGCTGATCGAGGCGATCAGGACGACTCGGGACCGGCTTGATGGCGCTCTGGCTCGGGCTGAGACGTCACCGCCGCGTACTCGGGATGGTGCAGGTCGAACGCCGGCGACTCGGAGCGGATCCGGGGCAGCGTCGTGAAGTTGTGCCGCGGCGGCGGACAGGAGGTCGCCCACTCCAGGGAGCGGCCGAAGCCCCAGGGGTCGTCGACCTCGACCTTCTCCCCGTACTTGGCGGTCTTCCACACGTTGTAGAGGAACGGCAGCGTCGACATGCCGAGCAGGAACGCGCCGATCGTCGACACGGTGTTGAGCGCGGTGAACCCGTCCGCCGCGAGGTAGTCCGCGTATCGGCGGGGCATGCCCTCGGCGCCCAGCCAGTGCTGCACCAGGAACGTGGTGTGGAAGCCGGTGAACAGCGTCCAGAAGTGGATCTTGCCGAGCCGTTCGTCGAGCATCTTCCCGGTGAACTTGGGCCACCAGAAGTAGAAGCCGGCGAAGATCGCGAAGACGACCGTGCCGAAGACGACGTAGTGGAAGTGCGCGACCACGAAGTACGTGTCCGTCACATGGAAGTCCAGCGGCGGCGACGCCAGGATCACCCCGGTCAGCCCGCCGAACAGGAATGTCACCAGGAAGCCCGTCGCCCACAGCATGGGCGTTTCGAAGGACAGCGAGCCCTTGAGCATGGTGCCGGCCCAGTTGAAGATCTTCACGCCCGTCGGCACCGCGATCAGGAAGCTCATGAAGGAGAAGAACGGCAGCAGCACCGCGCCGGTGGCGAACATGTGGTGTGCCCACACGATCATCGACAGGCCGGTGATCGCCATGGTCGCCCCGACCAGCGTCAGATAGCCGAACAGCGGCTTGCGGCTGAAGACGGGGATGATCTCCGTGATGATGCCGAAGAACGGCAGCGCGATGATGTACACCTCGGGGTGGCCGAAGAACCAGAACAGGTGCTGCCACAGGATCGCGCCGCCGTTGGCCGCGTCGAAGACCTGCGAACCGAACCGACGGTCCGCCTCCAGCACCAGCAGCGCCGCCGCGAGCACCGGAAACGCCATCAGGATCAGGATCGACGTGAACAGGGTGTTCCACACGAAGATCGGCATCCGGAACATCGTCATGCCGGGGGCGCGCATCCCGATGATCGTGGTGATGAAGTTGACCGCGCCGAGGATCGTGCCGAAGCCCGACAGCGCCAGCCCCATGATCCACAGGTCGGCTCCGATGCCCGGCGTGCGTTCCGCGCTGTTGAGCGGGGCGTAGGCGGTCCAGCCGAAGTCGGCGGGCCCCGAGGGCACCAGCAGGGAGCCGAGCACGATCAGCCCGCCGAACAGGAACAGCTAGTACGAGAACATGTTCAGCCGCGGGAAGGCGACGTCGGGCGCGCCGATCTGCAGCGGCATCAGCTCGTTGGCGAAGCCCGCGAAGGTCGGCGTCGCGAACAGCAGCAACATGATCGTGCCGTGCAGCGTGAACGCCTGGTTGAACTGCTCGTTGTCGATGATCTGCAGGCCGGGGCGGGCCAGTTCGGCGCGCATCAGCAGCGCCATCGCCCCGGCGACCAGGAAGAACAGGAACGACGTGATCAGGTAGAGATGGCCGATCTTCTTGTGGTCCGTCGTCGTCAGCCAGTCGACCACCGCTCGTCCGTGCCGCGTCCGCGGCTCGGACGGCGCCGCCGCCTCTACGGTCTGCGTCCCCATCGCTCGCTCGCCCCTTCGCTGATCGCGCACCGGGCCCGCCGCAGCCCACGCCTCACGTACCCGCGAGCTCACGCCATGATGCTCGCGTCATCGTGCGCTCCGACAGGGGGCGTATCGGCCTCTGTGTGCCGAAGCCATGCATTTCCCGTACCGCGCCGACTTCGCCGGGCCGGTGCGGCACAGGATAAGGAATGGAGCCCCGGAGGCACTTCACCCGGCACTTTCCGCCGGGCTTTTCCATGAGCTCATGGGACACGCGGGAATTCCGATCGAATGCCTGCGGAAGGCGTACGGAACCGCTCGTCCGTGTGACGGACAGCTTCCGAAACGCCTGTCGTGATCTTGTGACAGAAGCGTGACGGGAGGGGAACAGTGACCGGGGCCGCGGGCCGGGACTTCCGTGGTCGGCGGGCAGCACATAGCGTGGCGGCATGGCACCGACTCCGACACCCTCCGCTGAACCCGACGACAGCCCGGACGCCTATGTCGGCCTGGAGGCCGACCGGGCCGAACGCCTCGCGCGAGAGCGCGGCTGGCCGACGGTGCGCTCGCTGCCGCCGGGGGCGATCATCACGATGGAGTACCGCGTGGGCCGGCTGAACTTCGAGGTCAAGGGCGGTCGGGTGGCGCGGGCCTGGAAGGGCTGAGACCTGGCGGAGGCCCCTGGGAAGCACCCACCACCCTCCCGGAACCGGGGCCTTCGCGGTGCCGGAGAGGGGGCGGGCACCGGCCCGTGGTCAGCCGCCCGTCATGGGGCGGGCCGACGATGCCGAACCTCGCGGGTGGCGCTCCGGGTGCGGCGGGCGGCGGCTGCCGGCGGGTGTGACCGGCGTGCGCTCCGAGCGGGTCGTGTGCGGGCCCGGCGCCAGGCAGACCGGGGCCCGGGCCGCTAGGGCCGGCACGTCCTCCCGGTCGGCGGGCAGCGGCGTGATCAGGACGGGAGCCCCGGCCGGGGTGCGGCGTCTGCGGTCCCGCAGACGATCGCGCAGGTCGAAGATCGCGACCTCGGCCCGGGCGATCAGCGGCTCGAACCATGGCAGGCCGAGCAGGATCAGCAGACCCGCGGTCCAGCCGAGGAGCACATCACTCAGCCAGTGCGTACCGAGGTAGACCGTGGCCATCCCGACGCCGAGCGAGGTCACCGCGGACACGGCGGACAGCCAGCGCTGCGCTCTCGCGGAGGACGCCAGGTAGGCCAGGATTCCCCAGGTCACCACGGCGTTGGCGGTGTGACCGCTCGGAAATATATCGCCGCCGCGCCACATCTCGTTCGAGCCGATCACGGTCGCGTAGTGCGGACCCAGGCGGCCCATGCCGTACTTGGCGGCTCCGACCGTGACGTTCAGCAGCAGCAGCGAGACGCCGAACACGAGCAGCGGCCGCAGGGTGTGCTGCCGCCAGGAGCGCCAGCCCAGCCACGCCGCGACCATCACGGCGGTCGGGCCGCGCTGGCCGAGGACCACGTAGTAGTCGACGAACCAGTGGATCTCCGACCACTGCTGGTACGGGCGGAAGAACATGACCTGCCAGTCGAGCCGGACCAGCCAGGACGTGATCACCACGGCCCACACGATCGCGCCGTAGAAGGCCAGGGTTCCCGCGAAGAGCACGATGCGGTGCCTGCTCATCTTCGGCACATCGATGTGGGCCGGTCGTTCCGGCTCACGGTCCAGCCGGGCGAACACCCGGTCCAGACGGGTGAGCTTCGGTTCGGTACGCACCCAATCGACGTTACAGCGAGTGAGCTCAGATCCCGGGCGAATCAACGGCTTTGTGATGACGATGTGATGTGGGATTCCTCTCAGGAGGGGGTTTATTTCCAGCGAATCTGCAATCGCCGGGCGCCGTGGCCTTCAATTCCTTTGATCATTCCGGATGCGGGTTTTATCGCGCTTTTGAATTCGTTCACCGGGGCATGGGGCGGAATTCCCCCGGCGCTCACAGCGGGTCAGGGCGGACCGGAGCCGTTCAGCCAGAACGCGCCGTACACCGCGGAGGCCACCGCCACGGACCCGAGAATGGTCGCTGACCTGCGCGTACGCACCTTGGCCAAGGCCAGCCCGAGAGGCAGCAGCAAGGTGAAGGCGGGCATCAGCAGACGCGGTTTCGAGCCGAAGTAGCTCGACGCGCACAGGGCGAGCGCGGTCACGATCCCGGTGTAGACCAGCAGCGGCAGCGGCTGGCGCTGACGAACTCCGGTCACATACAGCCAGACGACTGACACGACCCCGGCGATGAGCCCCACCCCGGCGAGAGCCGACGGGAACGACGTGAACTTCTCGGCGGCGAAACGGGCGAAGGCGTAGCCGCCGTCGAAGCCGTTGCGCCATCCGGCCTGGACATCGAGATAGCCCAGTGGGCCCTTGCCGGTGCGGTGGCCGACCCAGAGCACGTAGCAGGCGGTGCCGAGGGGGGCCAGGGCCATGCCGAGGACGCGCCGGGCCCGGGTCCCGGCGGCGGGGACGCGCGGAGCGTCCTGCCCGGCCGCACGCCGGTCGCGGACGAAGGAGGCAACCGCCGCCGCCCACACCGCCGCCACCACGGCCAGTCCCACCGGGCGGGTCAGCCCGGCGAACAGGGCCAGTGCGCCGGCCGTCACCCAGCGGCCGGTCAGGACGGCGTACAGCGCCCAGGCCGCGAGCGCCGTGAACAGGGACTCGCTGTACGCCATCGACTGCACGATCCCGACCGGCAGAACGGCCCAGAGCAGCACCGCGCACACCCCGGCCCGGCGGCCGTACACATGGTCCGCCACCGCGAAGATCCCCCAGGCCGCGGCGAGCGAGGCGACCGCGCTGACCAGGAACCCCCCGTCCGCGTACGACAGTGGCGACACCGCCGCCACCAGCCGCTCCAGCCAGGGCAGCAGCGGGAAGAACGCCAGGTTCGAGTGCACGTCCCCGTTCGCCAGCCGCACCTCGTAGCCGTAGCCGAGCTCGGCGACGCGGACGTACCAGAGCGCGTCCCACCGGGCGGTCAGCAGCGTGTACGCGTTCTTGTCCCGCGCCGCGCTCCACAGGAACAGAGCGAGCAGGCCCAGGGCGCGGACGGCCGCGTACCCGGCGAGCGCCGGAGCAGCCCGGCGCAGCGCCCCGGCGCGGGACGGGGCCGCGCGCGTCTCAAGATCGGTCACGGGCCCGATTATCGACCCGGGCCGGAACCGCCCGGCCGGCCGGGGCGTGAACCACGAAGGAGCAAGTGGCGTACGCCACATCCTTCCGCCGAAGGTGTGAGAGGTCCGCCACTGGTCTCCGTCGGGGACTCGCGTACTCTGACGTGTCACTCGCTTTTCGTCTGCGCGGGCCGGAGACCACCGCTCCTCTCCGGCCGAGTCGCGGGGGCGTCCCCCACCCCGTGAGCCCGCCGATCGCGAGGGAACATCTGGGAGGTACGTACATGTCCGGGACGACCACGGCCGCCGCCGCGCTGCGCCGTCGGGCGGCCGGGGCCGGTGCCAACCGCTGGGTGGTTCTCGTCGTCCTCTGCGTCAGCCTGCTGCTGGTCGCCGTCGACGCCACCGTGCTGCACGTGGCGGTCCCCGCCGTCACCGAGGACCTCAGGCCCGGCGGGATAGAGCTGCTCTGGATCGTCGACGTCTACCCACTGGTCTGCGCCTCGCTGCTGATCCTGTTCGGCACGCTGGGCGACCGCATCGGCCGCCGAAGAGTGCTGCTCCTCGGCTACACGCTGTTCGGTGTCGCCTCCGGTCTCGCGGCCCTGGCCGACAGCGCCCAGGTACTGATCGTGGCGCGGGCGCTGCTCGGCGTGGGCGGCGCGATGATCATGCCCGCGACCCTGTCGATCCTGCGGCAGGTCTTCCCGGACCGGCGCGAGCGAGCGCTCGCGATCGGCGTCTGGAGCGCCGTGGCCGCGGTGGGCGCGGCGGTCGGTCCGCTGCTCGGCGGCTTCCTGCTGGAGCACTTCTGGTGGGGCTCGGTGTTTCTCGTCAACATTCCGTTGATGCTGGTCAGCCTCCCGGTGGGACGACTGCTGCTGCCCGAGTCGAAGGGTGACGGCAAGGGCCCCTGGGACGTCGTCGGGGCGCTGATGGCGGCGGTCGGGCTGTTCGGCGTCGTACTGGGCGTGAAGCGGCTCGGCAGCGGGGAGTCGGTGGGCAGTCTGGCCACCGTGCTGCCGCTGGTGGCGGGCGCGCTCCTGCTGGCCGGCTTCGTACGGCGGCAGCGGCGGCGGACGTATCCGCTGGTCGACCTCACGATGTTCGCGCGGCCGGCGTTCAGTACGTCCGTCGGGTGCATCGTGCTGGCGATGCTCGCGCTGGTGGGACTGGAACTGATCGCGGCGCAGTACCTGCAGCTGGTGCTCGGGTTGTCGCCGCTGGAGACGGGGCTGCGGCTGCTGCCGCTGACGTTCGCGGCCATGGCGGCCGGGCTGGCCGGGGCGCGGATGCTGCGGCGGTTCGGGCCGCGGCGGATGGTGTGCGCCGGGTTCTGTCTCACGGCGTTCGCGGTGGTGCTGCTGACGGCGCTGGGCCGGACGGACGACTGTGCGCTGATGCTGAGCGGGTTCGTGCTGCTCGGCTTCGGGCTGGAGACGACGCTGTTCGGCGCGTACGAGTCGATGCTGAGCGAGGCGCCGCAGGAGCAGGCCGGTGGGGCGGCGGCGATCGGGGAGACGTCGTACCAGCTCGGGGCGGGCATCGGGATCGCGCTGCTCGGCACGGTGATGAACGCGGCGTACGCGCCCGGGCTGTCGGGCGTGCCGGGGGTGCCGGCGTCGGCGTCCTCCTCGGCGGGGCATTCGCTGGGGGAGGCGTACGAGGTCGCCGCGCAGCTGGGCGGGTCCGCCGGTGCCGCTCTGCGGCATGCCGCCCGGGACGCGTTCGTACACGGGCTGCATGTGACGTTGCTGGTGAGTGCGGGGTTGTTGCTGTTGGGGGCGGTCATGGCGCTGCGGTTGCCGCGCGTCATGCAGTGTGAGTCCGAGCCGGTGGAGCTGCCTGCTCCCAGGGACGCGGCGGAGTCGCGCGTCTCGGTGTGACGCCGCCCCTTCGCCCACCGACGCGCCACCCGTGGCTGTCGGGGG
>NZ_POUC01000386.1 GCF_002891435.1 Streptomyces cahuitamycinicus
CGTCACAGCGCGGCCGGCGGGAAGCCACCCGTCGAATTCGAACGGATCATCCAGGAAGCGCGAGCCCGCACCGATCAGGAAGGCCGGGCCGCATAACCAACGTCTCTACGAAACCAGGGGATTGACACCAAGCCCTACATGTCGGCGAAGAAGGTGCCCGGTCAGACGCCCGACACGCCGCTGCACCGATTGGTCAACAAGACGCGCAAGGACGACAACCGCAAGGCGGGACGACTCCGTAGTCGGTGCTGTCGCCGCCGGCGTAGGCGGCGGTCAAGCAGTGCAAGCGATACTGGGGCGCCAACTACACCCACGGTGGCACCCGCGAGTGCGACGAGTACCCCTTCGCCACCACCTATGAGGGCGCCGCGGAGCACGACTACGACGCGGACGCGAAGAAGTTCAACTTCTCCGTGAAACCGATCGCAGAGGCAGACAACGGTGCGGGCGGCAACCTGCTGCTCAGCTTCTACGCCAAGAACCGGGTCATCGACGGAATGGAAGACGGCTTCATCGTGAAGATCGTCTCCTGACGTGCCGACGGCGGGGGCATCGAACTGTCGGCGCTCCCGCCCTTGTCCGTGTTCAGGCCGTTGCGGGCCAGAACTGCACGAGGTACTTCTCCACGCCTTCGCCCGTGCCCTCCTGTTCCGACAGTGCCGCAGCTTCGCTGCGCCCGGCACAGCTCACCCGGACTCGCCAGGAGCCTCCCGAATCGGCAAGCGTGATCACATCGTCGGCGCGCCCCAAGTCCATGGACCACACGGCCACTTCACCGCTGGACGACTCGAAGGGTGCCTCGGCCTGCTCGTCCCAACGGGAAGGATCCTGCTGGGGCGGCTGTTCGTCCCAGACCTCTACGGTGACCGCAGCGGTATGTGTGTGGCCACCGCTGTAGATGTCGAGACGCCCCGGGAAGTCGTTCAGGAACACGCCCTGCTTGAAGTCGTCAGGGAAGGGGACGGGCAGGTCACCGTCATCGGACTCCTGAAGCCCGAAGCCGTGATGCCCCACATCCGCATAAAGGTGTTGCTGCCGGACAAGCTCGGCCATGAGAGCTCCTTTGGCATGACAAACGACTGGTCATCCCCGTGATCCTAAGTCGGCCCCGGGAGCGCACGGGCATCGTCTTCCGGGTCGGTGGGCAGCCGTTCTGACCCGAATCGGACCTCCAGGGGCAGGCCATGGCGGTCGCGGAGCCGGGCGGCCGGGGCGAACGCCATCGACTGCACTAGTAGGACTCCGTTAACAGGCCATCTCATTTGGCTCTGCAGAGAGACTCCGACCCCCGCGCTTGATCAAGAACCTGCTCGCAGACAGACTGCTCTTCATGGGATCAGTGGGCAGAGCGACCAGGTCGCGGATCGGAAAGTGCCGATGAGTGCCGGCCTGCCCTTCTTCCGTTATCACTCAGATCCCCTCGCGAGCGGGTCCATCCGCGCGTCCACCGAGACGTGCGCCTGCTGCAAGGCCAACAGGGGATGGATCTACACGGCCACTTTCTACACTGCTCAGGACGTCAGGGGACGGTTCTGTCCTTGGTGCATCGCAGATGGCAGTGCGGCTGAACGCTTCGCCGGCGACTTCACCGACTCCTACGGGCTCGACGGTGTCAGTGAGAACGTCTTGCATGAGGTCACCCGCCGCACCCCTGGCTTCCACGCCTGGCAGGATCCACACTGGCTCGTCCACTGCCAGGACGCGGCCGCCTTCGTGGGGGAAGTCGGATACGCCGAGCTGGCGGCGCATCCCGAAGCACTCGACCAGTTGCGGAACGACATGCGCCTCGACGGCTGGCACGACGAAAGCCGACTCGAACACTTCCTGACCAGCCTGGGCCAGGAGGCAACCGCCATGCTCTTCCGCTGCACCGGCTGCGGAGCCCACCTCGCCTACACCGACGCCTCCTGATATCCGTCCGTGCTGGTGAGTCTGCGGTAGCAGATGAGGGTGCAGGCGATGCTGGTGAAGGCTAGGAAGTGGCTGGCCTTGCGTTCATAGCGTCGGTGGAGGCGTCGGCATCCGGCGAGCCAGGCCATGGTGCGTTCGATGGTCCAGCGGTGCCGGCCCAGCCGCTGGCTGGAGTCCGTGCCCTTGCGGGCAATCCGCGGTGTGATGCGTCGGTCGCGTAACCAGCGCCGCAGGTGGTTGTAGTCGTAGCCCTTGTCGCCGTGGAGCTTGCCGGGCCTGCGCCGTCGTCGGCCGCGCCGGGAGCGGACCGGCGGGATTCCTTGAACCAGGGGGATCAGGGCCTGGCTGTCATGGACGTTGGCACCCGAGATGCCGACGGACAGGGGCAGACCGGTCCGCTCAGTGATCAAGTGGATCTTTGAGCCGTACTTGCCCCGATCCACAGGATTCGGGCCTGTCAGCTCCCCCTTTTCAGGGCCCGCATGTTCACCGAGTCGATCGCGCAGCGGGACCAGTCCAGCTCGCCGCGGGAACCGAGTTCGTCGAGGACCAAGCGGTGGAGCTTGGCCCACACCCGGGTCTTCGACCACTCCGTGAACCGCCGGTGGGCTGTGGCTCCCGACGGCCCGAACGATGCGGATGGCAACTGCTGCCACGTACAACCAGACGTCGCGACGAACACGATCGCGGCCAGCACTTCCCGGTCCCCGTGCCGACGCCTGCCACCACCCTGCGGACGGGTCGGCGCCTCCGGCACCACCCGCTGGAACAACTCCCACAACTCATCCGGCACCAGCCGCTCAACGATCCCCACATCGACAGACTATCGATCAGGCCAAATGAGATGACCTGTAAGACCGTGTCCTACGTGGTGAGGCGTCGTTGACTTCGGTATGGGGCGGGGTACGTGGAGTTGGATTGTTCCGGACGGGCTGTGGGAGATCGCGAAGCCGCTGATTCCTCCGTCGAGGGTGCGGCCGCAGGGCGGCGGAACACAGGACACGCCTGATGAGACGCTGTTCGCAGCCATCATCTACGTGCTGGTCAGCGGCTGTGCCTGGCGCCAACTTCCGCCTTGCTTCGGCATATCGAAGTCGACCGCCCATCGTCGGTTTCTGATCTGGTCCAGAGCCGGCGTCTGGGGGCGGCTGCATGAGGCGGTGCTGCACCGGCTCGACGACGCCGGTCTCGTCGACGTCACCCGCGTCGTCCTCGACACCGCTCACGTCAGGGCTAAAAGGGGGGCGAACTCACAGGTCCGAGCCCCGTGGACCGGGGCAAGCCGGGTTCCAAGATGCACGTCCTGTCGGACGCCAACGGACTGCCTCTTCTCGTCGGCGTCTCGGCCGGCAACACCCATGACAGCGAAGGGCTGAAGCCCATGGTCGAGGGTCACCAAACGAGACACGACCCCCACCGCGGCCGCCACTTCAAGCCCCAGTGCCTCCACGCGGACAAAGCCTACGACCGCACCGACCTGCGGAAATGGTTACGTGGCAAACGCATCGGAGTACGGATCGCGCGCAAAGGCATCGAGTCAAGCGAACGATTGGGCCGCCGCCGCTGGGTCATCGAGCGGACGATGTCCTGGCTGTCCGGCTACCGACGTCTGAGCCCTCGCTACGAGCGCGATCTCCGTAACTACCTGGCCTTTCTCGGACTAGCAGCCGCTCTGTGCTGCTACAAGCGACTCGTCCGTCTCACCACGTAGGGCACGGTCTAAACGCACGCTAACGCAAGGAACCGCATGCCGAGCCTAGCGCGAATTCAGATCCGAAGCACCCACGCCGTGTGGACAGATGGCTCTCGTCCATCAGCGCTCACCTGCGGAAATGGAGTGGGGGCCGTGGACACGGTTTCCCACCACCACTTCCTGCAGGGCGCCGCCTACAAGCTAGGCAGCGGCGCTGTGACGCTGCTGATCCTGTGGTGGGAGACGCGCCACTGACCGGGCCGCGGGACCGCAGCCAGCTGCGGTCCCGCACTGCCGCCGGCGTCACCCAGCCCGGACGGCGCGGCGCCGCGCCCACCAGGGCGGGCGCGGTGCTGTGGCCGCGCGGACGGCCTGCCCGAACGCTTCCATGGCCGCCTCCAGGCACGCGGTGTTCTCCACGTCCCCGCAGGCGTTGAGCAGCTGCTCGGTGGCCGCAGCGACGGCCGGGTCGGAGCAGCGCATCAGCGGGGCCGCCGCGGCGGCGACCCGGGCGATCGGTTCCCGTACAGCGGCCGTGGTCTGCTTGCTGGCCGGCGTTCCCAGCTGAGGAGTTCCGCGGCCTGCCCCATGCCCACCTGCCCGCTCTGCACGTCCGTGCCACCGGCGATCCTGGCCTGGGCGGCGCCGCCGAAGAACGCGAGTGTGGCCAGCAGGAACGACCGTGCCCGTTCCGCTGGGCCTTCCCAAAGCAGGTGGTTGGCGGCGGCCGCGCCCTGCAGTTCCACCACCGCCACCGTCATGGCGTCGGCCTGCACTCGCAGGGCGCCGATCTCCTCCTGCTGGTCCTGGCGGTTGCGGTTGCGGGTGGTCAGCCACGAGGCGAGGACGGCGATGATCGCCCCGGAGACGAGCGAGCTGTCGGCTAGCTTGATCAACATTTTCATGGCGGCAGGCGGGCTGTGCATCCGCTGCGGCGGCGGGCTCGTTGCGTACCTGACGCACATCCCGCATGCGGCTGTTGCCCCAGTTCACCCCGGAGAGTGAGCACCTCTGTGCTGGGTGAACCGCCTCTTCGCCGCCCACGAGCAGGGCGGCCGTCGGACCGGGCGTGGCTACGGAGTCTGGCTTCGCGGCGTGCCGTCCGGCGCCGGCGCATCCGTCAGTGGCGGGTGCGGCAGGTGCGAGGTGGGCGGCATGGTCGCCGGGGACGAGAGGCGCTGCGGCGGGCGCGACCGGGCCAACCTCAGCACGATTGCGGCGAACAGCAGGACACTTGCCATGTCCGCGATGGCGAGTTGCCAGGGCGCGTCAGCCGCGGTGTCGTCGGACGACAACCCGTCGACGACTGCGGCAGAGACGCCGAAGGCCAGCAGGTTGTTCAGGACGTGCAGGGCAATGGCCGCTTCCAGGCCGCCCGTGCGGATGGTCAGAGCCCCTGCCACCAGGCCGAAAAACAGTAGATCGATGAAGCCCCACTGGGTGCCCCACCCGTGGACTGCGGCGAACAACGCCGCCTGCGGGAGCACCGCGAACCACGGGGAGTGCAGGAAGGCTCCGACCGCCTGGGTCAGCCAGCCCCGGAAAACGTACTCCTCGGCTGCGGCCTGCACCGGAATGAAAACAGTCAGTACGACCAAGGAGGTGAGGAACGGCCGCCAGCCGACCCACGAGGCAGTCTCGCCGGCGGCAGCTCCGTCGTCCGGCAGGAGGGCGGTGGTCACCGCCAGCAGGAGCATGGGGACGACTGCAGCCAGCAGGCACCAGGCCAGCCAGTCGACCCGCAGCCGTCCGGTGACCGACGAGAGGGTGCCGGCCGGGCGTCTCTCCGTCCACCGCACGGCCAGCAGGATGAGGGGCAGGGCGATCGCGATGTACGTCAGATCCAGTGCCGTGTTGCGCAGCGGGCCTAAGTCCACGCCGCCGTCCGGTAGTTCCGGGTAGCCGACCGCGGTCCCGAGGCCGTAGGAGACGGTGAAGAGCAGGAGAGAGAGCACGATCCAGCTCGGGAGGAACAGCAGGGTGCCGAGCAGCGGCCGCCACCAGCGGTGACGACCGGTGCTGCGGCCCATGCGGTGGTACGGGAAGCCGGTGAGATCCGGGGATGCGATTGTCATGATCGGCAGCATTCCAACCACAGGCCGGGAAAGGCGTCCGCCCACAGAAGGAGCGTTGCTCAGTCCTGGGGTGGATGGCCCAGTTCCCTTCCGGACACCGCACGGCCGTACCGGTCTCGACGGCCCCAAGGAGGCTCAGGACTGACCTGGTGTGACGTTTTCGCGTGCCTGGACGCTGTTACCGGCAGAGCCGATCCGGTGCGGGTCCGCGGGAGTTGAGCGGAACTTGAGGTTTCGGGGTGGCGGTAGTAGCCAGTCCGGTTTCTTTAGCTCGCCGCCCTGAGTGCCGTAGATCACTCCCATATGTCCGCCCGGTTTGCGGAGAACCTCCCGTCCACCTGTTCGAAGGCAGGGAAAGCTTCAGGGCATATGCGTCTCAGGATCTGGAACTAGTGATCTACAGAGGGTTAGGTTCTTCATCGCCCCCGGCACAGAAGCCCGGGGGTGCGGGCACCACCATTTCCGACGCACACGGTTTCCAGGCCATCAGTGCACCGGGGGGCAGCGCCCGCACCGTCTTACCCGAAGGACCACGATAGTGAATCGTCGGCATATCCGCATGAGTGCGGTCACTGCTCTTGCTGCCCTCACTCTGGGTGTCGCTGGTACCACGGCGGCGCAGGCCCACGAGCAGCGCGAGATGGCCGCCGCCGCCTCCGTCACCCCGGACGTCGACCCGGCGTTCGAGTTCTCCTCGCACGAGGCGTTCGTCAGCTACCTCGACTCCGCTGAGGGCCAGCAGCTCCTGAGAGAAGAGGGCCTCACCCAGGCGGAGATCACCGCCGTCTACGCCGGCGACGACGTCGCCGCCAAGGGCTGGCTGGACAAGCTGAAGAAGAAGGCCCTGAAGAAGGCCTTCAAGGCGCTGCCCGACTCCTGGCAGAAGAAGCTCACCGACTGGGCGAAGAAGGGCAAGGCCTACTTCAAGAGCAAGTGGAGCTCCCTTCCGGGCTGGGTGAAGAAGACTCTGACCCTGGGCGGCGCGATCTCCGCCAAGACGGCCATCGAGTGGATCATCGACATCATCCTGTGATGTACGGCTTCACCTGATGCAGCCTCTCCCCGGGGGCTGTAACACCCATGTGCGCCCCACGGTTGTTCCCCCTGCCGTGGGGCGCACGTCCATGCCGACACCTACCACTTCGGAGGCATTCCATGATCGATTCCGGCAGCTCTGAGAAGGTTCGGGAGTTCAGCCCGGCTCAGTACATCGCCCCCTACCTGCTGCTCATCATCGGCAACGCCGGAGTGCAGAAGGCGCCGGTGAGTGATCGGCCCGTGCTGTTCTGGGTGTTCACTGCGATCGCCTCGCTCGGTGCCCTTTCCGCCGTCGTGCGCCTCCGGCGCATGTGGAACACGCATCAGCGCCGCACCCTGCCGGCGTGGACGCGATTCCTCGGCGTGCTTCTCGCCTTGTACGGGCTGTACGTCGTCTACCGCGTCATCAACGGCATGGCCGAATAGAGCGTCGAGCCCCCGTCGAGGTCCTGCGCCGCGAAGCCGCCCACCTCGACCCGACGATGGTGCTGCTGGCGACCGCAATCTAGGCGACGGCGAAGGGCAGCATCGGCAAGCTGCGCCAGCGCAGCCGGGGCCAAAGGAGTCAGCCGTCAAGGCCCGCACGCAGGCGAAGAACCAGCTCAAGGCCGTACTCCTCGGCGTCGATCCCGAGCTGCGCGAGGCCCTGTCCAGCCTCAGCAACACAGCACTGATCGCCACGTGCGCCGACCTTCCCGACGGCGACGATGCAGCCGTGTTCACGCTCCGGCTGCTGGCCAGGCGCATCCAGCAGCTGACCGCCGAGGCCAAGGAGCTCGCCCGCCGGACCACCAAGGCCGTCCGTTGCTGGCATCCGCAGCTCCTGGACGTCATCGGCGTCGGGCCCGACAGCGCCGCTGCCCTCCGGCGCCAGGCCGGGGTTGGGCGCGGGTCTGGCGGCACGCCGACGGGGCTGTGACTCGGACACGAGCAGCTCTCCAAAGTTCCAAGATCCCGGGCGTGCAGCAACGTAGCAGAAGGTCAGTACTT
>NZ_POUC01000387.1 GCF_002891435.1 Streptomyces cahuitamycinicus
GTGCCTGAGGGGGCGCGGGGGACGCTGCCACGGGGTATCAGATCCGGTAGCCGGAGCCGGGGACGGTGACGATGACGGGCGGCTCGCCCAGCTTGCGGCGAAGGGTCATGACCGTCACGCGTACGACGTTGGTGAACGGGTCGGTGTTCTCGTCCCAGGCCTTCTCCAGGAGCTGCTCCGCGGAGACGACGGCGCCCTCGCTGCGCATCAGCACCTCCAGGACGGCGAACTCCTTGGGCGCGAGCTGGACCTCCTTGCCGTCGCGGAAGACCTCGCGGCGGTTGGGGTCGAGCTTGATCCCGGCACGCTCCAGGACGGGCGGCAGCGGCACGCTGGTGCGCCGGCCGAGGGCGCGCACGCGCGCGATGAGCTCACTGAACGCGAACGGCTTGGGCAGGTAGTCGTCGGCGCCGATCTCCAGCCCCTCGACCCGGTCGCTGACGTCGCCGCTGGCCGTCAGCATCAGCACGCGCGTCGGCATGCCCAGTTCGACGATCTTGCGGCAGACGTCGTCGCCGTGCACGAGGGGCAGGTCGCGGTCGAGGACGACCACGTCGTAGTCGTTGACCCCGATGCGCTCCAGGGCGGCCGCGCCGTCGTACACGACGTCGACGGCCATGGCCTCCCGGCGCAGTCCGGTGGCCACCGCATCGGCGAGCAGTTGCTCGTCCTCGACGACGAGTACGCGCACGTTCCTGGTCCTTCCTCATGTCCACCCGGGCAGCCCTGTGGGGCGCACGCGGGCAGGGGTCTTCGACGGTGCTTCGGTGTGTTGCCTCCATCCTGCCCTTTTCGGCCATAAGTCGGAGGTAAGGCGGGTGAGAGGCCGGTGACCCGCGGGGGAATACGAGATTTTCTCCTCCGGTTAGGTTTCCACGGAAGGGAGCTTGGGGAGGACGGCTTTACATCCCACGATCACGCTCTGCTGGCGCCGCACCACCATGCGGTGCGCATCAATCCGCTTCCGCAGAGCGGGCGTGGCTGTCCGGCACCGTCGCCGCCCGGCCGAGCGGCGCTGGGCATCCACATGCGGCGTGATCGTCCCTTCCGAACGGCACACCCCCGTGCCATCGACCCACGACCCAGGACGAGGGGGCGCAGCATGGACGCATTCACCGCAGGACTTCTGCAGCGCATAAGGGCGACCGAGTCCGATCTGTCCCGGGCTCGCGACGAGGGCGACGAATTCCTCGTCGAAGTGGAGCAGGGCGAGCTCGACGACCTGCGCCGTCTCGCCGCCGAGCACGGTGTGGAGGTCGGCGCAGCGAGCGTCTGATCAGGCCGTACGAAGCGGGCTCCGGCGAATCCAGCGCCGGGGCCCGCTCGGTTGTCCGCCGTTCAGTCGTGCCAGGCTCCGAAGCCCTCCAGGAGGCCCTGGAGGGGCTCGAAGACGCCGGGAGTGCCGGCCACTGCCAGATCGCCCGTCGGGCGCTCCCCGGGGCGTCCACCGGTCAGCGCGCCCGCTTCCCGGGCGATCAGGTCCCCCGCCGCGAGGTCCCAGGGGTGCAGGCCGCGCTCGTAGTAGCCGTCGAGGCGTCCGGCGGCCACGTCGCACAGGTCGACCGCGGCCGAACCGCCGCGCCGGATGTCGCGCAGCAGCGGGATCAGCCGCTGGGCCACATCGGCCTGGTGGGCCCGTACGTCGGCGACGTAGTTGAAGCCCGTGGAGACCAGCGCCTGGTCCAGGGGCGGCGCGGGGCGGCAGGCCAGCCTTCGCTCGCCGTCCCAGGCGCCGGTGGCCCAGGCGCCCCGGCCGCGCACGGCGTGGAACGTCTCGCCGCGCATCGGGGCCGCGACGACGCCGACCACGGTCTCGCCGTCCTGCTCGGCGGCGATGGAGACGGCCCAGGTGGGCAAGCCGTACAGGTAGTTCACGGTGCCGTCGAGCGGGTCGATCACCCAGCGGACGCCGCTCGTGCCCTCCGTGGCGGCGCCCTCCTCACCGAGGACGCCGTCGTCCGGGCGACGCTCGGCGATCAGGCTCGTGATCAGCTTCTCCGCCGCGATGTCCATCTCGGTGACGACGTCGATGGGGCTGGACTTGGTCGCGGCGACCGCGAGGTCGGCCGGACGCCCGTCCCGCAGCAGCGCTCCGGCGCGGCGGGCGGCCTCCTGGGCCAGGTCGAGCAGGTCCGTGTGCAGGGGGTCGGTCACGGGGCTCCTCACGCGTAGGTGCTGTCGGCGCCCGCGGCGGCGGGCCGGGGGGCGCGGGCCGGGCAGCAGCCGACCGGGCAGAGGTCGTGGCTCGCCCCGAGGGCGCCCAGGGCGCACGGCGTGACGTCCTGCCCGCGCTCGGTGGCGGCCCGCTCCACGACGAGCTCGCGGACCGCGGCGGCGAACCTCGGGTCGGCGCCCACGGTGGCCGAGCGCCGCATCGGCAGCCCGAGCTCCTCGGCCCTGGCCCTGGCCTCCGTGTCGAGGTCGTACAGGACCTCCATGTGGTCGGAGACGAAGCCGATGGGGGCGATGACGACGGCCGGGGCGCCGGCGGCGTGCCGTTCGTCGAGGTGGTCGCAGATGTCGGGCTCCAGCCACGGGATGTGCGGGGCGCCCGAGCGGGACTGGTAGACGAGCTGCCAGGCGTGGTTGACGCCGGTGCGCTCCCGGACGGCGTCGGCGATCTGCTGCGCCACGTCCAGGTGCTGTTTCACGTAGGCGCCGCCGTCGCCGTGCTCCTCGACGGGGCCGGAGGTGTCGGCGGAGGCCGTCGGGATCGAGTGCGTCGAGAAGGCGAGGTGTGCCCCGTCCCTGACGTCCTCGGGCAGCTCGGCGAGGGACTGGAGTACCCCGTCGACCATGGGCTCCAGGAAGCCGGGGTGGTTGAAGTAGTGCCGCAGCTTGTCGACCTTCGGCAGCTCCAGGCCTTCCGCCTCCAGGGTCGCGAGCGCGTCGGCGAGGTTCTCGCGGTACTGGCGGCAGCCCGAGTACGAGGCGTAGGCGCTGGTGGCGAGGACCAGGACGCGGCGGCGGCCGTCGCGGACCATCTCGCGCAGCGTGTCCGTCAGGTACGGGGCCCAGTTGCGGTTGCCCCAGTAGACCGGCAGGTCCAGGCCGTGGTCGGCGAAGTCCTTGCGCAGGGCGTCCAGCAGGGCGCGGTTCTGGTCGTTGATCGGGCTGACCCCGCCGAAGAGGAAGTAGTGCTGCCCGACTTCCTTGAGGCGTTCCTTGGGGATGCCGCGCCCACGCGTCACGTTCTCCAGGAACGGGACCACGTCGTCCGGGCCTTCCGGGCCGCCGAACGAGAGCAGGAGCAGGGCGTCGTAGGGGCTGACATCGCGCACGTCTGGCATGAGTCGATCCTGCCACCCTGCACTGACAGCCGGGAAACAGCGGGGTGACACCCTGCGCGGCGGACGGCGCGAAGTGGGCCTTGACGGGTGCGTCGGGCGCAGTCCGAGGCGTAATCTGTGCCGACCGCGTTCGCTGCTTACCAAGTCTTCCGGAGATCCCGTGCCCAGCCCCTACCGCACCCTGTTCGGAGCCCCCGGCTCCAAGGGCTTCTCCATCGCGGGTTTCGTCGGTCGTGTCCCGCTGTCGATGATGGGCATCGGCGTCGTCACGATGGTCTCCCAGCTCACCGGGAGGTACGGCCTGGCCGGTGCCCTGTCGGCCACCATCGCGCTGTCCGCCGCGGTGGCCGGACCGCAGGTCTCGCGGCTGGTCGACCAGTACGGGCAGCGGCGCGTGCTGCGCCCGGCGACGCTGATCTCGCTGGCCGCGGCGGCCCTCCTGCTGTGTGCGGCGCACTACGGGTGGCCCGACTGGGTGCTGTTCGCGGCGTGCGTGGGCATCGGCTGCGTCCCGAGCGTCGGCGCGATGATCCGGGCCCGCTGGGCGGCCCTGTACCGGGGGACGCCGCAGCTGCACACCGCGTACTCCTTCGAGTCCGTGGTGGACGAGGTGTGCTTCATCATCGGGCCGATCATCTCCATCGGCCTGTCCACGGCCTGGTTCCCGGAGGCCGGTCCGCTGCTCGCCGCCTGCTTCCTGGCGGTCGGCGTCTTCTCACTGACCGCGCAGCGTGCCACCGAGCCCCAACCCCACCCGCGCGAGCGGCGGGGCGGCGGTACGGCGATGCGCTCGCGGGGCCTTCAGGTCCTGGTGGCCACCTTCGTGGCGACCGGGGCGATCTTCGGGGCGGTCGACGTGGTCACCGTGGCCTTCGCCGAGGAGGAGGGGCACAAGGCCGCCGCCAGTGTCGTCCTCGCGGTGTACGCGGCGGGTTCCTGTGTGGCGGGCATGGTTTACGGGCTGCTGCACTTCGCCGGGCCACCGGAACGCCGGTGGCTGCTGGGCGTGTGTGCCATGGCCGTGAGTATGATCCCCCTCCTACTGGTCGGAAACTTGCCGTTTCTGGCCGTGGCGCTGTTCGTTGCGGGTCTGTCCATCGCTCCGACGATGATCACGACCATGTCCCTCATCGAAGAGCACGTACCACGCGCGCAGCTCACCGAGGGCATGACCTGGGTGAGCACCGGGCTCGCGGCGGGTGTCGCACTCGGCTCCTCCGTGGCCGGCTGGGTGATCGACGCCGCCGGGGCGCGTGCCGGGTACGGGGTTCCGGCGGTGGCCGGGGCCGCTGCGGTCGCGGTGGGTTTCCTCGGGTTCCGCCGGCTCAAGCGACCGGCACCGGGTCGGGGAGGCTCCGTTGAGCAGCACAGCGAACGGAAAGAACGGCACGTGGCGTAACTGGGGCGGCAACGTCTCGGCCCGTCCGGCGCGGGAGGTCACCCCTGCTTCCGTCGATGAGCTGGCCGCCGCGGTGCGGCGGGCCGCCGAGGACGGTCTGAGGGTGAAGGCCGTCGGCGCCGGGCACTCCTTCACCTCCATAGCCGCGACGGACGGCATGTTGATCCGCCCTCAACTGCTGACCGGCATACGCAACGTTGATCGCGAGAACATGACGGTCACGGTCGAGGCGGGCACCCCGCTCAAGAGACTCAACGTGGCCCTCGCCCGTGAGGGTCTGTCGCTCACGAACATGGGCGACATCATGGAGCAGACGGTCTCCGGCGCCACCAGTACCGGCACGCACGGCACGGGCCGCGACTCCGGCTCGATCGCCGCCCAGATCACGGGCCTGGAGCTGGTCACCGCAGACGGTTCCGTCCTCACGTGCTCCGCGAAGGAAAACCCGGAGGTCTTCGCCGCCGCCCGCATCGGCCTCGGCGCCCTGGGCATCGTCACCGCGATCACCTTCGCCGTCGAGCCGGTCTTCCTGCTCGCGGCCCGCGAGGAGCCGATGCCCTTCGACAAGGTCCTCGCCGATTTCGAGGAACTCTGGGCCGAGAACGAGCACTTCGAGTTCTACTGGTTTCCGCACACCGGCAGCACCAACACCAAGCGCAACAACCGCAGCGCGGGCCCGGAGCAGCCCGTGCCGCAGCTCAAGAGCTGGTTCGAGGACGAGTTCCTCTCCAACGGCGTCTTCCAGGTGGCCAACTGGGTCGGCCGCGCGGTGCCCGCCACGATCCCCGCGATCGCCCAGATCTCCAGCAAGGCCCTGTCCGCACGGACCTACACGGACATCCCGTACAAGGTCTTCACGTCCCCGCGCCGAGTGCGCTTCGTGGAGATGGAGTACGCCGTTCCGCGCGCGGCCGTCGTCGCGACGCTGCGCGAGCTGAAGGCGATGGTCGACCGCTCCGGCCTCAGGGTCAGCTTCCCCGTCGAGGTGCGCACCGCCCCCGCCGACGACATCGCACTGTCCACCGCCTCCGGCCGGGACAGCGCGTACATCGCCGTCCACATGTTCCAGGGCACCCCCTACCAGCGGTACTTCACCGCGGCCGAGCGCATCTTCACCGCCCACGAGGGCCGTCCGCACTGG
This sequence comes from Streptomyces cahuitamycinicus, assembly GCF_002891435.1. Lineage (GTDB taxonomy): Bacteria > Actinomycetota > Actinomycetes > Streptomycetales > Streptomycetaceae > Streptomyces > Streptomyces cahuitamycinicus. The sequence goes on from NZ_POUC01000387.1 coordinate 5,831, forward strand.
GGCAAGGTCCACACGCGGGACGCCGAGTACTTCTCCCGGGTGTATCCGCGCTTCGGCGAGTTCACGGCGCTGCGGGATCGTCTCGATCCTGACCGGCTGTTCCAGAACGACTACTTGCGGAGGGTTCTGGGGGCGTAGGCGACGCACTTACACGGTCGCTCAGCTGCACAAGAAGGGGCCGCGCGACCGAGACCTTTGGGTTCCGACTCTGGTGATTACGTGAAGTTCCCCACGTTCGAGATCACGGAACGGGGGAAGGCACGGCCAAGTCCCACCGCTCGCCAGAAGTTGGGCGGCGCGCCAATCCACGCACGTGGCCCGAATGGAGTACTGTGGCGAGCCCTGGGTCCGGTCTCCCGTCCGGGTGTACAGGGCCTTTAGGACCGCCGGGAGGGGGCTAGTTGCACAGGGTGATGGAGTTCGTCACTTAGCGTTGCGAATAGGTAACCGTGCCATAACGGCGATCCAGGGCCAGCGCCCGACACGCCGGGCAACTCGGCAAGGTTGTGGCAGGCTGCACCCGGGCAGGCCACACTCGACTAGCGGAAGCAGCGACGCACGTGACGTCGGCAGGCACCACCCGGGAGGTCCCCATGCCCGAACTGCGTGTCGTGGCCGTCTCGAATGACGGCACACGGCTGGTGCTGAAGGCTGCCGACTCCACGGAGTACACCCTTCCTATCGACGAACGCCTGCGCGCCGCCGTGCGCGGCGACCGTCCCCGCCTCGGCCAGATCGAGATCGAGGTCGAGAGCCACCTCCGCCCCCGCGACATCCAGGCGCGTATACGTGCCGGCGCGACCGCGGAAGAGGTCGCGCAGATGGCCGGCATCCCCGTCGACCGGGTGCGCCGCTTCGAGGGCCCGGTGCTCGCCGAGCGTGCCTTCATGGCCGAACGGGCCCGCAAGACCCCGGTCCGCCGCCCCGGAGAGAACTCCGGTCCGCCGCTGGGCGAGGCCGTGCAGGAACGGCTGCTGCTGCGCGGCGCCGACAAGGACACCGTCCAGTGGGACTCATGGCGTCGCGACGACGGCACGTGGGAAGTCCTGCTGGTCTACCGCGTCGCGGGCGAGCCACACTCGGCGAGCTGGACGTACGACCCGCCCCGGCGGCTCGTCCAGGCCGTCGACGACGAGGCGCGCTCCCTGATCGGCGAGTCCGACGACCTGGCCGCGCCGGAGCCGAGCTTCCCGTTCGTCCCCCGGATCGCCCGGCTGCCGCGCGACAGACCGCTGGACCGCCCCGAGCGCGAGCGGCCCAGCCTGCCCGCGCAGGCGTCCGAACCGGACGAGGAGATCACGGGCGAGCGGGATTCCCTGACCAGCCTGCTGGAGGCGGTGCCGAGCTTCCGTGGCGACCTCGTCGTCCCGGAACTGCCCCCGGCGGAGGCCGAGGAGGAGCCCGTCGTCGCCGAGGTCGAGGAGGAGGAGCCCGCAGCTCCCGCCGCCTCGGCCGGATCCGCCTACGCGGACGTCCTCATGCCGCGATCGGTGGGCAGCCACCGCGACCGGCTCATCGGTGCCACCGACCGCCAGGCCGAGGCGGACGGCGTACGCCCGGGCCGCAGAGCGGCCGTACCGAGCTGGGACGAGATCGTGTTCGGGACACGGCGCAAGAAGCAGGAGTAGCCGGGTCCGCCGTCGGGCGACGAGGGCCGTGCCTTCCGGGCACGGCCCTCTCCTCGCGTCGGGTCACTGCGGGTCCGGCCCCACGGCGACCGGCCGGTCCGGGTCCGAGGACCACTCCGACCACGAACCCACGTACAGCTCGGCCGCAATGCCCGCGGCCGCCAGCGCCAGGACCTCGTGGGCGGCGGAGACCCCCGACCCGCAGTACACCCC
>NZ_POUC01000388.1 GCF_002891435.1 Streptomyces cahuitamycinicus
CGCCCCCCCGGGCCCGGCACCCGCCTGGCATGATCATCACCACGCGCAGAGAGGGAGGGAGCGGCATGTCCGCGACGCCGAACGCACGGGTTCCCTGCCGCATCGTCGTCTGCCGGGACTGCTGCTGCGGCACCCGCAAGATCAGAGGCGTCGATCACGCCGCCCAGACCGAGCGTCTGCGCGCGGCGGCACCGGTGCGGATCTCCGACTGCCTCGACGTCTGCGACCAGGCCAACGTCGTCGTCGTCCAGCCGTCGGCGGCGGGCCGGGCCGCCGGTGCCCGGCCGGTGTGGCTCGGGCTGGTCAACGACCCGGCCGCCACCGAGGACGTCGTCTCCTGGGTGCGGGAGGGCGGCCCCGGCGTCGCGCCCCTGCCCGACGTCCTCGGTCTGTACGTGTTCACACCGCACGCCCGACGCCGCTCGGGTGGCTCATGACCGGGCCGGCACGCACAGCACGGGCACCGTCGACAGGTGCAGCAGCTTGTGCGGTGTGGAGCCCAGCAGCGCGCCCCGCACGGGGCTCTCGCCCCACGTGCCCACCACGATGACCCGCGCGCCGTGCCGGGCCGCCGCCTCGATCAGCGCCTGCGCGGGCCGCTCGTCGATGAGCTCCACGGACGTCCGCACACCGGCCTCGTCGGCCACCCGGACAGCGTGCGAGAGCGCGGTGCTGCCGGCCTCGCGGACGGCCTCGTGATGAGCGCCGTACTCCTCGCCCGTGACGCCGGGGGCGGCGACGCCGTGGACGATCACCAGGGGTTCGTCGTACGCGGTCGCCACCTCGATGGCGACGCGCAGCGCGCTCAGGGCGCCCGGGGACTCGTCGTAGCCGAGGACCACCGACATGTTCAGGACTCCTTGCCGTCGACGAGGTCCGGATCGACCACGCTCGGGTGTTCCGACCAGAAGGCCGGCGCCGTCAGCCGCCACACGACCATGAGGACCACGCCCACGAGGGCGATGCCGATGCCGATGACCAGCGGCGGCCCCAGCCCGAACCACGAGACGCCGCTGTAGCTGTTCTCGGGGTCGGACATGTCCGCCACGGACTCCACCAGCAGCCACGCCAGCAGCCCCGCGCCGATCAGCGGGCCGAGGCCGATCAGGAAGAAGTTGCGGGCGCTGCGGGTCAGCTGGCGGCGGTAGTAGACCGCGCAGGCGAGGCCCGTGAGCGCGTAGTAGAAGGCGATCAGCAGGGACAGTGCGGTCAGCGAGTCGAAGAGGGCGTTCTCACTGACGTGGTAGAGGACGAGGTACCAGGCGATGGCGATGCCCGCGACCCACCACGTGCTCACGTCGGGCGTGCGGAACCGCGGGTGGATGCGGGCGAAGTGCGCGGGCAGCGCGTGCCGCCGTGCCATGGACAGACCCGTGCGCGACGCCGGGATGATCGTCGTCTGCGTGGAGGCGAGCGCCGACGTCGAGACGGCGAGGAGGACGACCCAGTCCCAGCCGCCCATCGCCTCCTCGGCGAGCAGGGCGAAGATGAACTCCTCCTCCGCCGCGTTCTCGGCGAGGTAGTCCGTTCCGGCGTAGGCCACGACCGCGAAGGCGACAGCGAGGTAGGTCACCAGCAGCAGAACGGTCGACCACACGGCCGCCTTGCCGGGCGCGGTGGCCGAGTCCTCGACCTCCTCGGTGAGGTTGACCGCCGACTCCCACCCCCAGTAGATGAACACACCCAGCAGCAGGGACGCGGTCAGTGACGCTCCGCCGGCTCCGAACGGATCGAGCCAGCCGAACTCCGGATCGACGGCGTCGAGGGTGCCGGTGTCGGCGTAGACGCGGTAGAGCGCCACCACGGCGAAGGCGAGCAGACAGACGACCTGGGCCAGGATGAGGACGTTCTGCACCTTGGCCGACACCTCGGTGCCGATCACGCACACCGCCGTCATCACCAGGATGAGCAGCACCGTCAGCACCTGGCGCACCACGTCGTTGTCCGCCCAGCTGTCGAGGCCCACGGCGAGCAGGAAGAACGTCACGGCGACGTCCGCGAGCGACCCGACGACCAGGACGCCCGTCATCGCGATGGCCCAGCCGCCCAGCCAGCCCGCCCACGGACCCATGGCCCGGGTGACCCAGGAGAACGTCGTGCCACAGTCCTGGTCGACCTTGTTGAGGTAGTAGAACGCCGACGCGATCAGCAGCATGGGTACGAACGACGCGAGCATCACCCCGGGGGCGTAGATGCCCACCAGTGCCACGATCGGGCCGATGACCGCCGCCACGGAGTACGCGGGGGAGGTCGCGTTGAGCCCGATGACCAGGGCGTCGAGGAACCCGATCGCGTTGGGTTTCAGGCTCGCCTCCGGGGGCGGGCCCGGGTGCGTGATGTCCTTGGCCATGCTCCCTCGCTCCTGTTGTGTGTGCATCCATACAACAGGCACTTTCGGGGCGTTTTAACTATTGATGCCCCTTTCGGGCGTCATGTCGTTCTCCGGCCGCGGACCAGCAGGTACAGGAAGTACGGAGTGCCGATCACCGCCGTCATCAGGCCGGCGCCCAGCTGGGCGGGGGCGATGACGGTGCGGCCGATCAGGTCGGCCGTGCAGACCAGCGCCGCGCCGAGCAGCACGGCCACCGGCACGACCCGCCCGTGCCGCCGGCCCACGAGGGCACGGGCCGCGTGCGGCGCCACCAGGCCGACGAAGCCGATCGTGCCGGCCGAGGCGACGGCGGTCGCGGCGAGCAGCACGCCCGTCACCAGGAAGCCCAGCCTGGCCCGCGGCAGTCCGAGACCGAGCAGCCGCGGGGTGTCCTCGTCCAGGGAAACGAGGTCCAGCTCGGTGCGCCGGGCGAACGCGACGGCCAGGCCCAGCCCCAGGACCAGCGCGACGGGCAGGACGTCGGCCGTGGTCCGCCCGTAGGTGGAACCGGACAGCCAGGTCAGCGCCTTGGTGGCGTTGAACGGGTCGGTGAGCACGATGAGCAGGCTGATCAGGGCCGTGGAACCGGCCGCCATGCCGATACCGACGAGGACCAGCCGGTTCTGCCGGTATCCGCCCCGGGCGGACAGCCCGAAGACGATGGCCGAGGCCAGCGCCGCGCCCCCGAAGGCCGCGCCCGCGACCCCCCAGGAACCGGCCGCCGGCACGGTGGTGACGAGCAGGACGGCGCCCAGCGCGGCACCGCCGGAGACGCCCAGCACACCGGGCTCCGCCAGGGGGTTGCGGGTCACGGCCTGCACCAGCGTGCCCGCCAGGGCGAGCGCCGCGCCCGCGCACAGCGCCGCGAGCACCCTCGGCACACGGGTGTCCAGGACGAACGAGACGGTCTGCCCGGCCCGCCCCTGCACCCAGTTGGCGACATCGCCGAGCAGGAGCTTGCTGTCGCCCAGCAGGACGCCGGCCAGCGTGATGCCGACGACCGCTGCGACGAGTGCGGCCACGGTGACGAGGAACGCCGTCCGGCTCGGGATGCTCAGCCGGTCCGGCGCGTCGGCCCCGGCGGTGTCCTTGAGGCGCAGGGCCGTCACCACGAGGAAGACGGCACCGATGAGGCTGGTGACGATGCCCGTCGGGACGGCGACCGCCGTGTCCGCCGGGATGAGGGCCCGCAGCAGCACGTCCGCCCCGAGCACCAGCGCGGCACCGGCCAGACCGGCCACGGGCAGGACCGCCCGGGCACGGACGAACGCCCGGAACCGGCGGGCGAGCGGACGGACCAGCGCGGGGGCGCACAGGCCGACGAAGCCGATGGGTCCGGCGAGGGTGACGGCCGCGGCGGACAGCAGCGCCGCCAGGACCACCACCGTGACCCGGGTGGCCCGCACGGGGACGCCCAGCCCGCGCGCCGCGTCGTCCCCGAGGGCGAGCGCGTCGACCCGGCGGGCGACCAGCAGCAGCCCGGCGAGCCCCACCAGGGCGACGGGCAGCATCTGCAGGACGCCGTCGAAGCCGTTCTGGCTGATGCTGCCCTGGTTCCACTGGTAGAGGCCCTCCGTCTGCTGCGGGAACAGCAGGAGCAGCCCCTCCGTCACGGAGTTCAGGCCGAGCGCGAGCGCGGTACCGGCGAGGACCAGCCGTACGGTGCCCGTGCCGAGGCCGGACAGGGCGAGCACGACCGCGGCGGCCGTCAGCCCGCCCGCGAAGGCGACACCGGAGGAGGCGAGCAGCGGCAGGGAGACGCCGGTCGCGCCGACCAGCCCGAGGGCCAGGTACGAACCGGCGTTCACGGCGAGGGTGTCGGGCGAGGCGAGCACGTTGCGGCTGACGGCCTGCAGGACCGCGCCCGCGATGCCGAGGACGACGCCGACCAGGATGCCGGCGGTCATCCGCGGCAGCCGGGAGGCGATGACGACGGAGGCGTCGCCCGGATCGGCCTGCCCGGTCAGGGCCTTGAACACCTGGGACGGCCCGACGGCGGCGGTGCCCTGGGTGATGTCGACGACGGCGAGGGCGGCGACCAGGAGGACGAGAGCGGCCGTCACCGCGGCCGCACCCGTCCGGGACGCGGCCGCGGGCGGACGGGCGACGGGGGGCGCTTCGGTGACGGCCATGGCCCCGCTACTTCGTCAGCGCGTCGACGAGGGCGTCGATGTACGCCTCCATCGACTCGGGACCGCCGAACATCCAGATGCCGTCGGGCAGTCGGTGCACGTCACCCGACTTCACGAACGGCAGGGAGGTCCACACGGCGTTCTTCTTCAGCTGACCGGAGAACGGGTTGCTGGACTTGTCGTCGTCGTTGCCGATGTAGGCGAACTGCACGTCCTTCGGCAGGGCGGTGAGACCTTCGACGTCGGTGGTGCCGAGGCCGTAGGCCGGGTCGCCCTTGACCTTCCAGGCGTTCTTCAGGCCGAGCCGCTCGTTGACCGCGCCGATGAGGGAGCCGCTGGTGTACGGGCGCAGGGAGACCTGGTTGGACGTCACATAGCCGTCGGCGAAGGCGATGTCGGCGCCCTTCAGCTTGGCATCGGCGAGGCTCTTCTTGCCCTCGGCGACCTTGTCCTCGAAGTTCTCGCGGGCCGTCTCGGCCTTGTCGGTGGTGCCGGTGGCCTTCGCGATGAGGTCGAGGTTGGTGAACATCTGCCCGATCTGGTCGGAGGCGTCCGCCGACTTGATCTCCAGGACCGGGGCGATCTTCCGCATCTGCTTCACGGCAGCGTCCGGCAGGTCGGAGCTGGCCACGATCAGGTCGGGGGAGAGCGAGGCGATGGTGTCCATGCTCGGCTCGCCGCGCGTGCCGATGTCCTTGGGCTCGTTCTTCAGCGGGACGGCGGTGTCCCAGGTGTTGTAGCCCTTGACGTCGGCGACACCGACCGGGTCGACGCCGAGGGTGATGAGGCTCTCGACCTCGTTCCACTCGGTGGCGACGACCTTCTTGGCCGGGCCGTCCAGCTTCACCGTCGCGCCGGTGGAGTCGGTGAGGCTGATGGCCTCGGTGGTCTTCTTCTTCGCGCTGTCGGCGGCCGGCTCGGTCGTGCCGCAGGCGGCGAGGGTGAGCGCCGCGGTGGTGGTGGCAGCGGTGAGCAGGAGACGTCTCATGAGGTGGTGCCGAGCCTTTCGCTTCGGGTGGTGCGGGTGTGGTGCCGGCCGATCGGACGGGTCCGTATCCGGCCGGTGTGGGGGTCTGTGTCGACGTCGATCCGGATGCCGTAGACGGCGGTCAGCCGCTCCGGGGTCAGGACCTCCTCGGGCCGGCCGTCGGCGACGATCCGGCCCGCTTCGAGCAGCGTGATCCGGTCGGCGATGGCCGCCGCCTGGTCGAGGTCGTGCAGGACGACTCCGACGGCGATCCCGTGGTCGTCCGCCAGGTCGCGGACGAGGTCGAGGAGTTCGACCTGGTAGCGCAGGTCGAGATAGGTCGTCGGCTCGTCCAGCAGCAGGACGCCGGTCTCCTGGGCGAGGCAGCTCGCGAGCCACACGCGCTGCAACTGCCCGCCGGAGAGGTGGTCGGCGCCGCGCTCGGCGAGGTCCGTCACCCCGGTGAGCGCCAGCGCCCGTTCGACGGCGGTGGGCGCGTCGGGGTCCGGCCGGCCGAAGCGGCCCCGGTACGGATAGCGGCCGAACTCGACGAGATCCCGCACGGTCAGTCCGCTCGGCGTGGGGCGCCCCTGTGTCAGCAGGGCCACGTACCGGGCGAACTCCCGGGCGGACAGGGCGAGGCCGTCGGTGTCGCCGTCGATACTGAGCTCGGCACGGCGGGCCCGCTGCAGCCGGGCGATCGTCCGCAGCAGCGTCGACTTCCCGCTGCCGTTGGGACCGACCAGGACGGTCACCTCGCCGGGGCGCAGCGCCATCGCCGCGTCGTGCACGACATCCGTGCCGTCGTACGACACGGTCACGCCCGTGGCCGACAGCTGATGCCCGCGCAGACGCGGTCCGCCGGCCGTTTCTTCACCAGATCTCACGCGGCGAAGGTTAGCCTAACCTAATATCGCCTTGACAAGGGGGTGCGGCTTCCGGATCACCCGCGGTGTCCGGCCGTACCTCAGGGCGTCAAGGGGCCGCTGTGATCGCCGGCAACGGGCAGGGCCATGGCCGGGGTCCGCGTGCCGGCGGGGCACCGGAACGGTGGGACGTCTTCATCCGGCCGGGCGGGGTACCGGAACGGTGGGACGTCGTCATCCGGCCGGGGGCGCCGCCGGGCCGCGGTCAGTCGCCCGTCGTCCTGTCCACCAACGCCCCGTACGCCAGTTGCAGCGCGTCCGCCCCGGCCAGGGCGGTCAGCGTGCCCATGGCCGTACGGGTGGCGCGCGGCCAGAGCAGCCGGCCGGCGGTCAGGGCCGAGGCCACCCAGACGCTCATGCAGAACGGACAGGTCGCGAGCTCGCCGACGGTGTGCCTGCCCTGCTCGGGCTGAGCCTCCTCGTGCAGCTCGGCCGGGCCCTGCGGCCCGACGTACCGGGTGAAGGGAGCGCGCAGCGGGCTGGTCACCGACGCCTTGCTCAGCAGCCGGCTGAGCCGGAAGGTGGCCACCGACGTCAGGACCAGGTCCCACGGCTCGGGCCGTTCGGGCAGCGGGCGCCCGCTGCGCCGTACCACCGTGGTCAGGGCCGCCGTGTAGGCCGCGAAACCGGCCATGGCCGCGAGATAGCCGCCCAGCGGGCGATCGTGCCCCGCCGCGTAGTCCCGGCGGGTGCGCCGGAGCACTCCGTGCAGCCGGCGCGCGAGGCGGCTGTCAGCCATGGCCGCCGTCCCCATGGGCAGCCCCCGTTCGTGTTCCGTGCACCTGCCCGTTCGGCTCCCGGCCGGGCCCCGCGGGCTCCCCGCCGTTCTGGTGCCGCAGGCGCACCTCGACCTCGCCGCCGGTGATCCGCGTTTCGAAGGAGGGCTGGGGGGAGGTGGCCGGGCCGCGTACGTTCCAGCCGTCGGAGAGCCGGAACACGCTGCCGTGCCACGGGCACCGCACACACCCGTCGGCGACGGTGCCCTCGGACAGCGGCCCCGCGAGGTGGCTGCACCGCTCGGCCAGCGCGTGGATCGCCCCGCCGGACTCGCGCACCACCAGCACCGGCACGTCGTCCACACTGCGCCGCACCGGCTCACCGGCCGGGAACTCGTCGACGGTCCCGACCCGGTGCCAACCCGGGGAGACGACGTTCGGGACCTCTTCGGCGTGATTGGCCCCGGAGGCCTGACGGTAGGCCAGGTGGCCGCCCAGCATCCCCCCGGCTCCGACCGCCGTGAACCCGAGGAAGCCGTATGCC
>NZ_POUC01000389.1 GCF_002891435.1 Streptomyces cahuitamycinicus
TGATCGGCGCGACCATCGCGATCGCGGGTCTGTCCGTGACGGTGTGGGCCCACCACATGTACGTCACCGGCGGTGTGCTGCTGCCGTTCTTCTCCTTCATGACGTTCCTCATCGCCGTCCCGACCGGTGTGAAGTTCTTCAACTGGATCGGCACGATGTGGAAGGGCTCGCTGTCCTTCGAGACACCGATGCTCTGGGCGACCGGCTTCCTGATCACCTTCACCTTCGGTGGTCTGACCGGTGTCATCCTGGCCTCGCCGCCGATGGACTTCCACGTGTCCGACTCGTACTTCGTGGTGGCGCACTTCCACTACGTCGTCTTCGGCACCGTGGTGTTCGCGATGTTCTCCGGCTTCCACTTCTGGTGGCCGAAGTGGACCGGCAAGATGCTGGACGAGCGCCTCGGCAAGATCACGTTCTGGACGCTGTTCATCGGCTTCCACGGCACGTTCCTGGTCCAGCACTGGCTGGGCGCCGAGGGCATGCCGCGTCGTTACGCCGACTATCTGGCGGCCGACGGCTTCACCGCCCTGAACACGATCTCGACGATCAGCTCGTTCCTGCTCGGCATGTCGATCCTGCCGTTCTTCTACAACGTGTGGAAGACGGCCAAGTACGGCAAGCCGGTCGAGGTCGACGACCCGTGGGGCTACGGCCGCTCCCTGGAGTGGGCGACCTCCTGCCCGCCGCCGCGGCACAACTTCATCACCATGCCGCGGATCCGCAGCGAATCCCCGGCGTTCGACCTGCACCACCCGGAGATCGCCGCCCTCGACCAGCTCGAGAACGTCGGTCACGGCGAGAAGACCCTCGCTGGCGGCAAGGAGGCCGGCAAGTGAAGATCCAGGGCAAGATGTTCATGTGGCTGAGCGTCTTCGTGCTCGTCATGGCGGTCGTCTACGGCTTCTGGTCGAAGGAACCGGCCGGCACCACGGCCCTCTTCCTGGCCTTCGGCCTGTGCATCATGATCGGCTTCTACCTCGGCTTCACGGCCAAGCGGGTCGACGTGGGCGCACAGGACAACAAGGAGGCGGACGTCGCGGACGACGCCGGCGAGGTCGGGTTCTTCAGCCCGCACAGCTGGCAGCCGCTCTCCCTGGCCATCGGCGGCGCCCTCGCCTTCCTGTCGATCGCGATCGGCTGGTGGCTGATGTACTTCTCGCTGCCGATCATCCTGATCGGCGTCTGGGGCTGGGTGTTCGAGTACTACCGCGGTGAGAACCAGACCCAGTAACACGAGCCGAGCGCTTCAGGGGCCCGGACACTCCAAGAGGAGCGTCCGGGCTCCTGCTTTTGCCGCAATGCGTGTCACTCGTACGAGTCGCTCGGCGTGCCGCTGTTGACGCCGCTTCCTAGCGTGAGCTCATGAGCCACACAGCGATATCCCGCCCCCGCACCGTCGTCGGCACGCTGCTGGTGATCGCCCTCTGTGCGGGCGTCACCGCCTGCGGCTCGGACGGCAACCCGCTGGCCGCCCGCCCCTACGACGCGGCGGACCAGGTCTCCTTCAACGCCCCCTCGGAAAGCCGTGAGAAGGCCGACCCGGACAAGCCCCTGGAAGTCGTCGAGGACTCCGACGGGCGCATCACGGACGTCACGGCCCACGACGCCTCAGGACGCTACGTGGCGGGCGAACTCGCCGCCGACGGCAGTCGCTGGCACAGCACCTCCCCGCTGGCCGCAAACGCCAGCTACACGGTCCGTGTGAGCACCGAGGACGAGGACGGGGCGCCCGGCCGCAAGGTCGTGACCTTCGACACCGGCAAGCCCACCACCAAGAAGCGCCTGGACGTCACCTTCGGACCCAAGACGGGGACCTACGGCGTCGGCCAGCCCGTCACGGCCGAGCTGAGCCGGCCCGTCAAGGACAAGGCCCAGCGGGCCGTCGTGGAACGCGCTCTCAAGGTCTCCTCGACGCCCTCCACCGAGGGGGCCTGGCACTGGGTGGACGACAAGAAGCTCCACTACCGCCCGAAGGACTACTGGCCCGCCCGGGCGACCGTCCAGGTGCGCAGCAACCTGCAGGGCATCAAGATCGGCGACCGGATGTGGGGCGGCAAGGCCAAGCCGCTGACCTTCAGCACCGCGGACAAGCTCATCGCCGTCACGGACGCCGCCGCCCACCGGATGACCGTCTACAAGAACGACGAGATCGTCCGGGAGATACCGGTCACCACGGGTATGCCCGGCTACGACACCCGCAACGGCGTCAAGGTCGTCCTGGCCAAGGAGGGCACCGTCCGCATGACCAGCGCCAGCATCGGCGCCGCGGACTTCTACGACCTGATCGTGCACCACTCGGTCCGGGTCACCAACAGCGGCGAGTACGTCCACGCCGCCCCCTGGTCCGTCGGCTCCCAGGGCTACGCCAACGTCAGCCACGGCTGCACCGGCATGAGCAACGAGAACGCCGCCTGGTTCTACGACACCGTCCGCGAGGGCGACATCGTCGAGGTCGTGAACTCCGGCGGCGACACGATGGCCCCCTTCGGCAACGGCTTCGGCGACTGGAACCTCGACTGGGCGAAGTGGCGCACCGGCAGCGCCCTCGTGGGCGGCACCCCGGACGGCCCCACACAGGCCGACAGGGCCCGCCTGAGGCCGCAGAGCGTCTAGACGCCCTCAGGGGCACGTCCCTCAGGGGCGCGGGGCCGTGTCGACATGCGGCTCCGCCGCGCGGGCGCGACAAGCCACAGACCACCCGCACACGCGAGACAACAGGTGCCCCCGAGCCCCTAGGCGTTCAAAGCCGCCTTGTCCCGCAACAGCGAAGCCAGCGCGGAGGCGAACTCCACCGGCTCCACCGGCAGGGTCACCGCCGCCTCCGCCCGGCTCCAGGTCGCCAGCCACGCGTCCTGGGGCCGCCCGATCAGCAACAGCACCGGCGGGCAGTCGAACACCTCGTCCTTGATCTGCCGGCAGAGCCCCATGCCTCCCATCGGTACGGCCTCGCCGTCCAGTACACAGACGTCGATCCCACCCCGGTCCAGCTCCGTGAGCACCGCGGCGGGAGTCGCACACTCCACGAACTCCACCACGGGAACGTCCGGAGCCGGCCTCCGTCCCGTGGCGAGCCGCACCTGCTCCCGGGTGTTGGAGTTGTCGCTGTAGACCAGCACCGTGGCGGTCGGCTGCATTGTTCCTCCGTGACGTCAGCGTCGTAAGGACAGGCCCGTTGGGCCGGATGCTACTCCCTTGAACCCCACGTCAACACCGGTACGACCGGCTTAGACACTCCGAACGGCACCCCCCGGAGTGAGGGCGGGATAAGCGACCGACATAATGTCGGTCGTGGCGACAGCAACGACAGTAGAAACCGGGCACGCGCACCCGTCGGTCAACCGGCCGAACCTCACCAGCGTCGGAACCATCATCTGGCTGAGTTCCGAGCTGATGTTCTTCGCGGCCCTCTTCGCGATGTACTTCACCCTGCGATCGGTGACGGGTCCCGATCACTGGAAGGAGATGGCCGGCCATCTCAACTTCCCGTTCTCGGCGGCGAACACCACCATCCTGGTGCTCTCCTCGCTCACCTGCCAGCTCGGCGTCTTCGCCGCCGAGCGCGGTGACGTGAAGAAGCTGCGGATGTGGTTCATCGTCACCTTCGTGATGGGTGCGATCTTCATCGGCGGTCAGGTCCTCGAGTACACAGAGCTGGTCAAGGAGGCGGGCCTGTCCCTGTCCTCGGACCCGTACGGCTCGGTGTTCTACCTGACCACCGGCTTCCACGGCCTGCATGTGACGGGCGGACTCATCGCCTTCCTGCTGGTCCTGGGCCGGACCTACGCGGCCCGGAGGTTCACCCACGAGCAGGCGACGGCCGCGATCGTCGTGTCCTATTACTGGCACTTCGTCGATGTCGTCTGGATCGGTCTCTTCGCCACGATCTACATGATCAAGTAGCAGGGCCCGCATCCGCGCGTGCTCGACGCAGCGCGCATCCCAGAAGCATCGACGCAGAAGATCCTGACACCGGGGTAATCCGTGAAAAAGCTCTCCGCACGACGACGCCACCCGCTGGCGGCGCTCGTCGTCCTACTCCTCGCGCTGGCATGCACCGGGGGGCTGTACGCCGTGTTCGCACCCGCGGACAAGGCGCAGGCCGACGAAACCGCCCAGTCCCTCACCATCGAGGAGGGCAAGAAGCTCTACGCCGTCGGCTGCGCCAGTTGCCACGGCACCGGCGGTCAGGGCACCTCCGACGGGCCGAGCCTGGTGGGTGTCGGCGCCGCGGCCGTCGACTTCCAGGTGGCCACCGGCCGTATGCCGGCCGCCACCTCCCAGGGCCCCCAGGTCCCGGAGAAGAAGAACATCTACTCGCAGGCCGAGATCGACCAGCTCGCGGCGTACATCGCCTCGCTGGGCGCCGGTCCGTCGATCCCGACGGAGGAGCAGTACGGCCCCGAGGGCGCCGACATCGCCAAGGGCGGTGAGCTGTTCCGCAACAACTGCGCGCAGTGCCACAACTTCACCGGCAAGGGCGGCGCGCTGACGCACGGCAAGTACGCGCCGAGCCTCGAGGGCGCCTCCCCGAAGCACATCTACGAGGCCATGCAGACCGGCCCGCAGAACATGCCGTCCTTCCCCGACACCACGCTGTCGGAGAAGAACAAGAAGGACATCATCGCGTACCTCGACGCGGTCAACAGCGAAAAGACCGAGAGCCCCGGCGGCCTCGCACTGGGTGGCCTCGGGCCGGTCAGCGAGGGCCTGTTCGGCTGGATCTTCGGTCTCGGCGGTCTGATCGCCGTCGCCGTGTGGGTCGCCGCCCGGACCGCAAAGGCCAAGAAGTCATGAGTAGCCAAGACATTCCAGAAGAGAACCTGCCTGCCGCGCAGTCCGCAGGACATGACGAGCACGGGCACGGCGCGGTGAGCGTCGCGGACGACAAGCACCCGTTCGCCGACCCGGGCCTGCCGCCCCACGAGCACCGGATCCAGGACGTCGACGAGCGGGCCGCCAAGCGCTCGGAGCGCTCGGTCGCCCTGATGTTCACGGTGTCGATGCTGGCCACGGTCGCCTTCATCGCCGCGTTCGTGGCGATCCCGGTCGACAAGTCGGTCTACATCTGGCCGCTCGGCCACATCAGCGCCCTGAACTTCGCGCTCGGCATGACGCTCGGCATCGCGCTGTTCTGCATCGGCGCGGGCGCCGTCCACTGGGCCCGCACCCTGATGTCGGACGTGGAGGTCGCCGACGAGCGGCACCCGATCGAGGCGACGCCCGAGGTCCGCGAGAAGGTCTTCGCGGACTTCAGCCAGGGCGCCAAGGAGTCCGCGCTCGGCCGCCGCAAGCTGATCCGCAACACGATGCTCGGCGCGCTCACGCTGGTGCCGCTCTCCGGCGTCGTACTGCTGCGCGACCTCGGTCCGCTGCCCGGCACGAAGCTCCGCCACACGCTGTGGTCCAAGGGCAAGCTGCTCGTCAACATGAACACGAACGAGCCGCTGCGTCCGTCCGACGTCGCGGTCGGTTCGCTGACCTTCGCCAAGCCCGAGGGCCTGGAGGAGCACGACCACGGATTCCAGAACGAGATCGCCAAGGCCGCCCTGATGATCGTCCGGCTCCAGCCGGACGACATCAAGGACAAGCGCGAGCTCGAGTGGTCGCACGAGGGCATCGTCGCGTACTCGAAGATCTGCACCCACGTCGGTTGCCCGATCTCCCTGTACGAGCAGCAGACGCACCACGTGCTCTGCCCCTGCCACCAGTCCACCTTCGACCTCTCCGACGGTGCCCGAGTGATCTTCGGTCCCGCCGGTCACGCCTTGCCGCAGCTCCGCATCGGCGTGAACGACGAGGGCTACCTCGAGGCGCACGGCGACTTCGAAGAGCCCGTCGGCCCTTCTTTCTGGGAGCGCGGATGAGCACTGCACAAGAACGACGCAAGGCGCCCGCGGGGGAGCGGGTCGCCGACTGGGCCGACGGCCGCCTCGGGATCTACTCCCTGGCCAAGGCCAACATGCGCAAGATCTTCCCGGACCACTGGTCCTTCATGCTGGGTGAGATCTGCCTCTACAGCTTCATCATCATCATCCTCACGGGTGTGTACCTGACGCTGTTCTTCCACCCGTCGATGAACGAGGTGGAGTACCACGGCAGTTACGTCCCGCTCCAGGGGCAGCTGATGTCGGAGGCGTTCGCCTCCACGCTGGACATCAGTTTCGACGTCCGCGGCGGTCTGCTCATCCGGCAGATCCACCACTGGGCGGCGATCATCTTCCTCGCCGGCATGTTCGTGCACATGATGCGCGTCTTCTTCACCGGCGCGTTCCGCAAGCCGCGTGAGATCAACTGGCTGTTCGGCTTCCTGCTGTTCGTCCTGGGCATGTTCACCGGCTTCACCGGCTACTCGCTCCCGGACGACCTGCTCTCCGGCACCGGTGTCCGCTTCACCCAGGGCGCGATCCTGTCCGTGCCGATCGTGGGCACGTACATCTCGATGTTCCTGTTCGGCGGGGAGTTCCCGGGCACCGACTTCGTCGCCCGGTTCTACTCGATCCACATCCTGCTGCTGCCGGGCATCATGCTCGGGCTCGTGGTCGGCCACCTGATCCTGGTCTTCTACCACAAGCACACCCAGTTCGCGGGTCCCGGACGCACCAACAAGAACGTCGTCGGCATGCCGCTGCTGCCGGTCTACGCGGCCAAGGCCGGAGGCTTCTTCTTCCTGGTCTTCGGTGTCATCACGGCCATCGCCGGCATCGCGACCGTCAACCCGATCTGGGTCCTGGGCCCCTATCGGCCCGACCAGGTGTCGACGGGCGCACAGCCCGACTGGTACATGGGCTTCGCCGAGGGTCTGGTCCGGGCCATGCCGGGCTGGGAGATCAACCTCTGGGGTCACACGCTCGTCCTGGGCGTGTTCATCCCGCTGGTCCTCTTCGGCCTGTTCCTCGCGATCATCGCCCTCTACCCGTTCATCGAGTCGTGGGTCACCGGGGACAAGCGCGAGCACCACATCCTGGACCGGCCGCGCAACGCCCCGACCCGCACCGGTGTCGGTGTCGCGTGGATCACCGGCTACATCATCATGCTGATCGGCGGTGGCAACGACATCGTCGCCACCCACTTCCATCTGTCGATCAACGCGGTGACCTGGTTCGTCCGGATCGGGTTCTTCGTCGGACCGGTCCTCGCCTTCATCGTCACCAAGCGCATCTGCCTCGGCCTGCAGCGCCGGGACAAGGAGAAGGTGCTGCACGGCCGCGAGTCGGGCATCATCAAGCGCCTGCCGCACGGTGAGTTCATCGAGGTGCACGAGCCGCTCAGCCAGGAGCAGATGTACACGCTCACGGCACACGAGCAGTACCAGCCGGCCGAGATCGGCCCGACGGTCGACGAGAACGGTGTCGAGCGCAAGGTGAAGGGTTCCGAGAAGCTGCGCGCCAAGCTCAGCGACGCCTATTACGGCGAGGGCGCCCAGATCCCGAAGCCCACCGCCGAGGAGTACCGGGAGATCACGAGCGGCCACGGCCACCACTGATCGACTGCTTCGCCACGCCACAGAAGGGCCCCGTCCGGTGTTCTTGAGTTCTAGTAGTCGTCGCAACACCCCAGCTCAGGGGATGCGATGGACTTCGAGGTCCGCAAGGTCAGACATGGAGGGGGCGGTCGTCGCCTGACTCGTGAGCGGGAGGTATATCTCCAGCTCA
>NZ_POUC01000038.1 GCF_002891435.1 Streptomyces cahuitamycinicus
CCCGGGAACGGTCCCCCCGTCCCCACCGCACAGCCGCGGCCGCTCGTGGTCGACGAACTGAGCGCGCGTGAGCGTGACGTGCTGCGCAGGCTGGCCGAGATGAGGTCGACGGAGGAGATCGCAACCGACCTCCACGTGTCGGTGAACACCGTGAAGACCCACCTCAAGAGCATCTACCGCAAGCTCGCGGTGAGCCGGCGCGGCGACGCGGTCCGCCGCGCCCGCGAGGCGCGGATCCTGTGACCGCGCGGCTGGGCCTGCCCCCCTTGCGCGGGGCGTGGCTCGGTCCCCGTCGCGCGCGGGGCGCCGCTCGGCCGGCCCTACCCCTCACGGGGGGCGGGTGAGGCGCGGCTGCGGCACGCACGTACGCGAGCTCCGCGGGGCGCCCGCGGAGGTTCACCTGTGCCGGGTGAGGGCGCGCGGGCCGCCGAGGCGGACCATCACTGGGGAAGGGCGCGCCTCCCACTCTCGGGCCGCCCGCGGGAGAGCAGCTCATGCGCTACGAGATCCGCATCGCCGGACAGATGTCGGAGACACTGGCCAAGGCCTTCCCGGAACTGGACCACGTGGTGGTGTCCGGGCAGACGCTGCTGTACGGCCCGGTCGTGGACGAGGCCCACCTGTACGGTCTGCTGGCCCGTTTCCAGTCGCTGGGGCTCAGGGTCGTGGAGATGCGCCAGTTGCCGGAGTGACCGGCTCACGGGGGCGCCGCGTGAACCCGGCCGGACCGGACGGCGGCGCCCAGTGCGGCGAAGTCCCGCTCGTTACGGTCGGCGTAGGACCGCGCGAACGCGGTGAGCGCGCGATCGAAGCGGTTCCCGCCGCCGAGGTACGCCCCGATGGCCACGGGATCGCCCGAGCGGGCATGGGCCCTCGCCAGGCTCGCTCCGCACAGACCGGCGAACAGCCGCAGCAGGTCCGGGTCCATTGTGTCCGGCCGTGCGATGCCCTTCCAGTCGCGCAGCTGACGTACGTAGAAGTCCCGTTCGTGTCCGTCGAGGCCCGTGGCGTGCGTCCAGCCGAGGAGGATGTCGCTGGTCGTCTGGATCAGCCGCTGGCCCGCCACCACGCGGCGTCCCTCGTTGTCGTAGCGGATGCCGTCGGTGTGGTCGGCGAGCACCGACGCCTGAGCCTCCTTGGCCTGCAACAGCAGCGGGTCGTCATCGTCCCGGCCGAGCAGGAGCACGATCCAGCAGCGGGTGCCGACGCTGCCGACGCCCACCACCTTGCGGGCGATGTCTACCAGCCGGAAGCGACGCAGCAGGTGCCGGCGCTCGGACGACAGGGTCCGCACGTATCCCTCCAGGACGGCGCGCAGCTCCTTCTCCTGCCCGTGCGGCGCGGAGTCGTCCACCAGGTCGCGCAGCGGAGTGATCAAGGGCGGGTCGGGGGCGATCCGCCGGCCTTCGTCCGTGACCCGGGTGAGTTTCTCGAAGGCCTGGAGGTGGGTGCGGGTCCTGGCCTTCGCCGTCGCCTCGTCGGTACGGCGCCTGGCCTCCTTGGTCATCGACGCGGCCATCAGTTCCCGCAGCCGGTCGGCGTCGTCCTGCGCGTACCAGATGTCCAGGGTGCGCATGCCCGCGAACTCCCGCATCCGCTGCCGGTAGGCCCGCACGCACGTCTCCACGACCCGGTTCTGCTCCTCGGCCTCGAAACCGTTGGCCCGGCCCGCGATGGCGAAACTGGCCGCGAGCCGCTTGACATCCCATTCGAACGGTCCGGCCAGGGTCTCGTCGAAGTCGTTGACGTCGAACACCAGATGGCGTTCCGGCGAGGCCAGCAGCCGGAAGTTCAGCAGATGGGCGTCGCCGCAGAGCTGCACCCGCAGTCCGGTGTCCGCGACGGCCCCGAGGTCCGCCGCCATGATGGCCGCCGCGCCCCGGTAGAAGCGGAATGGGGACTCCAGCATCCGGGCGTAGCGGATCGGCACCAACTCCGGTATGCGGGTGGCTGACTGACGTTCCACCACTTCGACCGGGTCGAAGCGCTGCGGCCCCGCGTCGAAGTAGCCGTGGGACGAGCGGGGGACGTGCCGTCGCACGTTCCGGCCCTCGGCCGCCCGTTCGGCCGGCGACAGGAAGGTCGTGAGGGGGCCCGGTACGGTCATGGCTCAGTCCTCCGGCCGCGGGGTGAGGTCGTCCGAGGGCTCCCGTCCCCGACGGCGCAGGCCCGCCTGTACGGCACCGGCGAGAATCCGTGCGGCGACGCCCACCAGCAGCAGTCCGCCCGCCATCTGCACCATCGTCAGTACGCGTCCGGTCTGGGAACGGGCGGCGATGTCCCCGTACCCGACCGTGGTGAACGTGGTGAGCGTGAAGTACAGGGAGTCGGTCTTGGTCAGCGGTTCGCTGAAGGAACCCGGGGCGGAGTGCTCCAGGAGGTAGTAGGTGCCCGCGAAGAGCAGGAGGAAGAGGACCAGTGTGGCGGCCAGGGCCTCGACGGCCTTCAGCCGCGGGTAGGGCGAGTACGCGATGGCCCGGACCTCCCACCAGAAGACCACGAGGCAGAGCAGCAGGCCGCCGGCGAGCAGTGCCGAGGTGCCGGTCGTGCTCCGCCCGTCCAGAGGCAGCACGTAGTAGACGGTGACGAGACCGGTCGCGATGAGCACCGCACGCGCGAGGACCGCGGCCCTCGCGCGTCGCCGCGGACCGTGCGGTCGCCGACGCCGCTCTCGCTCCTGGTCCTGCTCCTGGTCCTGGTCCTGCTTCTGCCGGAGCCGGGCGGGCGTGGCCCGGGCCATCGCTGGATCGTTCATCTCGATTCTCGTGCTCCTGCGCCGACATGGGGTGTCACCACCTCACCACCTCACCGCGGTGGCGCCGGGGACGGATCACCCACCAGGGGTGACCCGGCGGCAGGTGGCGCAGGCGACGCTGCTCGGCAGCGGCGTTCCCACCCGGGCGTACCGGAGGACCGGCAGACCGGCGAACTGGCGAACCGGCGAACCGGCAGACCGGAGGACCGGAGGATCGCCGGTGAGGAGGAGCGGCTCGTGCTCGCCCCGGCGGGCCACGCCGCTCGGATCGTCCGCCGCCGTTACGCACAGCCCACCGGGAACGCCTGAGCCGGCGGGCCGGGAAACGCCCCGTTCCTCCCCCGCGGCGGCCGCACGATCACCCGCTCCGGGTGATGCGGCGCGGTGCGGATCGCGAGCAGGCTGACAGCGGCACGCAACGGCTGCCGGGCGGGTGCCCGGGACGGAGGGGTGACATGAGTGCGCAGACCTACCTGGCGTACGACTTTCCGCTGCTGAGCGCCTTCTGGGCGATGCTGTGGTTCTTCCTGTGGATCATGTGGTTCGTGCTGCTCTTCCGGATCGTCTTCGACATCTTCCGCGACGACTCACTGAGCGGCGCGGCCAAGACGGGCTGGCTGGTGTTCTGCATCGTCCTGCCCTTCCTCGGGGTGTTCGTCTACGTCATCGCCCGCGGCAAGAACATGGGACGCAGGGAGATCTCACACGCCCGCGAGCAGCAGGAGGCCATGGACAGCTACATACGGCAGACCGCCAGGGGCGGCGACGACCGGCCGAGCAGCGTCGACGAACTCGCCAGGCTGTCCGAGATCCGCGCCCGCGGTGACATCACGAACGAGGAGTTCCGCAAGGCCAAGCACCTGGTCCTGAGCGGCTCCGGCTCGTCGGCACCCCCGCCGTCCGCCACCTCCTCCGGTCGCTGACCGCGCCGGACGCAGCAGAAACGAGGCAGCTCATGACCGCCACACACCCAACGCACGGGCACCGGACGGCGAAGCACGGCCTGGCCACCGGCATGATGGTCTTCGCGGCCGTCATGCTCATGATTACCGGGATTCTCGCCGTGATGCGCGGCATCGCGGCCATCGCCGAGGACGAGGTCTTCGTCTCGACCCCCAACTACGTCTTCGCGTTCGACCTCACCGGCTGGGGCTGGATCCACCTCGCCCTGGGTGTGGTCGCCGTGCTCGTCAGCATGGGTCTGTTCCAGGGGTCGGGCTGGGCGCGCGTCATCGGCGTGGGCATCGCCGGACTCGTCATCATCGCCAACTTCCTCTCCCTGCCGGCCTACCCGGTCTGGTCCGTGGTCGTGATCGCGATGTCCGCGTTCATCATCTGGGCCCTGTGCACCCCACGCAGGGGTGACGCCTGAGCCGTCGCGTCAGGCCCGTGTGCGGACCAGCAGCAGGGCCACGTCGTCGTCCGGTTCGGGACTCAGTGCGCTGAGCAGACTGTCGCTCGCGCGCTGCAGGCTGGACCCCGTGTTCCGGAGCAGGCGGGTCAGCGTGTCGAGGCCGGTGTCGATCGGCTCCGCCCGGTTCTCGACCAGCCCGTCCGTGTAGAGGGCGAGCAGGGAGCCCGGGGCGAGGTCCACCTCCAGCGTGCCGAACGCCACGCCGCCGACCCCGAGCGGCACACCGCTCGGCACGTCGAGGAGCTTCGCGCTCCCGTCCGTCCCGGCGAGCACCGGCGGCAGATGCCCGGCGCTGGACAGCTCGCAGGTGCCGCGCTCCAGGTCGCACACCGCGTACACACACGTGGCGATGGCGTCGCCGAGCGAGCCGGCGATGTCGTCGAGGTGGCGCAGCAGCTCGGCCGGCGGCAGGTCCAGCCGGGCCAGCGCCCGCGTCGCCGTGCTCAGCTGCCCCATGATCGCAGCGGCCTGGACGCCCTTGCCCATGACGTCCCCGACGACCAGCGCGGTGCGCCGCGGGCCCAGCGGCAGGACGTCGTACCAGTCGCCGCCGACCTCACTGAGGGCCGGGCGGTAGCGGGCGGCGATGTCCAGCCCCTCCCGCTCGGCGGGCGTGCTCGGCAGCAGGCTGCGCTGCAGGGTCAGGGCGGTGCCGCGCTCGCGGCCGTAGAGGCGGGCGTTGTCTATGCAGATCGCGGCCCGGGCGGCGAGTTCGGAGGCGAGCACCTGGTCCCGGTCGTCGAAGGGGCGCTCGTTGACCGTGCGGTACAGGGAGAGCGTGCCGAGCACCTTGCCCCGGGCCACCAGGGGCAGCGCCAGGTAGGAGTGGGCACCGGCCTCGTGCAGGGCCAGGGCGGCCCGTGAGTCCCGGGCCAGACGCCGCAGCATCTTGCCGTCCACGCGCTCGATCAGGACCGGGCGGGCGCTGCGTACGCACTGTGTGATGACCCGCGACGAGCCGTACGTGGCCAGCTCGCCCACCGGGTCGGCGGCGTGGATGGCGTCGGTGGGGTAGCCGGCCGCGACGGCCAGCGCCCGGAACTCGGCCGGGGCGCCGCCCGACACGGGCGTGATGGTGCCGCTGGCCACGACCGACTCCAGGACGTCCACGGCGGCCAGGTCCGCGAGGTGCGGAACGACCACACCGGCCAGCTCCCGGGCGGTCTGCTGGAGGTCCAGCGTGGTGCCGATCTTCATACCCGCGTCGGCGATCACCGACAGGTGCTGGCGCGCCTGCGCGACCTCCGCCGCGGCCTGCTGGCGCTCGGTGACGTCCAGCACGGCCATCGCGAGCCCGAGCACCCGGCCGTCGGTGTCCTCGATGCGGTGGTACGACTCCGAGTAGGCGCGCTCCTGGACGTCCGCAGCCGTACGGCCGACGGTCTGCTGGTCGAGCAGGGGTCTGCCGGTCTCCAGGACGTGCCGCATCCGAGTCTCGATGGTCGCCACGTCCAGACCCGGCAGCACCTCACCCAGGCGGCGCCCCAGCACGGCTTCCTCGGGCATGCCGTTGATCCGCTCCAGCGCGGGATTGACCCCGACCCAGCGCAGGTCGTTGTCGAAGACGGCGATGCCGAGCGGCGTCTGGTTGACGAGGCTGTGCGAGAGGGCGAGGTCGCGCTCCACCTGCCGTACGGTCGTCGCGTCCGTGGCGAGTCCCAGCAGGTGGGGCTGCCCCTCGGGGTCGAGGAGGCGCATCGTACGGAACTCCACGGCGCGTTCCGTGCCGTCGCTGTGCCGCAGCGGGAAGACACCGGCCCACCGGGCCCCTGTGCTGACCTGGGCGAAGAGCTCCCTGCCGCGGGGCCGGTTCTCGGGGGAGATCAGGAGGGTGTCGGCGCGCTGCCGCAGCGCCTCCGCAGCGGTCCAGCCGAGCAGGTGTTCGATCTCGGGGCTCCACAACGCGATGCGCCCGCCCGCGTCCAGGACCACCGCCGCGACCTTCAGCAGATCCAGCAACCCGCCGGGCGCGGCCGTGACGGCGTCGCGGTCCGAGGTCGCATACCCGTTCATGCGAGCCGCTCCTTCCGGCGCGGCAAAGGTACCGCCATGATCTGTTGCTCTGGCTGTCCGATGAGGTCACATTACGGTCGGAGGAGCGGCACTGTCGCGCCGAAATGACAAAAAACCGCGGGTGGGTGCTCGTGGCGGGAGGGAGCGGCATCGTGGACGACTGGACGCTGCGGGAGAGCCTTGACACCGGGTCGGGGACCGTGCGCTGGGACCGGCTCGGCGACCCCGGCGGAGGGCCGGTGGTGCTGCTGCACGGGACGCCCTTCTCCTCGTACGTGTGGCACGAGGTCGCGCCCGCCCTGGCCGCCGCCGGGTACCGCGTGCACGTGTGGGACATGGCGGGCTACGGCGCCTCCGGCATGCACGCCGGACAGGACGTCTCACTGGGCGCCCAGGGCCGGATCTTCGCCGGGCTGCTGGCGCACTGGGGACTTCAGGAGCCGGCGGTCGTCGCGCACGACTTCGGGGGATGCGTGGCCCTGCGCGCCCATCTGCTGCACGGGGCCCGCTACCGGCGGCTCGCGCTGATCGACCCGGTGGCGCTGAAGCCCTGGGGCTCCCCCTTCTTCCGGCTGGTCGGGGAACACAGCCAGGTCTTCGAGCAGCTCCCGGCGGCACTGCACGAGGCCCTGGTGCGCGAGTACGTCTCCTCCGCGAGCCACCTCGGACTGCGTCCCGCCGCCCTCGACGCCCTGGTCGGGCCCTGGACGGGGGAGGAGGGCCAGGCCGCCTTCTACCGGCAGATCGCGCAGGCCGACCAGCGCTACACCGACGAGATCCAGCCGCTCTACCCGACGATCGACCTGCCCGTCACGGTGTGCTGGGGCACCGAGGACACCTGGATCCCGTTCGCCAGGGGGCGGGAACTCGCCGCCCTGATCCCGGGAGCCCGGCTGGTGCCCGTCCCGGAGGCCGGTCATCTCGTCCCGCTGGACGTGCCCGCCCGGCTGACGGGCGAGTTGCTGATGTTCCTCGCGTCCTGAACGCCGCCCGACCCCGGAGATCCACCAGGACCGCACAAAGTCCGACGGGATCATTGCTTCGTTTGTGTTCGAGTCCTAGGGTGTGCCTGCTCAGCAGTTGCTCCGTCACCGTCAGTTGCACGGATCCCAACAGAAACACCCATCGTGGGTGGGCGGTTGGGGCTCCCGTCTGACATGCCCTCAGTCCGTGCAGCACCCTGTCGAACCGAGGAAGGCCACGGTCATGCCGCACCCCCACTCACACCCTTCTCCCGCCGACCGGCCGGTCGTCAGCCGCCGCCGACTGCTGGAGGGAGGAGCCGCCGTGCTCGGCGCGCTCGCCCTGTCCGCGTCGCCCGCCGCGGCACACGCGGCCGGGCGGCGTCCGGCGGCGGACGGTCCTCCCGAGTGGAACGACGGCCTGAGCGTGTACCGGGTGGGCACCGAGCCACCGCACACCACCCTCATGCCCTACGCGGACCTCGGGCAGGCCCTGAAGGGCGACCGCGAGCGCTCGCCGTACCGGCTGAGCCTCGACGGCACCTGGAAGTTCGCCTACGTGGACCGCCCCGACGACCGGGACACCGACTTCCACCGCACCGACCTCGACGACTCCGGCTGGGACTCCATCCCCGTCCCCTCGGCCTGGCAGCTGCACGGCTACGACTTCCCGATCTACGTCAACATCACCTACCCCTGGTGGGGCCCCAACGGCCGCGGCGAGGAGGCCCAGCCACCGGCCGCCCCGACCCGCTACAACCCCGTCGGCCAGTACCGCCGTACCTTCACCGTGCCCCGCAACTGGCGGGGCCGGCGCACCTTCCTGCACTTCGAGGGCGTCAAGTCCGCCCATTACGTGTGGATCAACGGCGAGCTGGTGGGCTACCACGAGGACTCCTACACCTCCGCCGAGTACGACATCACCCCCCACCTCAAGCCGGGCACCAACCACATCGCCGTAGAGGTGTACCGCTACTCCGACGCGGAGTGGCTGGAGGACCAGGACATGATCCGGCTGAGCGGCATCTTCCGCTCGGTCCACCTGTACTCCACGCCCAGCGTGCACCTGCGCGACTTCAAGCTGGACACCCCGCTCGGCGACGGCTACACCTCCGCCGAGCTCGAGGTCACCGCGCACGTGCGCGACTACGGCGGCGAGGGCGGGGGCCGCTACACCGTCGAGACCCAGCTCTACGACGCCCGTGGCCACGCGGTCTGGTCCCGGCCCCTGAACCGTTCCGCCGACGTCCCCGACGGCGACGAGGCGACGGTCGAGGCGTCCAGAGCCGTCCCCTCACCGAAGCTGTGGTCGGCCGAGCACCCGAACCTCTACACCGCCGTGCTCCGTCTGCGCGACCCCGCCGGCAAGGTGGTGGAGACCCTCTCGCACCGGGTCGGTTTCCGCGAGTTCGCGCTGAAGGACGGCCTGATGCGCATCAACGGCAAGCCGGTCTCCTTCCGCGGCGTCAACCGGCACGAGATGCATCCCGTCACCGGCTCGGCGATCACCCGCGCGCAGATGATCGAGGACATCGGGATCATCAAGCGCCTCAACATCAACAGCGTCCGCACCTCGCACTACCCCAACAGCCCGCTCTGGCTCGAACTCGCCGACGAGTACGGCCTGTACCTCGTCGACGAGACCAACCTGGAGACCCACGGCGTCCGCGACGAGTTCCCGGGAAGCGGGCACCCCGAGTGGACCGAGGCATGCGTGGTCCGCGCCCAGAACATGGTCCACCGCGACAAGAACCACGCCTCCGTGGTCATCTGGTCCTTGGGTAACGAGGCCGGCGGCGGCACCACCTTCAACGCCATGTACGACTGGATCCGCTCCTACGACCCCACCCGCGTCATCCAGTACGAGGGCGACGATCGCCCGGGCATCAGCGACATCCGCTCCGAGATGTACGACAGCCCGCAGCGGGTCGAGCAGCGCGCCAAGGACACGAACGACACCCGCCCGTACGTGATGATCGAGTACTCCCACGGCATGGGCAACTCCAACGGCAACTTCAAGAAGTACTGGGACATCGTCCGCCGCTACGACGTCCTCCAGGGCGGTTGGATCTGGGACTTCGTCGACCAGGCCCTGAGCTGGCCCACCCCCGCCCGCAAACTGCTGACCGAGTCCGGCCCGGGAGCCCTGCGCGGCGAGATCATGGCACCCGCGGGCACCTTCGACCGCGCCAAGGGCGTCTCGGGCGGCACCGTCTTCCCCCGCGACACCCGACTCGACCTCACCGGATCACTGACCCTGGAGGCCTGGGTCACCCCGGACATCACCGGTGGCCATCAGCCCGTCATCGCCAAGGGCGACACCCAGTACGCGCTCAAGCAGACCGACAAGAACCTGGAGTTCTTCATCCACGGCGGCGGCCAGTGGGTCACCGCGAGCTGGGCCCTTCCCGACGGCTGGACCGGCAAGGAGCACCACATCGCCGGTGTCTTCGACGCGGACGCAGGCACACTCACCCTGTACGTCGACGGCCAGGTGCGCGGCACCCGGACCACCACCCGCCGCCCCGGCGTCAACACCGCGTCCCTGTCGCTCGCCACCGACATCGACAACCCGACCCGGGAGTTCAGCGGCACCATCCGCCGCGCCCGCGTGTACGCCCGCGCCCTGAGCGCCGCTGAACTGGCCTCGGACACCCGCAAGGCCGACGACGAGGGCGTGCGCTTCTGGTTCGACGCGGCCACCGCCGGCCTCACCGAGAAGCGCCCGCGCGACAAGACGTTCTACGCGTACGGCGGTGACTGGGGCGACAACCCCAACGACGGTGCCTTCGCCGGCGACGGCATCGTCCTGCCCGACCGCACCCTCACCGGCAAGTCCGCCGAGGTCAAGCAGATCTACCAGGCCGTCGACGCGACCCCGGCCTCCGGTGGCCCCGGCGCCGTCACGCTCACCAACGAGTACCTGTTCACCAACCTCCGCGAGTTCGACGGCCGTTGGTCCCTCGTCGCCGACGGCAAGGTCGTCCAGCGCGGCCGGCTGACCCGCGACCAGCTGAACGTCGCCCCACTGAGCAGCAAGGGCATCAAGGTCCCGGTGCGCCTCCCGGCGAAGCCCGAGCCCGGCACGGAGTACTTCCTCCAGCTCTCCTTCACCACCAGGGAAGCCGCCAAGTGGGCCAAGGCCGGCTTCGAGGTGGCCAAGCGGCAGCTCCAACTCGACTCGGGCAGCCCGGCCGTGAAACCCGCGCCACTGCGTACCGTGCCCGCCCTCGGCCACACCGACGGGGACAAGAGCGTCACCGTGAAGGGCAAGGGCTTCGCCGTCACCGTCGACAAGAGCACCGGCACCATCACCTCCTACGAGGCGGGCGGCACCCCGCTCATCACCTCCGGCCCCGTCCCGAACTTCTGGCGGGCGCCCACCGACAACGACCGGGGCAACGGCCACCACACCCGCAACCAGACGTGGCGGGACGCCGGAGCCAGGCGGAAGGTGGCCGACGTACGGGTGCGGCCCCTGGACGGCCGGGCGGTCGAGATCACTGTCACCGGCACGCTGCCCACCGGCACCGAGTCCACGTACAGCACGACGTACACGGTCTTCGGCAACGGCGAGATCAAGGTCGACAACACCCTGCACCCGAGGGCGGCGAACCTGCCGTACATCCCGGAGGTCGGCACCCTGCTGTTCCTGCCCCGCCGCCTGGACCGGCTGCACTACTACGGCCGGGGCCCCGAGGAGAACATGTGGGACCGCAACAACGCCACCGACGTGGGCCTGTACTCCGGCACCGTCTCCGGGCAGTGGACCCCGTATCTGCGCCCTCAGGAGAACGGCAACAAGACCGACGTCCGATGGGCGGCGCTGACCGACGGCAGGGGGCGCGGACTGCTCGTGTCCGGTGAACCGCTGCTGGAGGTCAACGCCTCGCACTTCACCCCCGAGGACCTGTCGGTCGGCGCCCGCCACGACTACCAGCTCACCCCCCGGGACGCGGTGGTCCTGCGGCTCAACCACCGCCAGATGGGCGTGGGCGGCGACAACAGCTGGGGGGCGCACACGCACGACGAGTTCAAGCTGCTCGCGGGCCGCGACTACGCGTACACCTACCGGCTGCGTCCGCTCACGCGCGTGAGTGAGGCGACGGAGGCCTCGCGACGGCCGACCGCCACCGCGTAGACCGTGTCAGCGGCGCCGCCTCAGCCGGCGGCGTCGCTGATGCCCAGCCGCAGATGCTCCACGTGGTACACGGCCTGGTCGAGCAGCTCGGCGACATGGTGGTCGTGCAGCGCGTACACCACCGAACGGCCCCGCCGCTCGCCCACGACCAGACCCAGATTGCGCAGCAGCCGCAGCTGGTGCGAGCAGGCCGACTGCTCCATGCCCACCTCGGCGGCCAACTCCGTGGCCGGCAGCGGGCCTTCGCGCAGCCGCGCCAGGATCAGCAGCCGGGAGGGTGTGGACAGGGCCTGGAGCGTGGTGGCGACCTTCGCGACGTTGTCCGCGTCCAGGCGTACGCGCTCGCCGGCGTCCTGCGCGGGAGTGACGGCTCCATGACCCATGACGTCATCCTAGCGGCCCCACGCGAACACATGAATGAATCTTCATCTGTGCCCGTGAGGCGGTGCCGGGCCCGCACGTCGATGTCGGATTCTCGCCAGCCCCGTGCCGCCCGGTGCCGGATGCTGGACTCATGCAGACGGGGATGCACACCGACACCGAGCGCTGCGTGCGCGCCGTACGGTCGAAGGACGCACGCTTCGACGGCTGGTTCTTCACGGCCGTCCTGACCACCGGCATCTACTGCCGTCCCAGCTGCCCGGTGGTGCCGCCCAAGCCGGAGAACATGGTCTTC
Organism: Streptomyces cahuitamycinicus; assembly: GCF_002891435.1. Lineage (GTDB taxonomy): Bacteria > Actinomycetota > Actinomycetes > Streptomycetales > Streptomycetaceae > Streptomyces > Streptomyces cahuitamycinicus. The sequence goes on from NZ_POUC01000038.1 coordinate 11,962, forward strand.
CACCCCAGCGCGGCGGCCTGCCAGCAGGCCGGGTTCCGGGCCTGCAAACGCTGCCGGCCCGACACCAGCCCCGGATCCCCGGAATGGAACCAGCGCGCCGACCTCGTGGCCCGTGCCATGCGGCTGATCGCCGACGGGGTCGTGGACCGCGAGGGCGTGCCCGGCCTCGCAGGCCGGCTCGGCTACAGCACGCGGCAGGTCGAGCGGCAGCTCCTCGCCGAACTGGGCGCCGGCCCACTCGCGCTCGCCCGCGCGCAGCGCGCCCAGACGGCCCGGCTGCTCATCGAGACGACCGCCCTGCCCATGGCGCAGATCGCCTTCGCCGCCGGCTTCGCCTCCATCCGTACCTTCAACGACACGGTCCGTGAGGTCTTCGCCCTGCCCCCGGGGGAACTGCGCGCCCGCGCCCCGAAGCGGCAGGGCACGAGCACCCCCGGCGCACTGTCCCTGCGGCTGCCGTTCCGCGCCCCGCTCAACCCCGACAACCTCTTCGGCCACCTCGCCGCGACGGCCGTACCCGGCGTGGAGGAGTGGCGCGACGGCTCCTACCGCCGCACCCTGCGCCTCCCGTACGGTCACGGCGTCGTGGCCCTCACCCCCGGCCCGGACCACATCGCCTGCCGCCTCACCCTCAGCGACCTGCGCGATCTGACCGTCGCCATCAGCCGCTGCCGCCGCCTGCTCGACCTGGACGCCGACCCGGTGGCCATCGACGACCAGCTCCGCACGGACCCGGTGCTGGCGCCGCTGGTCGACAAGGCGCCCGGCCGGCGCGTGCCGCGCACGGTCGACGAGGCCGAGTTCGCCGTCCGGGCCGTGCTCGGCCAGCAGGTCTCCACCGCCGCCGCCCGCACCCACGCGGCCCGCCTGGTCACGGCGTACGGCGAACCGGTCGAGGACCCCGAGGGCGGCCTCACGCACCTCTTCCCGGCCCCCGAGGCCCTCGCGGCGCTCGACCCCGGGACCCTGGCGATGCCGCGCACCCGCCGCACGACCTTCACCACCCTGGTCCGTGCCCTCGCCGACGGCGACCTCCACCTCGGCGTGGAGAGCGACTGGCCCCGCACCCAAGAGCGGCTCCTGGCCCTGCCCGGCTTCGGCCCCTGGACGGTGGACGTCATCGCCATGCGCGCGCTCGGCGACCCCGACGCCTTCCTCCCCACCGACCTCGGTATCCGCCGCGCGGCCCGGGAACTGGGCCTGCCGTCCACTCCCGCCGCGCTCACCGCCCGCGCCGGAGTCTGGCGCCCCTGGCGGGCCTACGCGGTCCAGTACCTCTGGGCGACCGACAGCCACCCGATCAACTTCCTTCCGGTATAGGGACCTTCCGATGAAGCAGCACAACGTGACCGACAGCCCCTACGGCCCGCTCACTCTCGTCGCCGACGACGGTGTCCTGTGCGGCCTGTACATGACCGACCAGCGTCACCGCCCGCCCGAGGAGACCTTCGGCACCCGCGACGACACCCTCTTCGCCGAGACGGAGGAGCAGCTGAAGGCCTACTTCGCGGGCGAGCTGAAGGAGTTCACGGTCGAACTCCGCCTGCACGGCACCCCGTTCCAGCGCACGGTCTGGGACGCCCTGCGCCGCATCCCGTACGGCGAGACCCGCACCTACGGCAGGCTGGCCGGCCTCCTCGGCAGCCCCACCGCCTCCCGCGCGGTCGGCCTCGCCAACGGCCGCAATCCCATCGGCATCATCGTGCCGTGCCATCGGGTGATCGGGGCGAACGGCGGCCTGACGGGGTACGGCGGCGGCCTGGAGCGCAAGCAGCGCCTGCTGGACTTCGAACGCGGAGCCTCGCTCTTCTGATGTCACGCGCCGGGCGGACCTGCTCCTGGCCCGCTTCGGCGGTGAGGCCGCGCAGCAGCTCCGGCAGCGCCGTGCCGGTGGGACCCCGGACGACGTCGTCGGCACGGTCGTCGTACGGGGTCGGCTCGGCGTCGACGATGATCGACGGGCGCCGTCGCCGGTCAGAACACCCGGTGCCCGTTCTCCAGCTCCGCCGTGCCCGAGCCCTCGGCCAGGACGTCGAGGGCGGTCAGGACACGACGGCTGTGGGCGCCCGGCAGACAGTCGGCCAGCTCCTCGCGCGGGACCAGCCGCCAGGACAGCAGTTCCTCCTCCTGGAGGCGGATCGCCTTGATGTCGTCCTCGCTGAGCACCCCGCCGTCGTACACGTACGCCACCAGCGGCGGACGACCCGTGCCGTGCACCCAGTCCACCGTCAGCAGCCGGCCGAGTTCCCGGTCCAGGCCGATCTCCTCCGCCGCCTCGCGCCGTGCCCCCTGCCGCGGGGTCTCGCCGTCGTCGGACTCGATCGTGCCGCCGGGCAGCGTCCAGCCCTCCCGGTAGTTGGGCTCGACGAGCAGCACCCGGCCCTCGCCGTCCTGGAACAGCACGGCGGCACCGGCCAGGACGCGGGGCAGGGAGGCGATGTAGGTGGCGTAGTCAGAAGAGGAAGTCACCGGTGCAGGGTAACCACCGCATCCCGCCTCACCTCCGCATCAGATCGCCGCTTCCGCCAGCCGCAGCGTCCGTTGCGCCAGTTCGCTGATCCGCACGCGGTCGAAGCCGAACACCGCGCTGCGGACCGTGTCCTCCAGCGGGGCCTTCCACTGGTCGGGGATGGCCGCCGCCCCGCCGAACACGCCGGCCACCGAACCGGCGGTGGCGCCGTTGGAGTCGGTGTCCAGGCCCCCGCGGACGGTCAGGGTGATGGTGCGGGTGAAGTCACCGTCGCCGTACAGCAGCCCGGCGGTGAGGACGGCCGCGTTCGGGACGGTGTGGATCCACCCCATGCCGGTGGTCTCCTCGGCGACCGTGGTGAGCGTGTCCTCCCAGGACATCCGGGTGTCGTGCAGGGAGACCACCCGGCGCACCGTGCGGGCGAGGCGGCTGCTCGCCGGGATCACGGCCAGGGCGTCGTCGACGGCGTGCCGCACGGTGGGCGCCGTGAACGCCGCCGCGATCAGCGCCGCCGCCCACATCGCCCCGTAGACCCCGTTCCCGGTGTGCGACAGCACCGCGTCCCGCCGGGCGAGCTGGGCGGCCCGGCGCGGGACGCCGGGGCAGGTCCAGCCGAAGATGTCGGCGCGGATGAGGGCGCCGATCCACTCCTGGTACGGGTTGTCGTACGTCGCCGTCAGCGGCGGCTTCAGCCCGCTCGCGAGGTTGCGGTAGGCGGCCCGCTCGGCGGTGAACGTCTGCAGATACGGCAGCCGCAGCAGCCACAGGTCGCCGACCTGCTCGGTGCTGAATCCGAAGCCGTGGGTCTCCAGCAGGTCGAGGCCGAGGATCGCGTAGTCGACGTCGTCGTCACGGCAGCTGCCGTGGATGCGGCCGCGGACGCACCGGCGCCACTCGGGACGCAGCTCGAAGCCGTCGTGTTCGCTGATCGGCTCGGGCAGGTAGTCGGTCAGCGGCAGTGCGTCGGCCTGCCGGAGGTAGCGGTCGATGCGGTCGCGCGTCCAGAGCTCGCCCTGCTCGACCGGCTTGCCCAGCATGTTTCCCGCGATGCGGCCCGTCCATCCGCCGAGGATGCGGTCGGTGAGATCTGTGTCCGTGTGTGCGGGGCCCATGACGGGTGTCTACCCGTTTCGCGAGGTGCCTACGGGGTCGGGTGTGTGGTGCGTTCGCGGCTGCGGGGCCGTCGTGGCCGGTCGCGCAGTTCCCAGCGCCCCCAGGAGCCTCGGTCCAGGGGCTGGGCACGTGCTGACGCCAGGGCCGTCCTGCGGTTAAGGTCACAGCGGCGCGACTGGCCTTGACGTGCGTGAGGGCCCGGAGAGCAAGGGGAGTGCAAGTGGCGGAGGCTGCAGTGAGCGACACCCGGAAGGCACAGCGGGTGCTCGTCGCCGCGGACAAGTTCAAGGGGTCGCTGACGGCCGTGGAGGTCGCCGAGCGGGTCACGGCCGGGCTGCGCCGGGTCCTGCCGGACCTGGAGGTCGAGGCGCTTCCGGTGGCCGACGGCGGCGACGGGACCGTGGCCGCGGCGGTCGCGGCCGGGTTCCAGCGCCGGGAGGCACGGGTCGCCGGCCCCCTCGGCGACGAGGTGACGGCGGCGTTCGCGCTGCGCGACGGCACCGCGGTCGTGGAGATGGCCGAGGCGAGCGGGCTGCAGCGGCTGCCCGCCGGGGTCTTCGCCCCGCTCACGGCGTCCACGTACGGCTCCGGCGAGCTGCTGCGGGCCGCCCTGGACGCGGGCGCCCGCACGATCGTCTTCGGGGTCGGCGGCAGCGCCACCACCGACGGCGGAGCCGGGATGCTGGCGGCGCTCGGCGCCCGGTTCCTGGACGCCGCCGGGGAGCCGGTGCCTCCGGGCGGCGGCGGACTCGCCGTACTGGCCACCGCCGACCTGTCGGGACTCGACCCGCGACTCGCCGAGATCGAGCTGGTGCTCGCGAGCGACGTCGACAACCCCCTGACCGGCCCGAAGGGCGCACCGGCGGTCTACGGCCCCCAGAAGGGCGCCTCCCCCGAGGACGTGGCGACCCTGGACGCCGCCCTCGCGCACTTCGCGAAGGTGCTCCAGGGCCCGGCCGGCCCGAAGGCCGCGGAGTACGCGGCGTCGCCGGGTGCGGGCGCGGCGGGCGGCATCGGCTACGGCGCCCTGCTGCTGGGCGCCCGGTTCCGCCCCGGTATCGAGGTCATGCTCGACGTCCTGGGCTTCGCACCCGCCCTGGACCGTGCCGACCTGGTCATCACCGGCGAGGGCTCCCTCGACGAGCAGACCCTGCACGGCAAGGCCCCGGCGGGTGTCGCCGCCGCGGCCCGTGCCGCGGACAAGGACGTCGTGGCGGTCTGCGGACGCCTCGCCCTGCCGCCCCAGGTTCTGGGCCGCGCCGGATTCCGCCGGGCCTACCCCCTGACGGACGCCGAGCCGGACGTGGCGAAGTGCATCGCCGAGGCGGGCCCGATCCTGGAACGGGTCGCGGAACGCATCGCCAGGGACTTCCTGACCTGATCCGGGCGGTTCCCGCCGCCGCAGGCACGAAGAAGGCCCCGAGCCATCATCGGCTCGGGGCCCTTCATCGTCGTACGGTCGCTACGGAAGCTGCCGGTCGCTACGGGAGCTGCGCCGCCCGTGCCTCGCGGCGGTTGTCGCGGAAGTTGTTCACCCGCCGAGCCGTCGCGAACAGCGGAATCACCGCCCCCGTGACCAGCTGGAGCGCGCACCCCGTCTGCAGGAGGAGCTGTCCGCCGGGCGCGCCGAAGGCCCATGCCGCCAGCAGACCCATGGACAGGACGATCCAGATCAGCATCGCCACCGCGAGCCAGCCACGGGGCTTCGGGTACTCGACCCGGCTCACCATCAGCCACGCCGTCCCCACGATCGCCAGCAGCGTGGCCTCGAACGGCAGCTCGAGCAGCACGATCGCGACGACCGTCAGTGCACCGAACGGCGAGGGCATGCCCTGGAACGTGCCGTCCTTCACCGTCACGCACGAGAACCGCGCAAGCCGCAGCACCACCGCCAGCAGCACCACGATCGCCCCGACCGCCGCCACCCGCTGGTGGGCGTCGTTCGCGACCATGCCGTAGACGAGGACGAAGTACGCCGGTGCCAGGCCGAAGCTGATCAGGTCGGACAGGTTGTCCAGCTCCGCGCCCATGGGGGAGGAGCGCAGCTTGCGCGCCACCAGGCCGTCGAAGAGGTCGAAGACCGCCGCGCAGAGCATGAGGATGACCGCCGTGGCCGCGCTGTGGCGGGCCATCCCGGTCTCCTGGCTGCCCGTGAGGTGCGGGATCAGGATGCCGGTGGTGGTGAAGTACACCGCCATGAAGCCGCACGTGGCGTTGCCGAGGGTCAGGGTGTCCGCTATCGACAGACGGAGGGAGAGGGGCATCTCCTCTTCCTCGTCGACCTCGTCGGCCTCCGGGACCCACCCGGCCTTGGTATCAGGATCAATCACGGTCAATGCGAGTCACCCCAGCCACCGTCTTCTGACCGACCTCGACCGCGATCTCCACGCCCTCCGGCAGGTACAGGTCGACACGCGAGCCAAAGCGGATCAGGCCGATCCGCTCGCCCTGCTCCACCTTCGTGCCCTGGGGCAGATAGGGGACGATGCGGCGGGCCACCGCGCCGGCGATCTGGATCATCTCGATGTCGCCGAGCTCGGTGTCGAAGTGCCAGACAACCCGCTCGTTGTTCTCGCTCTCCTTGTTGAAGGCGGGAACGAAGCCACCGGGTACGTGCTCCACCGACGTCACCGTGCCGGCCAGCGGCGCGCGGTTGACGTGGACGTTGAGCGGGCTCATGAAGATCGCGACGCGGGTGCGGCCGTCCTTCCACGGCATGATGCTCTGCACCACACCGTCGGCGGGCGAGATGACCCGGCCCTGGGTGATCTCGCGCTCGGGGTCGCGGAAGAACCACAGCATTCCCGCCGCGAGCGCGGTGGCGGGAACGGCGACGGCCTTGGCCGCGCCGGAGCGGCGGGCCCGGGCCAGGCTGAGGGCTGCGGTGGCGACGGTCGGAAGGAGCCACGGCGATGCTCCGCGCGCGAGGCGTACGCCGGCCCGGCTGTCGCGAGATGCAGAGGTTTGGCTGTGGGGCATGGATGACCTTCGTAGCGGATGATGCCGCACTCTGACGGGGGACGGCGGCTTTCCGGCGATCGTAGCGGCTCGGGGCCGTAACTGGGTAAGCCAGGCAGCCGAGTCGGCGGCAGAAGAGTGCTGACGGGGTGTGATCTTCTTCTCCAAGAAAACACCCCGTATCCGGACATCTAGCCCTGGAATCGATACTCTTCGAGCAGCCGCCTGCCGATGATCATTTTCTGGATCTCGGCGGTACCTTCACCGATGAGCAGCATCGGAGCCTCGCGGTAGAGGCGCTCGATCTCGTACTCCTTGGAGAAGCCGTAGCCTCCGTGGATCCGGAAGGCGTCTTCCACGACCTCCTTGCAGTACTCGGAGGCGAGGTACTTCGCCATCCCGGCCTCCAGGTCGTTTCGCTCCCCGGAGTCCTTTTTGCGTGCTGCGTTCACCATCATCGCATGGGCGGCCTCGACCTTGGTAGCCATCTCGGCCAGCTTGAACTGGATCGCCTGGTGCTGGGCGATCGGCTTCCCGAAGGTGTGACGCTGCTGCGCGTACCGGACGCCCAGTTCGAACGCACGCTGAGCGACGCCGCAGCCACGCGCCGCCACGTTGACACGGCCGACCTCCACGCCGTCCATCATCTGGTAGAAACCACGGCCGGTGACCCCGCCGAGCACGCGATTCGCAGGAATCCGCAGGCCATCCATGATGAGCTCGGTGGTGTCGACCCCCTTGTAGCCCATCTTGTCGATCTTGCCGGGGATCGTGAGGCCGGGGCGGACCTCGCCGAAACCCGGCTCCTTCTCGACGAGGAAGGTCGTCATCGACTTGTGCGGCGCGGTGCCCTCGGGGTGACCTTCGTCACTTCGCACCAGAACGGCCACCAGGGACGACGTCCCGCCGTTCGTCAGCCACATCTTCTGACCGTTGAGGACGTACTCCTCGCCGTCCTGCACCGCCTTCGACGTGATCGCCGACACGTCCGAGCCCAGGCCCGGCTCCGACATCGAGAACGCGCCCCGGATGTCACCGGCCGCCATCCTCGGCAGGAAGTGGTCCTTCTGCTCCTGCGTGCCGTGCTGCTTGAGCATGTACGCCACGATGAAGTGCGTGTTGATGATGCCGGACACCGACATCCACCCGCGGGCGATCTCCTCCACGCACAGCGCGTAGGTCAGGAGCGACTCGCCCAGACCCCCGTACTCCTCGGGGATCATCAGGCCGAACAGGCCCAACTCCTTCAGTCCGTCCACGATCTGCTGGGGGTACTCGTCGCGGTGTTCCAGCTCCGTGGCGACCGGAATGATCTCCTTGTCCACGAAGTCCCGGACGGTGGCCAGGATCTCCTGCTGGACGTCCGTCAGACCGGCGGTCTGGGCGAGTCGCGCCATGGCTACTTCTCCTGCTCTCGCAGCTCCGGGCGGCCGGGCTGCTCGCCGCCGCGCTCCTTGATGTACGTCTCGGTCGGCACCATCACCTTGCGGCGGAACACGCAGACGAGCGTGCCGTCCTGCTTGTAGCCCTTGGTCTCGACGTGCACGATGCCGCGGTCGTTCTTCGACTTCGACGGCCATTTGTCGAGCACGGTCGTCTGGCCGTAGAGCGTGTCGCCGTGGAAGGTCGGCGCCACGTGCTTCAGCGACTCGATCTCCAGGTTGGCGATCGCCTTGCCGGAGATGTCCGGCACGGACATGCCGAGCAGCAGCGAGTAGATGTAGTTGCCCACGACGACGTTCTTGCCGAAGTCGGTCGTCTTCTCCGCGTAGTTCGTGTCCATGTGGAGCGGGTGGTGGTTCATGGTGAGGAGACAGAACAGGTGGTCGTCGTACTCCGTGACCGTCTTCCCCGGCCAGTGCTTGTACGTCGCCCCGACCTCGAACTCCTCGTAGGTGCGTCCGAACTGCATCGCGCTCAGGCCTCCGGGATCTCGAACTTGCTGGTGCGCCGCATGCCGGCGGCGCGTCCCTTGCCGGAGACGACCAGGGCCATCTTGCGGCTGGCCTCGTCGATCATCTCGTCACCGAGCATCGCCGAGCCCTTCTTGCCGCCGGCCTCGGAGGTGTAGTAGTCGTACGCGTCCAGGATCAGCTCGGCGTGGTCGTAGTCCTCCTGGGACGGCGAGAAGATCTCGTTGGACGCCTCGACCTGGCCCGGGTGCAGCACCCACTTGCCGTCGAAGCCGAGCGCGGCGGCGCGCTGGGCGACCTCGCGGTAGCCGTCGATGTTGCGGATCTGGAGGTAGGGGCCGTCGATCGCCTGGAGGTTGTTGGCGCGGGCGGCCATCAGGATCTTCATCAGGATGTAGTGGTAGGCGTCCGCCGGGTAGCCGGGCGGCTGCTCGCCCACGACCAGCGACTTCATGTTAATCGACGCCATGAAGTCGGCCGGGCCGAAGATGATCGTCTCGACGCGCTGGGAGGCCGTCGCGATCTCGTTGACGTTGTTCAGGCCCTGGGCGTTCTCGATCTGCGCCTCGATGCCGATCTTGCCGACCTCGAAGCCCATCGTCTTCTCGATCTGGGTGAGGAGGAGATCCAGCGCGACGATCTGCTCGGCCGTCTGCACCTTCGGCAGCATGATGCAGTCGAGGTTCTGGCCGGCGCCCTCGACGACCGTGACGACATCGCGGTACGTCCACTCGGTCGTCCAGTCGTTCACGCGCACGACGCGCGTCTTGCCCGTCCAGTCGCCCTCGTTGAGGAACTTGACGATGGTGTGCCGCGCCTCGGGCTTGGCGAGCGGAGCGCACGCGTCCTCCAGGTCGAGGAAGACCTGGTCGGCGGGGAGGCCCTGCGCCTTCTCCAGGAAGCGGGGGTTGCTTCCGGGGACCGCGAGGCAGGAGCGTCGCGGACGCAGACGGTTGACGGGCGTGGTCATGCGGGGACCTCCAGGGGGTCGAGCTTGTTCGCTTTCCGGATCTCGTCGACGATGCGGCCGATGATTCCGGTGATGTCGAAGTCCTTCGGGGTGAAGACCGCGGCCACTCCGGCTGCCCTGAGCTGCTCGGCATCACCGTTCGGGATGATGCCACCGGCGATCACCGGGATGTCTGTGGCACCCGCCACACGCAGCCGTTCGAGTACGTCCGGCACCAGCTGGGCGTGCGAGCCGGACAGGATGGACAGGCCGACCGCGTGCACGTCCTCGGCGACGGCCGCGTCCACGATCTGCTCCGGCGTCAGCCGGATGCCCTGGTAGACCACCTCGAAGCCGGCGTCGCGCGCGCGGACCGCGATCTGCTCGGCGCCGTTGGAGTGCCCGTCCAGGCCCGGCTTGCCGACCAGGAAGCGCAGCTTGCCCACGCCCAGGTCCTTGGCCGTGAGGTCCACCTTGCGGCGCACCCGGGCGAGCGTGCTGCCCTCCTCGACGGGGACGGCCACCGGCGCCGAGGAGACGCCCGTGGGGGCCCGGAACTCGCCGAACACCTCGCGCAGGGCCCCGGCCCACTCGCCGGTCGTCGCCCCGGCGCGGGCGCACTCCAGGGTGGCCTCCATGAGGTTCTCGGTGCCGCGCGCGGCCTCCTTCAGCCGCTCCAGCGCCTTGCAGGGCCGCGGGTGGTTGAAGGGCGGCTGGTAGCGGCTGTCGCGCCACTGCTGGAGCGAGGCGATGACCCGGGCCTCGACCGCCGGGTCCACCGTCTGGATCGCGGTGTCCAGATCGGCGGTCAGCGGGTTGGGCTCGGTGCCCTCGAACATGTTGACACCGATGATCTTCTCCTGACCGGACTCGATCCGGCCCCGGCGCTCGGCGTGCGAGGCGACCAGCTGCGACTTGAGGTAGCCGGACTCGACGGCCGCCATCGCGCCGCCCATCTCCTGGATGCGGTCGATCTCGGCGAACGACGCCTCGACCAGCTCCTCCACCTTCGCCTCGATCACCTTCGAGCCCTCGAAGATGTCCTCGTACTCCAGCAGATCGCTCTCGTACGCCAGCACCTGCTGGATGCGCAGCGACCACTGCTGGTCCCAGGGGCGGGGCAGGCCGAGGGCCTCGTTCCAGGCGGGCAGTTGCACGGCACGCGCGCGGGCGTCCTTGGAGAGGGTGACGGCCAGCATCTCCAGCACGATCCGCTGGACGTTGTTCTCCGGCTGCGCCTCCGTCAGGCCCAGGGAGTTGACCTGGACGCCGTAGCGGAAGCGGCGTTGTTTGGGGTTCTCGATGCCGTACCGCTCACGGGTGACGCGGTCCCAGATGCGGCCGAACGCCCGCATCTTGCACATCTCCTCGACGAAGCGGACACCCGCGTTGACGAAGAACGAGATGCGTGCCACGACATCGCCCATGCGCTCCTGCGGCACCTGGCCGGAGTCGCGCACCGCGTCGAGGACGGCGATCGCGGTGGACATCGCGTACGCGATCTCCTGGACCGGAGTGGCCCCCGCCTCCTGCAGGTGGTAGCTGCAGATGTTGATCGGGTTCCACTTCGGGATGTGGGAGACCGTGTACGCGATCATGTCCGTCGTCAGGCGCAGGCTCGGCCCCGGCGGGAAGACATGCGTCCCGCGGGACAGGTACTCCTTGACGATGTCGTTCTGGGTCGTGCCCTGGAGCTGGGTGATGTCGGCGCCCTGCTCCTCGGCGACGACCTGGTAGAGCGCCAGCAGCCACATGGCGGTGGCGTTGATCGTCATCGAGGTGTTCATCTGCTCCAGGGGGATGTCCTGGAACAGCCGGCGCATGTCACCGACGTGCGCGATCGGCACGCCGACCCTGCCGACCTCGCCGCGGGCGAGGACGTGGTCGGAGTCGTAGCCCGTCTGCGTCGGCAGGTCGAACGCCACCGACAGACCCGTCTGGCCCTTGGCGAGGTTGCGCCGGTACAGCTCGTTGGACGCCTCGGCCGTGGAGTGACCGGCGTAGGTCCGCATGAGCCACGGACGGTCCTTCTGACGCTCTGTCATCCAGCGGCCCTCAGATGTTCCGGAAGCGGTTGATGGCGTCGATGTGCTGGGCGCGCTTGACGTGGTCGCGCACGCCCAGGCCCTCCTCGGGGGCCATGCACAGCACGCCGACCTTGCCCTGGTGGAGGTTGCGGTGCACGTCGTAGGCGGCCTGGCCGGTGTCCTGAAGGGAGTACACCTTCGACAGCGTCGGGTGGATCTTGCCCTTCGCGATGAGCCGGTTGGCCTCCCACGCCTCGCGGTAGTTCGCGAAGTGCGAGCCGATGATGCGCTTCAGCGACATCCACAGGTATCGGTTGTCGTACTCGTGCATGTAGCCCGAGGTCGAGGCGCAGGTGGTGATGGTGCCGCCCTTGCGGGTGACGAAGACGCTCGCGCCGAAGGTCTCGCGGCCGGGGTGCTCGAAGACGATGTCGATGTCCTCACCGCCGGTGAACTCGCGGATGCGCTTGCCGAAGCGCTTCCACTCCTTGGGGTCCTGGGTGTTCTCGTCCTTCCAGAACCTGTAGCCCTCGGCGTTGCGGTCGATGATCGCCTCGGCGCCCATCGAGCGGCAGATCTCCGCCTTCTGCGGCGAGGAGACGACACAGATCGGGTTGGCGCCGCCGGCCAGCGCGAACTGGGTGGCGTAGGAACCGAGTCCGCCGCTCGCGCCCCAGATGAGCACGTTGTCGCCCTGCTTCATGCCGGCGCCGTTGCGGGAGACCAGCTGCCGGTAGGCGGTGGAGTTGACCAGGCCCGGGGCGGCGGCCTCCTCCCAGCTGAGGTGGTCGGGCTTCGGCATCAGCTGGTTGGACTTGACCAGCGCGATCTCGGCGAGGCCGCCGAAGTTGGTCTCGAAGCCCCAGATGCGCTGCTCGGGGTCGAGCATCGTGTCGTTGTGACCGTCGCTGGACTCCAGCTCGACGGAGAGGCAGTGCGCGACGACCTCGTCGCCCGGCCGCCAGGCGTTGACGCCCGGGCCGGTGCGCAGGACGACGCCCGCGAGGTCGGAGCCGATGATGTGGTACGGCAGGTCGTGGCGCTTGGTGAGCTCGCTGAGCCGGCCGTAGCGCTCCAGGAAGCCGAAGGTCGACAGCGGCTCGAAGATCGACGTCCACACCGAGTTGTAGTTGACCGACGAGGCCATGACGGCCACCAGGGCCTCACCCGGGCCGAGCTCGGGCAGCGGCACCTCGTCCAGGTGGATCGACTTGCGGGGGTCCTTGTCGCGGGTCTCGAGGCCCGCGAACATCTCCGTCTCGTCCTTGTGCACGGTGATCGCGCGGTACGACTCCGGGAGCGGGAGGGCGGCGAAGTCCTCCGACGTGGAGTCGGGCGACTGGATCGCGGCCAGGATGTCCTTAACGGTCACGGTGTTGCCTCCGGCGGTGAGCGCCCTGAGGGAGGGGCGCCGATGGTTACGTCGGTGCTGCTGAGGGTTGAGGGTGTGCCGTCGGTTCGGCGGTTGTGCTGTTCGGCAGCGCTGGGTGGAGCGGGAGGTTGCCTGTGACGCAGGCGCCCGGGCTGGCAGGCGGGTGAGCTTGCTGGGACGTTGCCCGGACCCCTTCAACGTATGACACCGCGTGTCACCTCGCAAGGCACTGAGTGCCAGAACCTGATCTCAGATGAAATCTTTACGTGACAAATGAGCGATGATCGATCGAATGGCCCCTTCAGGGGGCTGCAAAACGGCCCCTGACATGCCAAAACGGCCACCCCGCAGGGTGGCCGTCATCACAGCTGCATGAGCCGCTCAGTGCCCCTTGAGATGCCGCTCAGTGCCCCTCGACGGGCCGCTCAACGCTCCTTCAGTGCCTGCTCGATCGTCCGCATGACCTCGTCCAGGGGCGCGTCGGTGCGGGCGACCGTCACCAGCACTTCGCCCTGCGCGGAGGCCGTGGCCGCGGCCGGCTGCGCGTCCGAGGAGCGCCCGGCCCCGATGCCCGTGCCGAAGGTCTTCCGCACGATCGCGAAGGCGTGGTCCAGCTGCGCCTCCACATCCCCCTGGGCGCCCGCGCGCAGCCAGCGCCGCAGCACGTGGTTGTGGGCGGTGACCACGGCCGACGCGGCGACCTCCGCCAGCAGCGGGTCGTCGTTGGCGTCGTCGGCGTGCGCGCGCTCGTCGAAGTGGCCGAGGAGGTAGCGGGTGAAGAGGCGCTCGTAGCGGGCCACCGACGCGATCTCCGCCTCGCGCAGGGTGGGAACCTCGCGCGTCAGCTTGTAGCGGGCGACCGAGATCTCCGGCCGGGCCGCGTACATCCTCATGACTTCCTTGATGCCACGGCACACCGTGTCGAGCGGATGCTCGTGCGCCGGCGCGGCGTTGAGGACCGCCTCGGCCCGGATCAGGGTGTCGTCGTGGTCGGGGAAGATCGCCTCTTCCTTGGAGCGGAAGTGACGGAAGAAGGTGCGGCGGGCGACCCCGGCCTGGGCCGCGATCTCGTCGACGGTGGTCGCCTCGTACCCCTTCGTCGCGAACAGCTCCATCGCGGCGGCCGCCAGTTCCCGGCGCATCTTGAGCCGCTGGGCGGCGGCGCGAGAGCCGGCGGCACTCTCCGGCGCGTCGGCCGTGGCTGGTGTACGTGAGGACTTGGCGGGCTGGGGCATGCCCTGAACGTACTGCATGTGCGCAGCTCGCTGCGCATGGCCTGGTTCGTGGAACCGGTCCGGACCGAGCAGGCCACCCCACTCGGCGCCGGACCGGAACCAGCCGCCGGGACGCTCAGCGCTTGGCATATTCGCGGAAGCCACGGCCGGTCTTGCGGCCGAGGCAGCCCGCGGCCACCAGGTGCTCCAGCAGCGGCGCCGGAGCGAGCCCCGGGTCGCGGAACTCGCGGTGCAGGACCTTCTCGATGGCGAGCGAGACGTCGAGACCGACGACGTCCAGCAGCTCGAACGGACCCATCGGGTAGCCGCCGCCGAGCTTCATCGCGGCGTCGATGTCGTCGAGCGTCGCGTAGTGCTCCTGCACCATCTTGATCGCGTTGTTGAGGTAGGGGAACAGCAGCGCGTTCACGATGAAGCCCGCGCGGTCACCGCAGTCGACCGGGTGCTTCCGGACCCGGCCGCACACCTCGCGGACCGTCGCGTGGACGTCGTCGGCCGTCAGCACCGTCCGGACCACCTCGACCAGCTTCATGGCCGGCGCCGGGTTGAAGAAGTGCATGCCGATCACGTCCTGCGGGCGCGAGGTGGCCCGGGCGCAGGCGACGACCGGCAGCGACGAGGTCGTCGTGGCCAGGATCGCGCCCGGCTTGCAGACCTTGTCCAGGGCCGCGAACAGCTGCCGCTTGACCTCCAGGTCCTCGGCGACGGCCTCCACGGCCAGGTCGACACCGGCGAAGTCGTCGTAGGTGCCCGTGGCGGTGATGCGGTCCAGGGTCCCGGCGGCGGTCTCCGCGGTCATCCGGCCCTTGTCGACCGAGCGGGCCAGGGACTTGCCGATGCGGGCCTTCGCCGTCTGCGCCTTCTCCGTGCTGCGGGCGGCCAGGACCACCTCGTAACCGGCCTTGGCGAAGACCTCCGCGATCCCGGAGGCCATGGTGCCCGAGCCCGCGACACCGACCGAGCGGATCTCCCGGCCGGGAACCAGGTCGCCGCCCTCCAGCGGGGTCAGCGCGTCCCGCACGACGACCGGGCTGCCCGGCGCCTCGTACGTGTAGAAGCCGCGCCCCGCCTTACGGCCGGTCAGGCCCGCCTCACTGAGCTGCTTGAGGATCGGGGCCGGGGCGTGCAGCCGGTCGCGGGAGGCGGCGTACATGGCCTCCAGGACCGTGCGCGCGGTGTCGACGCCGATCAGGTCGAGCAGCGCCAGCGGCCCCATGGGCAGTCCGCAGCCCAGCCGCATCGCGGCGTCGATGTCCTCGCGGGAGGCGTACTTGGCCTCGTACATCGCGGCGGCCTGGTTGAGGTAGCCGAACAGCAGGCCGTCGGCGACGAATCCGGGGCGGTCACCGACCGCGACGGGCTCCTTGCCCAGGTCGAGGGCGAGGTCGGTGACCGCGGTGACGGCCGCCGGCGCTGTCAGCACCGAGGAGACGACCTCGACCAGCTTCATGGCCGGGGCGGGGTTGAAGAAGTGCAGGCCCAGCACCCGCTCGGGGCGGGACGACTCGGCGGCCAGCCGGGTCACGGACAGGGCGTTGGTACCGGTCGCCAGGATCGTCTCCGGGCGCACGATCCCGTCCAGCTCCCGGAAGATCTGCTGCTTGACCTCGTACGACTCCGGGGCCACCTCGATGACCAGGTCGGCGTCGGCCGCGGTGCGCAGGTCGGCGGAGGTGCGGACACGGCCGAGGATCTCGGCGCGCTCCTGCTCGGTCAGCCGGCCGCGCTCGACGCCGCGGGCCGTGGAGGCCTCAAGGGTGGCGACGCACTGGGCGGCCTGAGCCTCGC
Organism: Streptomyces cahuitamycinicus; assembly: GCF_002891435.1. Lineage (GTDB taxonomy): Bacteria > Actinomycetota > Actinomycetes > Streptomycetales > Streptomycetaceae > Streptomyces > Streptomyces cahuitamycinicus. The sequence goes on from NZ_POUC01000038.1 coordinate 27,787, forward strand.
TGACGTCGACGCCGACGACCGTGCGGCCGGCCTTGGCGAGGACCTCGGCGATGCCGGTGCCCATCGTGCCGAGGCCGACGACGGCGACGGTCCGCAGCGGGGACTGGGACGGGTCGGAAAGGGGAGTGGCCATCGCGGGACTCCAGGATGAGGGTGACGACGGGGAACGCGCTCCGGGTGCGCCGAAGGCGGCCCGGCAGGGGCCGGACCACGGGCGCGCCGGGTGCGTGATGAAGTGCGGGTGTTGGCCGGGCTGCGAAGCGCACACGCCCGGTGCCGCGCCGCGGGCGTGCACACGCCCGGGGTGAACGGCTGTTCCGACCGGCTCTGTCCCGGGGCCGAGCCGTACTGCGGTACCTGAGGTACCGAACCGACTGCTCTCGCGACGGCCGCGTCACCAGACCGCCACGAGGGATGCGAGTGGGTAACTCGCTCGTCTGAGCTTAACTGGCGGGTAACGAGCGCGCCAGCCCCCGTCTTTGTGATGTACGTCCCGCGCGAACCGCGCCACCCCTAACCTCTGTGTCATGAGCGAAGAGTTGCGATCACTCACGGAGCGCTTACGGCAGGAGTCCGGGGCGCCGCCCGCGTTCGAGCGGCTCGTGGCGACCGACGACCTCGACGCCCTGGCGACGGTGCTGACCGAACCCGGGCAGCACCTGTGGGCCAGGGAACTGGCGGCGTTCCGGCTGGGGCTCGCGCGGGACCGGCGGGCCTTCGAGGCCCTGGTCCTGCTGCTCAACCACCGTGACCCCCCGCGCTGCGCCTCCGCCGCCCACGCCCTGGCCCGGCTCGGCGACCCACGCACCGCACGGGCGGCCGCCGCCCTCGCCACCAACGAGCTGCGCGTCGCCTACGCCCTGCAGCCGGTGCGGCTCCTGGTCGAGCTGCGCGCCCCCGAGGCGGTGCCCGCGCTGATCACCACGCTCCAGCGGCGCCTGCACCCGCACGACCCCTACCGCCGCGTGGCCCTCGCCTGTGTGGACGGGCTCGGCGCGCTGGGCGACACCCGGGCCCGACCCGTTCTGAACGAGGCCCTCGCGCACCCGGCACTTGCCGAGGCGGCGGTGCGGGCGCTGGGGCGGATCCCGAAGCAGCGGTGACGTCAGCGGGGGAGCGTCCTGGCGTACCGCACCTCCGGGACCGCGACCCCGTCCACCTCGAAGGGCTCCTCCGCGCCGTCCGCGCGGAAGCCGGCCCGCTCGTAGAAGCGGCGGGCCCGGTCGTTCCCCTTGAGCACCCACAGGAGGACACGGCCGTGGCCCGCGGCCGAGCAGCCCGCGACGGACCGGACGAGCAGCGCCCGCCCGGTGCCCCGCCCCAGATGCTGCGGATGGACGTAGACGGCGTACAACTCGGCGTCCTTGGTGAGGACTTCGCCCTCCCGGTACGGGCCGTGACAGGCCCAGCCGACGAGCTCGCCGCCGGCGTCCTCGGCGACCAGATTCACCACACTGCCGTCGCCCTGCGAGAGGCGGGTGCGATGGCGCTCGGCATCCTCCTCGACGCTGAGCCCGTCCAGGTACGACTGCGGGATCAGGCCCTGGTAGGCGCTGCGCCAGCCGCCGACGCGGATCTGAGCGACACGGTCGCAGTCGGCGGGCGTCATCTCCCGTGTGCGAAGGCTCCTCATGGCGCCACAGCCGAGACCTGGCGGGCCCGCGCTGCCGGTGCGGCCTCGCCGTCGGGGGCGGAGATCCTCGTCAGTACTCATGGGCCCATGGTGGACCATGGCACTGACAGGGCCCGCCCCCGACGGATCGTCAGCCGCTCAGTGACGGAAGCCGAGCAGGCCGTGCAGCGCCGAGCCGTTCGAGGAGGCCGGGGCCGCCTTGGCGGTCGTCGCAGCGGGCTTCGGGTCGGGCAGCGCCTCGCACACCGCGTCCGCCTCGCCGTAGCCGCGCGGCACGGTGCCGTCCGTCAGGTACGCCGCCAGGTGCTTGTCCAGGCAGGCGTTGCCGCTCAGCGTGATGCCGTGGTTGCCGCCGCCCTCCTCGACCACCAGGCTGGAACGGGCCAGCAGACGGTGCGCGGTGACAGCGCCCTCGTACGGCGTGGCCGCGTCGCCGGTCGCCTGGAACAGCAGGGCCGGCGGCAGCTTGCCGTTGGCCACGTTCACCGGGCGCAGCGTGTCCGTCGGCCAGAAGGCGCACGGCGCGTTGTACCAGGCGTTGTTCCAGGTCATGAAGGGCGCCTTGTCGTGCACCGCCCAGTTGTCCTTGCGCCACTGCCGCCAGTCGCGCGGCCAATGGGCGTCCCGGCACTGCACGGACGTGTAGACGCTGTAGCCGTTGTCGCCGGAGGCGTCGACCGCACCGAAGTTCTCGTACGCCTCGACCAGCGGCTCGGGGTCCTTGTCGTTCACGTACGCCGCGAACGCCTCCGCCAGGTCCGGCCAGTAGCCGTTGTAGTAACCACCCGGGATGAAGGTGTCCTCCAGCTCGGAGGCGCCCACCGTGCCGTCCGCCGGCTTCTTGGCGAGGGCCGCGCGCATCGCGTACCACTTGGCCTCGATCCTCTTCGGATCGGTGCCCAGCTTGTACGTGGCGTCGTACTTGGCGACCCACGCCAGGAAGGCGCGGTGGCGGTCGTCGAAGGCCACGTCCTGGTTGAGATTGGCCTCATACCAGACGTCGGTCGGGTCGACCACGGAGTCCAGGACCAGGCGGCGGACCCGCTGCGGGAAGAACTTGGCGTAGACCGCGCCGAGGTAGGTGCCGTACGAGTAGCCGAAGTAGTTGATCTTCTTCGCGCCCAGGGCCTGCCGGATCGCGTCCATGTCGCGCACCGCGCTGGTGGTGTTGATGTACGGCAGGAGGTGTCCGTACTTCTTGCCGCACGCGGCGGCGAAGGACCTGGCGCGGTCGAGGTTGGCCTTCTCGATCGCGGGCGTGGTCGGCAGCGAGTTCGGGCGGACCGGGCCGAAGTGGCCGGGCTTGCAGTTCAGAGCGGGCTTGCTCGCACCCACGCCGCGCGGGTCGAAGCCGATGACGTCGTACTGGGCCGCGACCTTCGCGGGCAGCGACGAGGCGACGAACCCGGCGAGGGTCAGTCCGCTGCCGCCGGGGCCGCCGGGGTTGACCAGCAGCGGGCCCTGGTAGGTCCTGGCCGTGTGCGGGACGCGCGACAGGGCGAGGGTGATCTTCTTCCCGTGCGGCCTGCGGTGGTCGAGGGGCACCTTCAGGGACGCGCACTGGAGCGTCGGGTAGTCCTCGGTGGCGCAGCTCTTCCAGCTGAGCTTCGCGGTCTGGACGGTGTTCGGGGTGCCTGGAGCGCTCGCCTCTGCGGGAACGGCCGTGAAGGTGCCGGCCATGACGACGGCGGCGCCGCACAGCGCGGCTGCGCGTTTTCTCATGGAGTCCTCCCAGGACGGCGGGATGAAGGACCGCGAGGGTCGCCGTCCTCGCGGCATCGTCCCGGAAACTGGTCCCGGAAGAACTCATTCCGTAAAACTCGTGACCCGATTGGATCTTCGGATGCGCTCGAATGCTCGTAAAGGGGCAGGTTCCGAACTGCCCTAGAGGAGCGAGAGTTGGGTGGGTCCGGCGACGGGCGGCTCTTCGGCCGGCTCGGCGGGCCGGCTCGGCCGCGGCGTCCCCGCACGCGTGGGCCCGATACCGTACTCCTCGGCCAGTTCGTGCACCTGACGGGTGATCCGCCGCTGGTACCACTTCGGGGCGTAGGAGCCCTCCGCGTACAACCGCTCGTAGCGGGCCACCAGGTGCGGATGGTGCTGCGCCAGCCAGGCCATGAACCACTCGCGGGCGCCGGGCCGCAGATGCAGCACCAGCGGTGTCACGGACGTGGCACCGGAGGCCGCGATCGCCCGTACCGTGGCGCGGAGTTGGGCGGGCGAGTCGCTCAGGAACGGGATCACCGGCGCCATCAGCACCCCGCAGCCGATGCCGTGTTCGGCCAGGGTGCGTACCACGTCGAGACGCCGCTCGGGCGCGGGCGTGCCCGGCTCGACGGTGCGCCACAGCTCCTGGCCGGTGAAACCGACCGACACGGAGATGCCGACGTCGGTCACCTGTGCCGCCTGCTTGATCAGCTCCAGGTCGCGCAGGATGAGCGTGCCCTTGGTGAGGATCGAGAAGGGGTTCGCGTGGTCGCGCAGCGCCGAGATGATGCCCGGCATCAGCCGGTAGCGGCCCTCGGCGCGCTGGTAGCAGTCGACGTTCGTGCCCATCGCGATGTGCTCGCCCTGCCAGCGGCGCGAGCCGAGCTGCCGGCGCAACAGCTCCGGTGCGTTGACCTTCACCACGATCTGGCTGTCGAAGCCGAGGCCCGTGTCGAGGTCCAGGTAGCTGTGTGTCTTGCGCGCGAAGCAGTACACGCACGCGTGCGAGCAGCCCCGATAGGGGTTGACCGTCCACTGGAAGGACATCCGCGAGACCGCCGGCACCCGGTTGATGATCGAGCGGGCCCGGATCTCGTGGAAGGTGATGCCCGCGAACTCCGGCGTGTCGAAGGTACGCGTGGTCACCGCGTCCGCGCCGAACAGCGCGGCACCGGCCCGGCTGTGTTCGGAGTCCCCTGTGAGGTTGTCCCAGCGCATGACGCCTCCTCGGTAGCACTGACCACAGAATAGAACACATGTTCCCTTGATCGTGCGAGGGTGTTTTGCGAACGCGTTCGACCGGTTCGGCCACCCCGATTTGGGGGCCCGGGCAGCGGGGTGGTTGGCTTGCCCCGACCCCCGAGCAACCAGGTCCTGGAGGAAAGCGATGGCGCAGGTCGAAGCCACTACGGAGCGGATCGTCGCGGCGGACGCGGAGACGGTGTTCGATGCCCTCGCCGACTACAGCGGCACGCGCGCGAAGCTGCTGCCCGAGCAGTTCAGCGAATACGAGGTCCGGGAGGGCGGGGACGGTGAGGGTACCCTCGTCCACTGGAAGCTCCAGGCCACCAGCAAGCGCGTGCGCGACTGCCTCCTGGAGGTCGTCGAGCCCACCGACGGCGAGCTGGTCGAGAAGGACCGCAACTCCTCCATGGTCACCACCTGGCGGGTCACTCCGGCCGGCGAGGGCACGTCCCGGGTCGTCGTGACCACCACCTGGACCGGCGCCGGCGGCATCGGCGGCTTCTTCGAGAAGACCTTCGCGCCCAAGGGGCTCGGCCGCATCTACGACGCGATGCTCACCAAGCTCGCCGCCGAGGTGGAGAAGTAGGCCTCCCAAGACGCGGACATCCGAGGGGCGTTGACGCCCCTCACCGGTTCGGGTGATCTCCGTACGGCTCGCTCCCGTGCCGTAACTCGTCGCGCTTGCTCGTAGTTGTCGCTTTTACGCGGGAATTGCGCGGCAGCGCGACGAGGGGAGCGGTGGG
>NZ_POUC01000390.1 GCF_002891435.1 Streptomyces cahuitamycinicus
CCGCAGGCCTATCCCGCGCCTGCGGCCCCCGCCTGGGGCGCCCCGCACGGCGGTCATGGACATCACGGCCACCACGGACACCACCGCAACAAGGGCTTCGGCCACATGCTGTTCTCGTCCTGAGCCGTGACACGACAGGAGCCCCCGGCCGCGAACGGCCGGGGGCTCCTTGTGATGTGGACGATACTGGGATTGAACCAGTGACCTCTTCCGTGTCAGGGAAGCGCTCTCCCGCTGAGCTAATCGTCCTCGGGACCATGACCACCAACTGCGGATCATGGGCACTGCGTGCGCGATACTGGGATTGAACCAGTGACCTCTTCCGTGTCAGGGAAGCGCTCTCCCGCTGAGCTAATCGCGCGGGTCGGGATCTCGGAGATCCAGTGGACGATACTGGGATTGAACCAGTGACCTCTTCCGTGTCAGGGAAGCGCTCTCCCGCTGAGCTAATCGTCCTTGGAGGTGGAGACGGGATTTGAACCCGTGTAGACGGCTTTGCAGGCCGTTGCCTCGCCTCTCGGCCACTCCACCAGGAGTGTAGGGGGCCGGGAAGCCCCCTCTTCCTCGAGCGGACGACGAGGTTCGAACTCGCGACCTCAACCTTGGCAAGGTTGCGCTCTACCAACTGAGCTACGTCCGCCTGTCGTTTCGGTCCGCCCTCGCGGCCCGGCGACGTGTTGAACTCTAGCGGATTCCGGTGCCAGTACAAAAACGCGTTTGTGCAGCGTGCTGCGCTTCCCCTGCTCAGGTAGGTCACAGCGCCACCCGACGGACATCCGCCGGTCGCCCGCGAGAGCCCCACCATAGACTCGACTGCGTGCTCGACCTCCCTCCTCTCGCCCGCTTCGGCGACCGCGTCGCCACCGGGCTCCTCGACGTCACCGACGATCCCGAGGCCCTGGAGTCCAGCGGCTTCTGGGCCGTCTGCGCGGACTTCGAGGGCCGTCTGACCTGCGCACGCTTCGCGGAGGTCCGGACGGCGGACGGGGTGGCTCCCGTGCCCGGAGCATGGCGCGGGCCGGCCGCCGGTGACTGGACGTCCTCGCTCGACCGCGCCGCGTACACGGCCGCCGTACGACGGATCCGCGACCACATCGCGGCCGGCGAGGTCTACCAGGCGAACCTGTGCCGGGTGCTGTCCGCACCCGTCCCGCCCGGCGCCGACGTGGATGCCCTCACCGCGCTGCTGGCCCGCGGCAACCCGGCGCCCTACGCAGGAACGATCCGCCTGCCCGGGCACGGCGTCGAGATCGCCACCGCGTCCCCCGAACTGTTCCTGCGGCGCGACGGCCGGGTCGTCGAGTCCGGGCCGATCAAGGGCACCGGCCGTACCGAGGCGGACCTGCTGGAGAAGGACTTCGCCGAGAACGTGATGATCGTGGACCTGGTCCGCAACGACATCGGACGGGTGTGCGCCACGGGCAGTGTGACGGTGCCCGACCTGTGTGCCGTCGAGAAGCACCCCGGGCTGGTCCATCTCGTCTCGACGGTCCGCGGCGAGCTGGCGGACGGGGCCGGCTGGGCCCAGCTGCTCGACGCCGCCTTCCCGCCCGGCTCGGTCACGGGCGCGCCCAAGTCCAGCGCCCTGCGGATCATCGACGCGCTGGAGACGGCGCCCAGGGGGCCCTACTGTGGCGGGATCGGCTGGGTCGACGCCGACCGGGGAACCGCAGAGCTGGCCGTCGGTATCCGCACCTTCTGGATCGACCGGGCGGACGGCATGCTGCGCTTCGGCACCGGCGCCGGCATCACCTGGGGCTCCGATCCCGAGGGGGAGTGGCGGGAGACCGAACTCAAGGCGGCCCGGCTGCTCGCGATAGCGTCGGGAACGTACGAAGTGAGTTGAGAGGACCTGACGTGAAGATCTGGCTCGACGGCGGGCTGCAGGACACCGAGTCCGCCCGCGTCTCCGTCTTCGACCATGGGCTGACCGTGGGCGACGGCATCTTCGAGACGGTCAAGGCCGTGGACGGCCGGCCTTTCGCGCTCACCCGGCACCTCGACCGGCTGACCCGGTCCGCGCGCGGCCTCGGCCTGCCGGATCCGGACCACGACGAGGTGCGCCGCGCCTGCGCCGCCGTCCTCGAAGCCAACCCCGCGCCGCTCGGCCGCCTCCGCATCACCTACACCGGCGGCCACGGCCCCCTCGGATCCGACCGCGGCGAGCACGGCCCCACCCTCGTCGTCGCCCTCGGCGAGACGACCCGCCGCCCCGACTCCACCGCCGTGATCACGGTCCCCTGGACCCGCAACGAGCGCGGCGCGCTCACCGGCCTCAAGACCACCTCGTACGCCGAGAACGTCGTCGCCCTCGCCCGAGCGCGCGAACGGGGAGCGTCCGAGGCCCTGTTCGGTAACACAGTGGGGCAGCTGTGCGAGGGCACCGGGTCGAACGTCTTCGTCGTCCTCGACGGCGAGATCCACACCCCGCCGCTCGCCTCTGGCTGTCTCGCGGGCATCACGCGGGCGCTGACGGCCGAATGGACCGGCGCCGAGGAGACCGATCTGCCACTCGACGTGCTGGAGCGGGCGGACGAGGTCTTCCTGACGTCCACCCTGCGGGACGTGCAGGCCGTGCACCGGGTCGACGGCCGTGAGCTGCCCGGCGCGCCGGGCCCGGTGACCGCCAAGGCCATGCGGATCTTCGAGGAGCGTGCGGGGCACGACCTCGACCCCTGACAGCCCCGGCGAATTCGGCTGAACGGGACCCCGGTTGCGGGTAGAACACCCCTGATGACCACGACCCTGCGGCCGACCGAGCCGCTTCAGCAGAACGCCGACGGGACGCGCTCACGCCGCTACCGGGTATGCGTGAACAGTCGTCCCGTGGGCGCGATACACCTCGACACACATCCCGTGTTCGGCACCGCGGTGGCCCGGATCACGAAGCTGCACATCGATGAGGCGGACCGCAGACGGGGCCGGGGCACGGTCGCCGCGCTCGCCGCCGAGGAGGTGGCGCGCGGCTGGGGGTGCCGTCGCATCGAGGCGGTGGTCCCCGCCGCGTCCGAGGCGGGACTCCGGCTCGCCACGGCGCTCGGGTACGTCGTCCGCAACCGCGGCTTGGAGAAGCAGCTCGGCGACACCCCGCCGGAGCTGCCGGAGGGCAGCCGCGCCCGGCCCATGACCGAGGCGGAGTTCGGTCCCTGGCTGGAGAAGGGCAAGGAGCACTACGCGCGCAGCTGGATGGACCGGGGGGTCCCGGAGGCCGAGGCCCGGGTCAAGTCGGAGCGCGACCACGCGACCCTGCTGCCCGACGGCCTCGCCACCCCGGGCATGCTCGTCAGCGTCGTCGAACACCTGGGGACGCCCGTGGGAACGCTGTGGCTCGCGGTGCGCGAGAGCAGCGCCTTCGTCTTCGACGTGGAGACCGAAGCCGCCCACCGCGGGAAGGGCCACGGCCGCACCCTGATGCTGCTGGCCGAGGCCCAGACCATCGCCGAGGGCAGGCGGACCCTCGGCCTCAACGTCTTCGCGGGCAACACCCCGGCCGAGCGGCTCTACGCCTCACTCGGCTACGAGACCGAGCGGTACGCCCTGTACAAACCGTTGCTGTAGCGGCCCGGGAGCCGAAGGCCGGGTGCGGGTGATCAGTGCTCCTGCCCGGCCAGCAGCCGGTCCGCGATCTCCTCGATCCGCTCGCGCAGCCCCTCCTGGCTCTTGCCGCCGTCGAGCCGCTCCCCGCCGATGACGTACGTCGGGGTGCCGGTCACACCGATCGCCTTGCCCTCGGCCTGGTCGGCGTCCACGATCAGGATGTGCCGGCCGTCGATCAGCGCGGTGTCGAACTCCTCGGCGTCCATGTCCAGTTCGCGGGCCACCTCGACCAGGAAGGGTTCTCCCTCACGGGCCAGCTCCTCGACCCGCCCCAGCAAGGCCTCGGCGTACGGCCACCCCCGGCCCTGCTCCCACGCCTCCTCCGCGGCCTGGGCGGCGGCGAAGGCATGCTTGTTCTTCTCCAGCGGGAAGTGCCGCAGCCGCAGCTCCAGACGGTCGCCGTAGCGGGCGCGCAGGGCACGGAGGTCGTCCAGCGCGGTACGGCAGTCCCGGCACTGGAGGTCGCACCAGACCTCGAGGACGGGGGCGGCGGAACGGTCGGGGGAGGAGTCGCTCATGCCGACAGTCTCCCAGCAGCCGCGGCCGGGGTGCAGCCCGCACCGGCACCTGCGGAGGAGGTGACCCGGAGATCTCCCTGATGTCGGGCCGGAGCATGGCCCGCCGGGGTACGGCGGGTGCAGGATGGAAGGGACGAAGTGTCCCGACCCGACCGCGCCACGCCTGGAGGACCGGATGATTGCCGAGACCGTCTGCTCCGCCGTGTCCGCGGCGGGCCTGGGCATTGCGATCGTCACGGCGTACCGCAAGCGCTACCTCGCCGCGGTCCGTGTCGCGGCCTACTCCCTCGTCCCGATCGGCCTCGTGATGACGGGGGTCGTCGAGTGGCTGGCCGACACCGCGTTCAGCCCGACGGCCTGGGCCGGGTTCGGGGTGCTCGGCCTCGCATGGGTGCTCTTCATGACCACACGAACCGTGGAGCGCCGCCGCGGCGGCACCCGCAAGGAGCGCAGGGCGGCGGCCCGTGCCGCCGACCGGCCCGACACGGTGGCCCCCGCCTCGGCGCCTTCCCTGGGCCAGGGCTCCCGTCCGGCGACCAGGCCGGCGTCCCGCGACGACGACTTCAGCGACATCGAGGCCATCCTCAAGAAGCACGGCATATGACGGCAGCCCCACCCGGGGCCGTATCGTCACAGTGGGTCCGCCGGTGTGCGGAAATGATCACAACCCGAACCGGACCTCACGAAATAGGTGCACTCCCGCACGGAACGAGGCCGCTGATCGCGCCGGCCGGGGCGACTGCGTCATCATCGCCGCGAGATGCTGGACACGACGGAACAGAGCGACCCCGTACCGCCGCTGGACGCACCATGTCCCCCGCGGGACGAGCCACGTGGTTGCCTCTTCGCCCTCTCCCAGCCACCGCTGATGATCTTCCTGGCGGTGATCGGGAGTCTGCTGCTCATGGCCTCGTTGCACGATCTGCTGTTGCTGTGAGCCTTACCCGCGGTACCCGGCGCCACCCGTCGGGACCGCGTCGGCATCGACATCCTCCACACCCCGCGGGCCGGCAAGCCGCGGGTCAGCCCGCCGCCTCCTTGCGGCGCGCCCGGTAGGCGGCCACGTGCAGGCGGTTTCCGCAGGTGCGGCTGTCGCAGTACCGCCGCGAGCGGTTGCGGGACAGGTCGACGAAGGCGCGCCGGCAGTCCGGTGCCTCGCACCGCCGCAGCCGCTCCTGCTCCCCGGCGACGACGAAGAAGGCCAGCGCCATGCCGCAGTCGGCGGCCAGGTGATCGGCGACGGAGGCACCGGGTGCGAAATAGTGCACGTGCCAGTCGTAGCCGTCGTGGTCCGTGAGCCTGGGCGTCGTGCCGGCGGCTGCGACCAGCTCGTTGATCGTGCCGGCGGCGGCCCGGGTGTCCGGGGCGGCGAAGACGGAGGCGAAACGCCCGCGGATCTTGCGCACCGCGGAGAGGTCGAACTCCGAGAGCACTCCGACGTCGCTGATCTCGTGGTTTCGCACGAAGTCCGCGAGGGTCGCCACGTCCGGCAGTCCGTCCGGCGCCGTGTCCTCCTCCGGTGCGGTGTTCACCAGATCGACCACGGTGTCGAGGGCGCACCGGGTGTCGTGGGTGATCAGCACGATTCGCTCCCTGGCCTGAGGGTCGGGCGGGCGCCCGCCGATGCTGGCCGATGGTAACGGCTCCGCCTCCGCCGGGCCGCCTCATGCCCGTACATGGCTTCGAATACAACGCCACCCGGCCCGCCGGGGTTCCCCGTGTGGTGCGACACCCGGGGGAGGGGACTGCCACGCGAACCGGCGCCGTACCGCGTGATCCGCGGTGCCGGCGCCGGTGTCATCCCGTATGCGGTTGTCCGGGCCCGAGCCGTCTCCCCGAGTCGACGGCGCCGGGCGGCTTTGTGGGGGCCTCGCCCTAGCTCTCCGCCAGGATGTGCGAGAGCTCCTGGTCGAGGTCGAAGTGCCGGTGTTCCGTGCCGGGCGGCACGGCGGCGTCGGTCCGCTTCAGGAAGGACTCCAGGGCCCGTGCCGGGGCCTCGAGCAGGGCCTCGCCCTCCGGCGAGCTCAGGGCGATGCACACGACGCCCTGGCCGTGACTGCGCGACGGCCAGACGCGGACGTCGCCGGTGCCCGTGGGGCGGTGAAGCCCCTCGGCGAGGAGGTCGCGGGCGAACACCCACTCGACGGTTTCCTCGGCTCCGGTGTGGAAGGTGGCGTGCACGGCGTAGGGGTCGGCCGTGTCGTACCGCAGGCCTGCGGGGACAGGCAGGGAGGACTCGCTCGACACAACGAGGCGCAGGTGCAGCTCGCAGCTGACCGTGGTGTTCATAAGCGCCAGGGCCTTTCGCTCAGTGTGCGCTCGGGGATTCGCACGTCGGCGAAATCGACATGCCACCTACGGTGCCGTTGTAAACCCCTCTGAGTGTTTTGCGTGCCTTTACGTAACTCTTCCGGCCGAGCGATCGTTCGTGTCCTGCGTCCATTCCGGTGACCGGTTTCGCTCGGGTAGTGTTTGGCCGTATGAATACGGGGAGTAACGAGCCGGGCGAGGTGGCCGTGGCGTCGAACAAGACGGGGACGGGCGAAGCGCACGGCGAGCAGGACCGCGGGCTCGGCTCGCGCGCGCCGGAATTCATCAAGGCCCGCCGGGCGCTGCACCTCAGCTGGCAGGTCGGCGTCTTCATCATCGGGCTCGCGGTCGTCGTGACCGGGATCATCATGCTGCCCCTGCCTGGACCGGGGTGGGTCGTGATCTTCGGCGGCATGGCGATCTGGGCGACGGAGTTCGTCTGGGCTCAGCTGGTGCTTCGCTGGACCAAGCGGAAGGTCACCGAGGCGGCGCAACGCGCGCTCGATCCCAAGGTGCGGCGCCGCAACATCATCCTGACGTCGATCGGACTGGTGATCATCGGTGTGCTGGCCGGCATCTACCTGTGGAAGTTCGGCATGACCATGCCGTGGAAGATCAAGGACCAGTGAGCGTCACAGGCACCCACTGACATGGGGTAATGTTCTCTCTGCGTCCGGGCGATTAGCTCAGTGGGAGAGCGCTTCGTTCACACCGAAGAGGTCACTGGTTCGAACCCAGTATCGCCCACCCGGACCGGCGGCCCACCTGCGATTGCGCAGGTGGGCCGCCGTTGTTGTGTGGGATAGAGGGCAACGCCGGGTTGCGAGATCCGGCCAGGACCGACCGGTCCGCCGTCAGGGCGCCCTCACCCGTCCCGGTGCTCGCCCTGAACCTGCCATCGCCCAGCAGGCCGGACGACCGCCCGGACGATCACGGAGCCCCGGACCGCCATACCCCGCCCCTCCAGGCCGGCCGTAGCGACCACCGAGTCCTGGACATCAGGCCGCCGGAGTCGCGGCTCCTCCGCCGCCCTCGTATGTTCACCGAGCCGTTAGTCCCGAGCTCCGAGTCCCGAGCTCCGAGTCTCGAGCTCCGAGCCCTGAGCCGAGTCCCGAGTCCCGAGTCCCGAGTCCCGAGCACCACAGCTCCCGCGCCGCCACCCGAATCAGCCGTACCGGTCACCGGGCCCCGGGCACCGGCTCGCCCCCGTGCCGCCACTTCAACTG
>NZ_POUC01000391.1 GCF_002891435.1 Streptomyces cahuitamycinicus
GGTTAAGGACGCACCCCCGCCCCTCTCGTCCTCCGTCGGTACGAACCCTCCCCAGGTCGTAGTACGGAGGTACCCCTAGGGGCAGTCCACCGCAGGGTGGAGGCCGCATCAGGGTCGCCTCCACCCGTGAGCTCACTCAGGCTCCACCCTCCCGCCGCGTAAGGGTCAAGTGGGAAGCTGTCCGCGGCAAGTAGGTGCAAGGGGCAGACATGAGCGACGGGGCCCGTGGCGAGGCGTGGCCGGGGCGAGGGGGAGGACCGGAGTGGGCAGCACCAGTTCCGCGGAACGTGAGGCCGCGCGTCCCGCCTCGGCCGGCCGGCGCGGAGCCGTCGTCGCGGCGCTGATGCTCTCGATGGCGCTGGCAGCGCTCGACGCGACCATCGTCTCGACCGCCGTCCCGCAGATCGTCGGGGACCTGGGCGGTTTCTCCGTCTTCTCCTGGCTGTTCTCCGGCTATCTGCTGGCCGTGACCGTCACCCTGCCCCTGTACGGCAAGCTCTCCGACACCTTCGGCCGCAAGCCGGTCCTCATAGCGGGGTCGGTGCTCTTCCTCCTCGGGTCGCTGCTGTGCGCGCTGGCGTGGAACATGGGGGCGCTCATCGCCTTCCGCATCGTGCAGGGTCTGGGCGGCGGTGCGCTGCAGGGCACGGTGCAGACACTCGCCGCCGACCTGTATCCGCTGAAGGACCGCCCGAAGATCCAGTCGAAGCTGTCGACGGTGTGGGCGGTCTCCGCGGTCGCCGGCCCCGGTCTCGGCGGGGTGCTCGCCGCCTACGCGGACTGGCGCTGGATCTTCCTGATCAACCTGCCGATCGGCGCGCTCGCGCTGTGGCTGATCGTGCGTCACCTCCACGAGCCGGAGCGGGAAACCGCCCCGCACGCGCGCGTGGACTGGGCGGGGGCGCTCACGGTGTTCGCCTGCGGCGGCGTTCTGCTCACGGCCCTGGTGCAGGGCGGCGTGGCGTGGCCGTGGTTCTCGGCGCCCTCACTGGCCCTGTTCGGTGCGGGACTCGCCCTGGTCGCGGTCGTGGTGCTGGTGGAGCGCCGGGCGGCGGAGCCGATCATCCCGGGCTGGGTGTGGCGGCGCCGTACGATCGCCGCGGTCAACCTGGCCCTGGGCGCGCTGGGCCTGCTGATGGTCGCGCCGTCGGTCTTCCTGCCCACGTACGCCCAGTCGGTGCTGGGCCTCGCGCCCGTGGCCGCCGGTTTCGTCCTGTCCGTCTGGACGTTGAGCTGGCCGGTGTCGGCGGCGCTGAGCCAGCACGTGTACCGCAGGATCGGTTTCCGCAACACGGCGATGCTGGGCATCGGCACGGCCTCACTGATCCTTTTCGCCTTCCCCTTTCTGCCCTACCCCGGGCAGGCGTGGCAGCCGACGCTGCTGATGCTGCTGCTTGGCGCCGCGCTGGGCCTGTTCCAGTTGCCGCTCATCGTCGGTGTGCAGTCGACGGTGGGGTGGGCGGAGCGCGGTACGGCGACCGCGTCCGTGCTGTTCTGCCGCCAGACCGGCCAGACGATCGGCGCGGCGGTGTTCGGCGCGGTCGCCAACGGGGTGCTGGCCGCGCGGCTCGGCGGCGCGTGCGACCTCGACTCGGTGACGCGGGCACTCGACTCGGGCAGCGCGCCGGAGGCGACCCGGCGGGCGATCGCCGAAGCGGTGCACGCGGTCTACCTGGGCGCGGCGTGCGCGGCGGCCCTGGCGTTCCTGGTGCTGCTGTTCCTCGCGCCCCGGAAATTCCCGGTGCTGAAGGACTGACCGTCCGTATCCTCCCGCCCATGGTGACCTTGGAGCCCCTCCGGGCGGATCACGCGGACGCGCTGCTGGCGTTCGAGCGGGAGAACCGGGCGTACTTCGCCCGCACGGTGCCGGACCGCGGGGACGCCTTCTTCACGGCGGCGGGGTTCGCCGCACGCCTCCAGGCGCTCCTCGACGAGCAGCACGCGCGCGTGTGCCGTTTCCACGTGGTCCTCGGGGAGGACGGCGAGCTGATCGGCCGGGTGAACCTGGTGGACCTGGTGGACGGCAGCGCCGAACTCGGCTATCGCATCGCCGAACAGGCCTCCGGCCGGGGCGTGGCGACGGCGGCGGTCGCGACGGTGTGCCGACTGGCCGCCACCGACTACGGCCTGACGTCCCTCACCGCGGTCACGACCCTGGACAACCCGGCTTCCATGAAGGTCCTGACCCGCAGCGGCTTCGTCCGGGTGGAGAACACGACGGTGGGTGGACGCCCGGGAGTCCGCTACGAACGACGGCACCTCGCCGCCGCCCCCGACGGCCCCTGGGCCTGAGGCAGTGTCGGCGTCAACGTCACGATCCTCGCGGGTAGTTCGGTCCCGCACCGGACCGACCGGCGACTGGTCTTCCGGGCGATGGTCGACGACCACGCCGAAGTGCCCGCGCCGGTGGCGCTGATCCACCGCCGGTGACCCACCGGAAACCCCCGGCCATCCGCGTAAACGCGGGTAACACCCGAGGTCGGAGAGGTAAGCGCGTACCGACCGATCAGTTTGCCGAAACCCTCGCGCAGAACCCCTACTCCGAAGTAGCCTGCGTGGCTCCCGCCCCCCACCTCCCTGCGGCCCGCCGCACCGGATCCAATCCTCGCAAGGAGTACCGGGATGTCCTACGACCCGTACACGTACGACACCTATCCCTGGGCAGCGCGGGAGGCTCCCGAACCGGCCGGACGGCGTCCCCACCGCCACGCCGCGCTCGGACACCACAGCGACCTGCGGCTGCTGCGCGGCGCCTACCGCCGGCAGCGGCGCGTGGCCACACTCACGGCACTCGGCTACTTCGTCCTGTTCCTGATCCTGTCGGCGTTCGCGCCCTCGTTCATGACGAGCACCGTCACCGACGGCCTGCCCACCGGCCTGCTGCTGGCTCTCGTCCAAGTCCCCGTGACCTGGCTGGCGATCGCCCTGTACGAGCAGACGGCCCGCCGCCGCGTCGACCCGATCGCGGACCGGATACGCAAGCATGCCGAGCTGGACGCGAAGCGGGAGGGAGCACGGTGACCACCGTTTTCAGCGTCAACGCCCAGGCGATGTCCCTCGTCGGCTTCACCGCCGTCGCCACGATCACGCTGCTGCTGTGCGTGATGACGGGCCCGGACCGGGACGACCTGGACGAGTTCTACACCGGCTACAGCTCCCTGTCCCCCATGCGCAACGGTTTGGCGATCGCCGGTGACTACGTCTCCGCCGCGACCGTCCTGGGCACCGGCGGCGTCATCGCCCTGTTCGGCTACGACGGGATCGTGCTTGCGCTGAGTACGGCCCTGTCCCTGATGCTGCTGATGTTCCTGCTGGCCGAACCGCTGCGCAACGCGGGCCGGTTCACCATGGGCGACGCACTGACCCGTCGGATGCCGGGACGCGCCGTCCGCATCGCGGCCTGTGCGGTGACCCTGGCGGCACTGGTGCCGCTGATGCTCGTCCAGCTGGCGGGGACCGGGCAGCTGATGGCGTTCATCCTCGGCTTCTCCGGCGAGTCACTGCAGACGGGCTGCATCATCGGCGTGGGCGCGCTGATGATCAGCTACGCGGCGATCGGCGGGATGAAGGGCACCGCCCTCATCCAGATCCTGAAGATCGTGATGCTGCTCGGCTCCGGCATGGTGGTCGCGCTACTGATCCTGCACCGGTTCGACTGGGACCCGGGAGCCCTGTTCGACGCGGCCGCCCAGAAGAGCGGCGTCGGATCGGCGTTCCTCTCCTCGGGCCTGCAGTTCGCGGGCGGCCCCAGCCCCGACCTGGACATGATCACCGCGCAGCTGACGGTGGTCCTCGGCGGTGGCGTCCTGCCGCACGTCACCATGCGCATGTACACGGCCTCCAGCGCCCGGCAGGTGCGGCGCTCGATGTCCTGGGCGGTGTCGGGCGTGGCCCTGTTCGTGCTGGTCATCACGGTCGTCGGTTTCGGCGCGACGGCACTGGTCGGACGGGAGCTGATCGCGCAGGTCGACCCGCAGGGCAACACGGCGTATCTGCTGGGCTCGCAGGCCGCGTTCGGAGGGGACGTGTCGTCGGCGGAGACGTTCCTGTTCACGACCGTCACCACGGCGGTCTTCCTCACCCTGCTCGCCTCCGTCGCCGGCATGATCCTGGCCTGCGCCAACTCCCTCGCGCACGACGTGTTCGCGGCCCGGGTGCGGGAGATGTCGCCCCGGCGCGAGATGACCGTGGCACGGCTGTCGGCCCTGGCCGTGGGCGTCCCCGCGATCCTCCTGGCCACCCAGGTCCAGCACCGCAGCCTGCAATGGCTGGTGACGCTGTCCTTCTGCCTGGGCGCCTCGGCCATCGCGCCCGCGCTGGTCTACAGCCTGTTCTGGCGCCGCTTCACACGAGCGGGCCTGCTCAGCACGCTCATCGGCGGGTCCCTGGCGGTCCTGGCGCTGATGCCGGGCACCAACCTGGTCTCCGGCTCACCCCTCTCCGCCTTCCCCGAAGCCGACTTCAACTGGTTCCCGTTCACCACGACGGGCCTGCTCTCGATACCCCTGGGCTTCGCCTGCGGCTGGCTGGGCACGATCGCCTCCGGCCGCCGGAAGTCGGAGGAGCAGCGCCACCAGTACGAGGCGGTCGAGGGCTGGATCCTGGCGGGCGCGGTACGCAAGGACACCTGACGCCACACCCCCGCCGGCCTGCCCGCACGCCGCAGCGCGTGGGCGCGTACGAGTGCCGCCTCCGCCATGCAGGCGATGAGGGGGGCGGCACTCGTACCGGCGGGGGCAGGTCTCGTGCGTCACCCGTGCCCGGCGACGGGCGGTACACGGGCCGACCGCGCCGACCGGCAGGCGTGCACTCGTCGACGTGTCACTCCGCCGCCGCCCGCCCCGCCCACGCCGTCAGGCTGGTGTGGACGCGGTCGATGTGGGCGAGGGCGTCGTCTCGTCGGCCGGCGTGCAGGCGCAGGAGCCGGTCCGTCTCCGCCTCCACGGCCTCCGCGTGCTCCCGGGCCCGGGCGACCAGTTCCGCCGCGTGGGCGTGGGCCTCTTCCTCCAGGTCACGCGCGGCGTCCTCCGCGTCGGCGAAGGCCTGCTCCGCCTCGGACAGTACTGCCTCGGCGCGCGTCGCCGCCTCGTCGTGGTGCGCTTCGAGCGCCGCTTCGCGGGCGGCCTCCTCCCGCTCCGTCTCCGCCCACCGCTCGGCGCGTTCCTTGTCCTGCTCGGCCAGCATCCCGGAGGTGCGCTGCCGCATCTCCTGCAAGGCGGCCAGCGCCTCGCCCCGATGCTCTTGCGCCTCGCGCCGGGCCGCGCCCAGGGTCTCGTCGGCCCCGGCGTGCGCGGCCAGCAGCCGCTGACGGGCGCGTTCGTCGGCGTCGGCGCGTACGGCTTCGGCGTGCGCCCGAGCGGAGTCATGCACGCCGGCTGCGGACGCCCGTGCCCCGTCCACGCGTTGGCCCGCCTCCTCCCGCGCCCCCTCCCGTACGGCCGCGGCCTCCTGCTCACCGAGTTCGAAGAGCCGCCGCGCCCGCTCCCCGAGCGTCTCGTAGTTCTGCGGAGGCAGCCGGGCCACGGCCTCGCGCAGCCGTGCCAGTTCCTCGTCCATCCGCCGGGCGAGCACCGTCAGGCGGGCGGCTCTCTCCCAGGCCGCGTCCCGGTCCGCGGAGAGGGCCTCGGCGTACTCGTCGGCCTGCTCGGGACGGTAACCGCGCCCCCGCACGGCCGTGAAGCCGTGCGGTGACACCGTCGCGCTGCTCATCCGGACCCCTCTCCACCACACCGACGTGAAGTCGCGCTAGAAATAGGATGATTTAGCGCACATCTTGGTGGATCAGACGGAAGCGTTCATAACGCGACACTCCGCTCACATCTCAGGGGTCCAGCGGCCGAACCGGCGGCCGTCAGCCCCAGGTGGTGCCCGCGGGCTCCTGGATGGTCGTGTTGATGCGGTTGAACATGTTGGTGACCGCGACGGTCAGGATCAGCGCGGAGAGTTCCTTCTCGTCGAAGTGGTCGGCCACCTCGTCCCACAGCGCGTCCGGCACCGACTCCCCCGAGAGGTCGGAAAGCCGCGTCATCGCCTCCGTCAGCTTCAGAGCCGCGCGCTCGGCGTCCGAGAAGAAGGGCGCGTGCCGCCACGCGGCGACGGCCGCGATGCGCTCCTCGCTCACCCCGGCCTTGCGGAGGTTGGCGACGTGCCCGTGCACGCAGGCACCGCAGCCATTGATCTGGCTGGCGCGCAGCCCGGCCAACTCCACCACGTCCTGCGCCAGACCACTCTCCCCGATCGCCTGGAAGAGGGTGCCGATGCCCTTCATCGCGCCGGAAAGGACGTACGCCGGGTTCGTCATCCGTGCCTGCATGATCTCTGCCTCCTGTGTCGGCGGTGCATCGCTGTCGCCACACTGACGGAGCGGCACAGGAAGTTGTGACAGCCCGACGAGAAGATGTCCGGCGCGGGCATGAGAAGAGCCGGGCCGGTCGTACGAGCGACCGAACCCGGCTCCTTGCGGCACCTCAGCGGCGACGGCTCACAGCAGTCCGTCCCACATCTGCTCCAGCAGCACCGACCACCAGCTCTCCGGCGACCCCAGCGCCGCCGGATCGAGCGCAGCCAGCTGGGCCTGGAAGTCGACGGTCCAGCGGCCCGCCTGCTCCTGGTTCAGCCCGAACCGCAACCGCCACATCCGCCCGAGCAGCGCCAGGCAGCGGGCGAACTCCGGCAGCCCGGTGTTCACGAACTGCGGCGGTACGGGCGCCCCGCCCGGCCCCGCCTCCACCGGCACGGCGACGATGTTCGCCGTGCCGTACTGCACGCAGATCGCCTTGCCGAAGTCGCTGCCCATCACCAGATAGGAACCCGCGTCCGCGGCCGGCTGCACACCGCGCTCGGCCGCCAGCTCCGCCAGCGTCGGAACGGGCCGCCCCGGCTGGGCCTGCGCCCAGAAGAACGGGCCCATGTCCATCGGCAGTCCGGCCGCCACCAGCGTGTGCGCCACCACCGGCGGCACACCCTGCCTCGACACGGCGGCCTGCTCGAAGCGGAACACCCCCGGCCCGAACGCGGCCCCCAGCTCCTGCCCGATGGCCTCCGGCGGGACCGGCGGCACCGGCTGCACCGGCGGCAGCGGCGCGCGCACCGGAGCCGGACGCGCCGGACCGTCCGCCACCTGGTGCAACTCGCCCTGGTGGGCCAGCAGCTGCTGCATGCCCTGCTGCCGGCTCGCGTGGTCGGTGCCGTACGGGGCGATGCTGGTGATGCGCGCCTGGGGCCACTGCTCCCGGATCATCCGCGCGCAGTACGCGCCCGGCAGCTCGCACGACTCCAGCTCCGTGTGCAGCTCCAGCACCTGGTCCGGGGGCACGTTCATGGCCCGCAGCTCGTGGAAGATCTGCCACTCCGGGTGCGGCGTGCCCGGCGCCGAACGCCGGATCAGCTGCTGCTCGGAACCGTCCTGCGCGCGGTAGCGCAGCACGGCCTGGTAACCTGTCCTCTTATACACATCT